>NZ_JBFAJD010000016.1:25504-206850 GCF_040655035.1 Streptomyces sp. NPDC050549
TATCATTCGCCAAGTGACACCGTCAGTAAGCCAAGCGCGACTCCAGCCTCTGCCTAGTCCGCCCCCCCCGCCCCCCCCCCCCCCCCCCCCCCGCCCGACGACCATCAACTGCGCCCGCCCGGCCACCGACAGCAGCACCTGCCCCGCGCTGCCCATCTCGACGTGCTCGACGACGGGCACACCGGGGAAGCGCTCCCGCCACGGCTCCAGCGCCTCGGCGAGTGCCTTCTTCTCGTACGGCTCCAGGCCGCCGGCCTCGTCGAGGAGCTCCATGGAGCCCGGGCTGTAGGCGAACACGGGCGGCAGGGTCCACGCCCGCACCGCCCGCACGGTGGCGCCGCGTGCCGCCGCCGTCCCGAAGGCGAAGCCGAGCGCGGCCGCGCTGTCCTCCGGGTCTCCGTGCTGCCCCACGACGATCTCGCGCCCCGCGGCCTCCCCGGACGCCTCGTCCCCGGCCCGCACGAGCACGACGGGCCGTACGGCGTCGGCGATCACCCGCTGTCCGACGGAACCGAGCAGGAAGCCCACGACGGGCCCGTGCCCGCGCGAGCCGAGGACCAGCAGTTCGGACTCGGCAGCGGCGGCGGTCAGTGTGTCGACGGGGTCGCCCTCCAGGACGTCGGCGGTCACGTCCAGGCCCGGGTGGCGCTCGGCCAGCGTCCGGGCGGCCTCGGACGCCGCGTCCCGCACCCAGCGGTCCTGCGTGTCCCGGTCCCCCGTGTCGAGGGCCTCGTGCGCCTCGTACCGCCAGACATGCACCACTCGCAGCGCGAGTCCCCGCCGTACGGCCTCCCGGCCCGCCCAGGCGAGTGCGGCGAGGCTCTCCGCCGATCCGTCGACCCCTGCCGTGATCGGGCGTGTCATGCGGTGGCCTCCCTGTGGTGCGGTCACATCTGTCGGACCCAGTCTTCACCACGCTGCCGCCATGACGGTGACCGAGAGGAGTCCGCCTCACCGTTCCGATGAACGGAACAGAAGGCGACATCCCTCCTGCGGCGGGTCACACTCCACGCGTCCCGAACAGCTCGTACGGGGGAAACATGACCGATGTCCGAAGGCGCGCGCGAGTGCTGCAGGTCGCCCTGGTGGCCGTGGTGATCAGTTGCTGGGGCATCGTCGACGCCCACGCCGCCGACGCCCCGTCGCCGTCCGGCCTGGCCGCTCCGGCGATGGCCGGCTCGTATTTCAAGGTGGTCAACCGGTTCAGCGGCAGGTGCATGGACATCAGGCGGGAGGACCCCGCGCTCGGGGCCCACGTCCAGCAGTACGACTGCACCGGAACGGACAACCAGTTGTGGACGGCCGTCCCCACCGGTGACGGCTACTACTACCTGGTGAGCAAGCAGAGCGGCCTGTGCATGGCCCAGTTCGCCGGCGTCCTCTGGATGCTCAACTGCAACGCCGTGACCAGTCAGCAGTGGAGCGCGGCGGCCGCGGGCTTCGAGTGGAACGAGCTTCACCATCGCAGCAGCGGTCGGTGCGCGTACGTGACCGGCACGAACAACCTGTCGCTGGTCCAGTTGACGCCCTGCTCCGGCTCGTTCAGCCAGCACTGGCAGTTCGTCACCGTGTGACGAGGTCACCCGCGCCGCGCTCCCGGCGCCGCCGCGGCCCCGGTATCGGGTGTGCCGGAGCGAAGCGGGGCGATCGAACATACGATGGTCGGGAGCCGGCGCGGTGACAACGGCGCCGCCGTGCCGCGAAGCCGACCACTCGGGGTGGGAGACGTATGGCACAGGCCGCCGAATCCGCGCGGACCGTCATCATGACCGTGGACGACGATCCGGGAGTTTCCCGTGCCGTCGCCCGTGACCTGCGGCGGCGCTACGGCGAGTCGTACCGGATCGTGCGCGCGGAGTCGGGCGAGTCCGCGCTGGACGCGCTGCGCGAGCTGAAGCTGCGCGGGGATCTCGTCGCCGTGATCCTGGCCGACTACCGCATGCCGCAGATGAACGGCATCGAGTTCCTGGAACAGGCCCTCGACATCCATCCGGGCGCCCGTCGCGTGCTGCTGACCGCGTACGCGGACACGGAGGCGGCGATCGACGCGATCAACGTCGTGGACCTCGACCACTATCTGCTGAAGCCCTGGGACCCGCCCGAGGAGAAGCTGTACCCCGTCCTGGACGACCTCCTGGAGGCGTGGCGGAACAGCGACTACCGGCCCGTGCCCGCCACCAAGGTGGTGGGGCACCGCTGGTCTGCGCGCTCCTCGGACGTGCGGGAGTTCCTGGCGCGCAACCAGGTGCCGTACCGCTGGTACTCGGCGGACAGCCCCGAGGGGCTGCGGCTGCTGTCGGCCGCCGGGCAGGACGGGCAGCGGCTGCCGCTCGTCATCACCGCAGAAGGGTCGGTACTGGTCGAGCCTGAGGCACCCGAGCTGGCCGCGGAGGTGGGGCTCGCGACCACGCCCACGGCCGACTTCTACGACCTCGTCGTCATCGGCGGCGGACCGGCCGGACTGGGCGCGGCCGTCTACGGGGCCTCCGAAGGGCTCAGGACCGTCCTCGTGGAGCGGTCGGCGACCGGCGGGCAGGCCGGGCAGAGTTCGCGGATCGAGAACTACCTCGGCTTCCCGGACGGGGTGTCCGGGGCCCAACTCACCGATAGAGCAAGGCGGCAGGCCACCAAGTTCGGTGCCGAGATCCTCACCGCACGCGAGGTCACGGGCCTGGAGGCCAACGGGTCGGCGCGGGTGGTGCATTTCGCGGACGGTTCGGCGGTCGCCGCGCACGCCGTGATCCTGGCTACCGGTGTGTCCTACCGGCAGTTGGAGGCGCCCGGCACGCCCGATCTGACGGGCTGCGGGGTCTACTACGGCTCGGCGCTGACCGAGGCCGCCTCCTGCCAGGGGCACGACGTGTACATCGTCGGCGGCGCCAACTCGGCGGGCCAGGCGGCGATGTACCTGTCCCGGGGCGCCAAGTCGGTGACGCTGCTGGTGCGCGGGCCCTCGCTGGCCGCGTCGATGTCGTACTACCTGATCCAGCAGATCAACGAGGCGGAGAACATCTCCGTCCGCACCGGCACGGTCGTCGAGGCCGCGCACGGCTCCGACCATCTGGAGCAGCTCACCCTGCGCGACACGGAGAGCGGGACGACCGAACTCGTCGACGCGCAGTGGATGTTCGTGTTCATCGGCGCGGCCCCGCTGACCGACTGGCTGGACGGCGCGGTGCTGCGCGACGAGCGCGGGTTCATCCTGGCCGGGCCCGACCTCACAGCGGACGGAAAACCGCCCGCGGGCTGGGAGTTGGACCGGTCGCCGTACCACCTGGAGACCAACATTCCCGGCGTGTTCGTGGCGGGCGACGCACGCGCCGAGTCCGCGAAACGCGTCGCCTCCGCCGTCGGAGAGGGAGCCATGGCCGTGATGCTCGTCCACCGCTACCTGGAGCAGTCATGAGCGGCAAGGTGCTGCCCTGCAGCCCGCAGGAGATCGGCACGCTGTTCCTGTTCGAGAAGCTGACGCCGGAGCAGCTCGGGAGGCTGTGCTGCGACGGTCAGGTGGAGCAGTTCGAGGCCGGGCCCGTCTACACCGAGGGTGATCCCGCCACCTGCTTCTACGTGATGATCGAGGGCACCGTGGTGCTGTCGCGCCGCGTCGGCGAGGACGACGTGGAGGTCGCCCGCACCTCGCAGCGCGGGGTGTACACGGGCGCGATGCAGGCCTACATCGGGGACCGGGTGCAGCAGGTGTACCTCAACTCCATGCGGGTGACGGAGCCGACGCGCTTCTTCGTGCTGCCCGCCGAGACCTTCGCGGCCATCATGAGCGAGTGGTTCCCGATGGCGGTCCATCTGCTGGAGGGCCTCTTCTTCGGCCAGAAGAGCAGCCAGTTGGCGATCAGCCAGCGTGAACGGCTGCTGGCGCTGGGCTCGTTGTCGGCCGGGCTCACACACGAACTCAACAACCCCGCCGCCGCTGCCGTCCGGGCCACCTCGACGCTGCGGGAGCGCGTGGCGAAGATGCGGCACAAACTGCGCGTCATCTCCTCGGGACCGTACTCGCGGGAGGACCTCGCCAACCTCATCGACATCCAGGAGCGCACGGCCGAACGGGTAGCCAAGGCACAGGCGTTGAGCCCGCTGGAGGCCTCGGACCGCGAGGACCAGCTCACGGACTGGCTCGACGACCACGGTGTCACGGAGTCCTGGCAGATCGCGCCGACGTTCGTACAGGCCGGTCTCGACGTCGAGTGGCTCGACCAGGTCGCGGCGGCCGTGGACGAGGAGATCCTGCCGGGAGCGATCGGCTGGCTCAACTACACGGTCGAGACAGAGCTGTTGATGACGGAGATCGAGGACTCCACGACCCGGATCTCGAATCTGGTCGGCGCCGCCAAGCAGTACTCGCAGCTGGACCGCGCGCCCTACCAGGTCGCCGATGTGCACGAACTCCTCGACAGCACCCTGCTCATGCTCGGCGGGAAGATCGGCGACCGGATCAAGGTCGTCAAGGAGTACGACCGTACGCTCCCGAAGGTCCCGGCCTACCCGGCGGAGCTCAACCAGGTGTGGACGAACCTGATCGACAACGCGGTCTCCGCCATGAACAGCGCGGGCGGGGAAGGCACGTTGACGGTGCGGACGGCGCTGGTGCGCGATCAGCTGATGGTGGAGTTCCGCGACACGGGGCCCGGTGTCCCGGCGGAGATCCGCAGCCGTATCTTCGATCCGTTCTTCACCACCAAGCCGGTGGGCGAGGGCACGGGTCTCGGTCTGGACATCTCCTGGCGGATCGTCGTCAACAAGCACCACGGCACGCTCCAGGTGGAGTCGGTACCGGGCGACACCCGCTTCCAGGTCCTGCTCCCCCTCACCGCCACCGACAACGAGACGCCCCAGGAGTCCGCATGAACGACATCACCGGAATCGACCCCAGCGTCCCGCCGAGCGGTGCCGGCTGCGTTGAGTGCGACGCGGCCCAGGGCTGGTGGTTCCACCTCCGGCGGTGCGCGCAGTGCGGTCACGTCGGCTGTTGCGACGACTCCCCCGCCAAGCACGCCACGGCCCACTACCAGTCCACGGGCCACCCGTTCATCCAGAGCTACGAGCCGGGCGAGGAATGGTTCTGGAACTTCAGCACCTCCGAGCTCTACGACTCCGGCCCCGAACTCACCGCCCCGGTGAGCCACCCGAAGGACCAGCCGGTGCCGGGTCCGGCGGGACGCGTGCCGGCGAACTGGGCCGAGACACTGCGCTGACCCCGACTGCCGGGCGGGAGGTGCCTTCCGCCCGGTGGCCAGGTGCGTTGTCAGTGGCGCGTGCCAGGATGGGGGCGTGTCGCAATCCGTAGCAGCAGCGCCGCTCATCGGCCGGGACGAGGAGGTCGCCCGCCTCGCCGGTGTGCTGGAGCGTGCCCGCGCGGGTACGGCGGGGGCGGTGCTGATCGCCGGGGACGCGGGCGTCGGCAAGACCCGGGTCCTGGACGAGGTGGCGGCGCGGGCGACTGACGTCGGCATGACCGTCCTGACCGGGCACTGTGTCGACCTCGGTGACGTGGGGCTGCCGTATCTGCCGTTCACCGAGATCCTCGGAGCACTCGCCGGCGACGACCGTTTCGCCGCCACACTGTCCGCGCATCCGGCGGTCGACCGGCTGCTCGGCGCCGGCACGGACGCGGCCCGGGACGCGGGCGGCCGACTGCGCCTCTTCGAGGGCATGGCCGGACTGCTCGCCGACCTTTCCGACATCGCTCCCCTGCTCCTGGTCCTGGAGGACCTGCACTGGGCCGACCAGTCCTCCCGCGACCTGCTCCGCTTCCTGCTCAGTCGGGGCATCCTCCAGCGCCCGGCGGGCGGTGCGCCCACCCACCGCCTCGCGGTGTTCGCGTCGTACCGCGCGGACGACCTCCACCGCAGACATCCGCTGCGGCCCCTGCTGGCCGAGCTGGTGCGGCTGCCCGCCGTGGAGCGCCTGGAGCTGCGTCCCATGGGGGACGCGGAGGTCGCCCGGCTGGTGCGGGCGCTGCGCACGGGCCCGGTGCCGGACGGCACGGTCCGCCGGATCGTCGAGCGCGCCGAGGGAAACGCCTTCTACGCCGAGGAGTTGCTCGCGGCCACCGACATGGAGGCGGGCGGTGTGCCCAGCGGTCTGGCCGACGTCCTGCTGATCCGCTTCGAGCAACTCTCCGACACCGCCCAGCTGGTGCTGCGCACCGCCGCCGTCGCCGGGCGCCGCGTCGAGTACGACCTGCTGCGGGACGCGGTCCAACTCCCCGAGGACGAGCTGGAGTCCGCGCTGCGCGAAGCCGTCGAGCGACAGCTCCTGGTCCCCGGCCAGGGCGACACGTACTCCTTCCGGCACGCCCTCGCCCGCGAGGCGGTGTACGCCGATCTGCTGCCCGGCGAGCGCTCCCGGCTGCACGGCTCGTTCGCCCGCCTCCTCGCCGGGCGCGGCCATCCCGCCGAGAGCGCGGCCGAGCGCGCCCACCACTACCGCGAGAGCCACGACCTGGCCGAGGCGCTGGCCGCCTCCCTGGAGGCCGCCGACCACGCCCAGCGTGTGGGCGCGCCCGCCGAGGAGCTACGGCATCTCGAAACCGCCCTCGATCTGTGGAGGTCGGTCGACCCGGCCGCCCGGCCCGCCGGCGAGGGCATCGACAGTGTGACCCTCACCCTGCGTGCCTCGGCGGCAGCAGCGCATGCCGGGGACGCGCACCGCGCGGTCTCCCTCACCCGGTCCGCGCTGGCCGGGATCGGCCAGGACACCGACTCCGAGCTGGCCGCCCGGGTCCGGTACACCCTCGCCGGCAACCTGATGGGCGTCGACAGCCTCACCGCCGCGTTCGCCTACAGCAGCGAGGCTCTCGCGATGATCCCGGCCGAACCGCCCTCGCGTACGTGGGTGTGGGCGGCGGCCACTCATGTGCTGACGGCACGTCAGGTCGGGGAGGACGAGATCGCGCTGCGGGTCGCCCGGCAGGCCCTGCGCAGCGCCGAGGAACTCCAACTGGTCGACGCCCAGGCCGATCTGCTGATCTCGCTGGCCACCCTCGAAAGGGGTGGGCGGCGCACCCCGGAGGGCCGCGAGCGGCTCGCTCAGGCACGCGAGCTGGCCCGGCAGGCCGGGCACGCGCCCGTGGAGATGCGCGCCCTGTTCCATCTGGCCATCGGCAACTTCGAGTCCGGGCACCTGGAGGAGTCCCTGCCCTGGCTCACCGAGGGGCTGGACCGGGCCCGCCGCGCCGGGCTGCTGTCCTCGCCGTACCCGCTGGAGATGCGCTATCTCCAGCTGCTGGTGCTGTACACACTCGGTCGCTGGGACGAGTGCGAGAAGGCCGCCACGAGCGACGCGAAGGTATTGCCGCGGACGGGCGGCTTCACCGTGGGACCCGCACTGTATGTGGCGCTCGCGCGCGGCGACTTGAGGGCTGCGGACCGGGCACGTGCCCTGCTGGACGGGCCGTTCGAATGGATGGCCGCGATGGTGGCGGGCATCGTACTGACGGACGCCGGCGCGGTGCGGGACGATCCGGAGGCGGCCGTTGAGGCGATGCGCTCGGCGGTCGCGGCGCTCACCGACGATGCCGGCCGGCGTCCCGACCTGGCGGTCCGGCTCGCCGCCCTCGCTCTCGCTCCGGTCGCCGACCGGGCCGCCGCACTGCGGCTGACGGGCGACGAGGCGGGGGTGCGCCGCTGGACGGAGACCGCGACGGAACTCGTCGAGCTGGCGCGGGCCGTGGCGAAGGAGGGCGACGGCCGCAGTCCGCAGGGACCGGAGGGTCTGGCCTGGCTGGCGCGCGCCGAGGCGGAGTGGACACGGGCGGTGGCGGGACCGGACACGGCGGTCTGGGAGAAGACGGTGACCGCGTTCGACTACGGCGATGTCTACGAACGGGCGCGCTGCCAATTCCGTTTCGCCGAAGCCCTGTTGGCGGCCGACCGGCGTGAGGAGGCCGTCGTCCAGGCACGTGCGGCCCGGGAGACGGCCACCCGGCTCGGTGCCGCGCCCCTGCTCGCGCGGCTGGACACGCTCGCCCGCCGTGGCCGCCTCGGCGACCTGCCTGCGGACGGCGGAGAGCGCCCCTCGCCGCTGACGGCCCGCGAGCAGGACGTGCTGCGGCTGCTCGCGCTAGGCCGCAGCAACCGCCAGATCGGCGAGGAGCTGTTCATCACCGGCAAGACGGCGAGCGTCCATGTCTCCAACATCCTCGCGAAGCTGGGCGCCGCGAGCCGTACGGAGGCGGTGGCGATCGCCTACCGGCAGGGGCTCATCACCCCGGAGGCGACGGCGTCCGGCTGAGGTTCACCGCCCGCAGTCGAGGGCGGTGAGGTCGACCGCGTCGGCCATGGCCTGCATCCCCTTGTCGTTGGGGTGCAGATGGTCACCGCCGTCGAAGAAGGGCAGCATCCTTTCCTGGTCGTAGGGGCTGCGAAGGATGTGGTCGAAGTCGGTGACGGCGTCGAACTCCCCGCTGTCCTTGACGAATTGGTTCACCTCCTGACGCACCGCCTCGCCCGCCCGGTCCCATTCGGACCAGCCCTCGTACGGTCCGACCGTGGCGCCGACGACACACTTCCCGGCGGCGTGTGCCCGGGCGATGATCTCGCGGTAGCCGGCGATCAGGTCCTGGGCGGTGACGCCGCTGTGGGCCTTGATGTCGTTGACCCCTTCGAACAGGAACACCGTGCGGACACCGGGCTGCGACAGGACGTCCCGCTGCAGCCGCGTCAGGGCGCTCTGCCCGGCGCCGTCCGCGAGCACCTTGTTGCCGGAGATCCCTTCGTTGGCCACTCCCTTCACGGTCGTGCCGGCGCGCTGGAGCCGTCGGGCCAGATAGTCGGGCCAGCGCCGGTTCTGGTCGGTCGTGGACGCCCAGCCGTCCGTGATGGAGTCGCCGAGGGCGGCCACGGCACCGATGTCCGCGGCCGTCCGGACGGTGACGGCGTCGAGGTAGTACCAGGAACCGATGGTGTCGGTCCAGGCGGCACCGCTCTCCTCGGACGTGTGGTCGCCCTGGGTCGCGTAGGACGTCTGCATGGCCAGTCCGTGACCGGTCGCCGGGCCCGCCGCGTCCGGGCTGTGGATGCTGACCACCAGGTTGGTGGCCGCGGGCAGTGCGCCGGTCAGCGGGTCGCTGTACGCGGTCGCCCCGGCGGGGACAGTGACCGACCGTCCGCCGCCGAAGGTGAGCCGCCGGTTGGAGCGGGGCACCAGCGTGGCGCCCTCCTTCTGCACGCCCGCGTAGACGCTGTCGAAGGTCACCGGCCGGTCGCCGAAGGCGTTGGAGAGCCGGATCCGCAGCTCGCCGCCCGCGACGCTGGTGTGCACGATCAGGCGGTAGCCGCGGCCGGCCACTCCGTCGCCCGTGCGGTCGGCGCTCGCTCCCCAGGTGACGACGGTGTGTGAACCACCCGAGGCCGTCACCGGCGTCGGGGCGGTGGGCTCCGACCGTGCCTGCGCGGGCACGGTCTGGAGAGCCACAGCCATCATCACAAGAGCCAGCCCACGGCTCAACCGGGCCCGTCGGGCCGTCACCGGGCGAAGTCCCGCAGCGTGACGGACCCGCCCGGGGTAAGCCGCACCGTCTGTGTGCTGGTGCCGAAGGCCACCGTCGTCGTCCGGCCGTTGATGCTGCGGATCTTCACCTCGGTCGGCTTCCCGTTCTTCCAGTGGAGGTCCACGACGAAGCCGCCCCGGGCGCCGACACCCGTCACGGACCCGGAGGCGGCCCACGCGTCGGGGAGGGCCGGGAGGACTTCCAGATGGCCGGGGCGGGAGTAGAGGAGCATCTCGATCATCGCGGCGGGGGTACCGAAGTTGGCCTCGATCTGGAAGATCCCGCGGCCCGCCTCGACCTGGTAGATGTCGAAGAGGTTGGAGGCGGTGCCGTTGCTGCCGTCGGTGGACGGGCGGAGGTTGTTGACGACCAACTGGTAGGCCTTGTCGGCGTTCTTGAGCCGTGACCAGCACAGGCTGCGCCATGCGTTGGCCCAGCCGAAGCTTTCCATGCCGCGGGCGGTGAGCAGGGCGGTGGCGCCGTCGACGATGTCCTTCGGGGTGGAGCCGTCGGGGCGGATACGGTCCCCGGGGAAGAGCCCGATGAGCGGGGACAGGTGCCGGTGCGTGGTCTCGCCGAGGTTGTCGGGGGACATCCACTCCTCCAGCCAGCCCGTCTTGGGGCTGACCACCGGGAGGTACAGCTTCTTGCGGAGTCCCGCGATCGTGCCCGCGTAGCCGGTGTCCTTCTTCAACTCGGCTGCCGCGACGCAGTAGTTGCCGAACAGCGCCCACACCAGTTCCTGGGCGTAGGTGATGCCCTTCGCGTCGAGCGGGCCCTGTTCGGGCGACCAGTCGCTGTCGGCGATCAGCACCTCCTTCGAGCTGCCGGGCAGCGTCGTGGTGAGCAGCCGCGCCTCCCAGAACTCGACGGCGCCCTTGAGGAGCGGGTAGATCTTCGCGAGGTGGGCGCGTGAGCCCGTGAACTCGTAGTGCTCCCAGAGGGTGTTGCTCAGCCAGGCGTTACCGGCCGGGTGCCACCACCAACCACCGCCGCCGTAGGGGTTGGTGGAGATGGCGACGGTCCAACCGGCGTTCTTCCCACTGGAGTTGCGGTAGCGGTTGCGGGAGTCGTTGAAGAGTCTGCGGGTGAGGTCGGTCCAGTCCGGGAGCTGGGCGACGCAGTAGTCGGTGAACGCGTCGAAGCACTGGGAGAGTCCGGCGCGGTCGGCCATCCAGTAGTTCATCTGGATGTTGATGTCCGTGTGGTAGTCGCCCATCCAGTCGGGGTCGTTGCCGTCGAGCCAGTTCCCCTGGAGGCCCATCGGCAGACTCCCCCGGGAGCCGGCGATCATCAGATAGCGGCCGAACTGGAGGTAGGAGGCTTCGAGTTCGGGGTCGGGCATGCCGTCGCGGGCCCGGGCCTGGACGCGCTCCCAGGTGTCCAGGGCACGCTGGTCGGCGGACGAGGTGCCGAGCGAGATGCCCAGCTGTCCGAACAGCGCGCCGTGGTCGGCGACATGGGTGTGCAGCAGGGTGGCCGCCGTGTGCTTGGCGGCTGCGCCCACCTTGGTGCGGGCCAGCTTCTGCGGGTCGAGTGACGGATCGCGGTAGTGGGCCGCCGCGTTGGGCGCGTAGTTGGTGCCGCCGCTCAGCACGACGGTGACGTCCTTGCAGCCGGAGAAGGCGACGTGCGAGCCGTTCACGGTGATGCTGCCGCCGGTCCCGTATGCCGTGACGGCGGCGCCGTACCGCAGGCCGTTGGCCAGGGTGCCGCCGAACGAGCGGGCGTCCGTGGCCGGTTCGCCGTGCGTGCCCGCCAGCTCGACGGTGCCGGTGTAGCGTCCGCCGCCGCTCTGGGTGAAGTGCAGGACGATCACGTCGTCGGGACGGCTGGCGAACAGCTGCCGCTGGTACGTCACTCCGGAGCGGACGTACGAGGTGGTCGCAACGCCCTGTTCGAGGTCGAGGGTGCGGCGGTAGCCGGAGACCGCGCCCAGGTCGTGGTCGGGGATGTCGACGGTGAGCCGGGCCAGCAGGGTGAGGGAGCCGAAGTCGGCGCGGCCGTAGGGGAATTGGCCGTCCGAGTCGAGGGTGTCGTTGAGGCCGCCGGTCCACATGGTGGCGTCGGTGACGAGGAGGACCTCGTGGCCGGGGTCGTTGCTCGCGAGGGCGCCGAGCCGGCCGTTGCCGACGGGGAGGCCCTGCACGATCATCGAGTTGTCGTCGGCCGGGGCCTGCCACCACAGGGTGTTGCGTGAAGCGGCGTTGCCGTACGAGGTGTTGGTGGGTCGCTCGGGTGCGGCGGAGGCGGTGAAGGCGGGCAGGCCGGCGAGGGCACCGGTGGCCGCGGCGAGGGCGAGCACATTGCGTCTGGGCAGGTCGAACGGTGCACTGGGCATGGTGGGTCTCCGCGAAGGTCGGCTCAGGAGGAGGACTTGGGCACGTCGATCCGGTCGATGTCCGGTGCATAGCTCGAACCGCTGTCGAAGGTGATGGTGTTGGCGCCCGCCTTCAGGGTCACCGGCACACTGACCGTCCCGACGGTCCCCCAGTCGCCGGTGGACGGGAACTTGTGGCTGGTGGCGCCGTTGCCGTTCGCGGAGATCGCGACCGAGCGGGAGTCGCCGCTGACGTAGGCGATCCTCACCTGGTAGGTGCCGGCCTTGGCGGCGACGACGTTGTTGACGGTGAGCTTGCCGCCGAGGTAGAGGTTGCCAACCTTGTGGGCGCCGGAGCAGGCCGAGCAGTCGGCGACGGAGGCGTTGCCGCTGAGGGTGTTGGTGGTGGCCTCGGCCTCGTAGGGGGTCGTGGTGACGGCGCTGCCGTGCGGGGTGACGGTGAAGAGGCGGGAGCCGTGGGCGGGCAGGGCCTCGGTCACCTTGTTCGTGAAGGAGCCGAGGTCCTCGTGGTTCCAGAGGTCACGGACGTCGGCCTTGCCGGTGAAGCCGAGGGCCGTCCAGTTCGCGGAGACGGCGGCCGGAGCACTGGCGAGGTTGAACAGGGCAACCGTGTATGTGCCGTTGGGATTCTTGGCGGCCCACACCTGCTGGGCGTCGGACGGGGTGACGGGGCGGGCGGGCAGCGCGTCGCTCTGGTCGACGGCGATGACCTCACGGTTGGTCAGCAGGGAGACGCCGTAGTCGTCGAGCCGGGTGAGGTCGTCGCCGGTGAACAGCGGGGACTTGGCGACGGCCCAGAGAGTCGCGTAGCTCTGGCGTTCCGCCTTGGTCAGGCCGTCCATCGCGCCGTTGCCGACGTCGAGGGAGTCGAGGTCGTTCCAGCCGCCGGGGCCCGCCTTGTCGGTCCAGGCGGGGGCGTCGTCCCAGCGGTCGTCGACCGAGTTCTCCCAGCTGACAAGGGTGTTGCAATAGCACTCGACGTCGGTGTCGATGCGCCAGCCGTTGGAGTACTTCTTCCAGTCGGCGGCGTGTCCGTAGTCCAGGGACCAGGAGAGTTCCAGGTGGAGCGGGCGTCCGGTGGCGGTGATGGCCTTGTTCCAGGCGGCCACGTCGGCAACGTTGTCGTACTGGTCACCGCTCTTTCCGGAACCGGGACCGACACCGTCGAGCTTGAGGAAGTCGTAGCCCCAGCCGGCGATCAACTGCGCCTGGGAGTCGATGTACTTCTGGGCGCAGGGCCGCGAGAAGTCGATCTTGTACGCGCTGTCCCAGCCGTTGGTGGTGCGCAGGTCGCTGTAGACGATGTCGGCGGTGGTGCAGCCGTCGGCGTTCCGGATGGGCGTCTTCCCGTCGCCGTAGGCTCCCTTCTCCAGGCCCGCGGGCAGATAGATGCCGGCCTTGAGGCCCTTGGAGTGGATGCGGTCGGCGACGGCCTTCATGCCGCTGGGGAAGCGGACCGGGTCGGCCTTCTGACGGCCGTACTCGTCGAATCCGGACTTCCAGGTCTTGTCCATCCACCAGCCGGCGTCGATGTTGACGTAGTCGTAGCCGTACTTCTTGAGCTTGGCGGCGAGCGCGTCGGTCTGCTTGTCGACGTTCGCCTCGGTGAGGTAGCTGTAGTCGCCGTCCGGGTTGAGGCCGGGGTACTTGGACGACTGCATGCTCCAACTCGACCAGCCCATATAGGGCTTGGCCGCGACGGTCGGTGCCGTGTCCGCGTGCGCAGTGGGGAGGTGGGTGGCGAAGCCGGCGGTGAGGGCCAGGACCACCATGGCTCTCAGGGCGCGAACGGGCGTGAGGGAGTACATCGTTGGGCTCCTCGTGCGGGTCGGAGGGTGATCGTGCGGGCTAGTCGGCGGCTCGGATGAAGGACTGGATCGCGGTGGCGGCGGCCCCTCGCGCCCACTCGTCGAAGGGCAGGGGGCGGGTGCGTACGTCGCAGCGGGCGGCGGAGCCGAAGGCGGCCTCGGCGAAGGAGTCGCGGATCTGCTCGGCGAACAGGTCGTAGGCGGCGAGGCCTTCGCCGGAGATGATCACGCGTTCGGGGCCGAGCAGGTTGGCCACGGTCGCGATGCCCCGGCCGATCGCCTCGCCGGCCCGCGCGTAGACCTCGCGGGCTCCGGCGTCGCCCCGGTGGGCGAGGGCCACGGCCTCCGAGGTGTCGGCGACCTGGACCCCCGTCACCTCACGGACGCGGGCGACGATCGCGGCGTCCCCGGCGATCGCCTCGACGCAGCCGCGGTTGCCGCAGTGGCAGCGGGGCCCGGCGGGATCGACGACGACATGGCCGATCTCGCCCGCGACACCGTGGGCGCCGGCGACGACCCGGCCGTGCACGACCAGTCCGCAGCCGATGCCCGCGCCGACGGTCACCACGGCGAAGTCCGTGAGTCCGGCACCGGCGCCGAACCACTGCTCGGCGACGGTCAGCGCGCGCACGTCGTTGTCGACAGTGACCGGCAACCCCGTGGTCATGGCGGCCAGTTCGGCGAGCGGTACGTCACGCCACTCCAGGAACGGCGAGTAACGGACGACCCCTTCGCCGCGGTCCACGTCGCCGGAGACCGCGAGGCCGAGGCCGACCACCTGGATGCCCAACTCGTCCGCCCCGGCGCGGAGTTCCTGGGCCAGGTCCGCGATCGCGGCCAGTACCTCCCGGGGGTCGCGGTCGGTCAGCGGCACATGACGGGCGACACGGATGCGGCAGCACAGGTCGGTGAGGACGCCGATGATCTCGTCGCCGGTCACCTTGACCCCGATGAACAGCGCGCGCCCGCCGTCGACCCGTACGAGGTTCGCGGGCCGCCCCAGCGCCGGGGGCGCGTCCTCGTCCGCGCCCTCCGTCAGATACCCCGCCTCGATCAGCGGCCGGACCGCCTTGGTCACCGCCGCCGCCGACAGCCCGGCCCGGCGGGCCACCTCAAGCCGGGTGAGGGGGCCTTGGGACAGGACGGTCGTGAAGACCTGCGAGGCGGCCGGCGTGTGGGCCGGGAACGACTCGGTGTGCGGGATCGAGCGCATGGCCGGAACCTAGATGCCTTCTTTTCCGTCGTCAATGAAAGAAGCAGGATTCGTCCGGTCCAAGTCGACGGCGGGTCTGACGGAGCCGCCCGCGGCCGGAGTCGCGTTGTCAGTGCCGGGCGGCACAATCGCCGTATGACGACGATCGACTGGTCCGCGCTGACCCACGCCCACGGCAGCGCGGAGGACATTCCCGGCCTGTTCGCGCGCCTCGGCGGCTCCGAGGACGAGGCCGTGTGGCAGGAGTTGTGGGATTCGCTGTGCCACCAGGGGTCGGTGTACGAGGCGAGCTGGGCGGCGATGCCCGTACTCACCGACATCGCCCTGGAGCGGGCACCGGGCGGGCCGATACAGGCGGTCACCATGGCCGGGCTGATCGCCACGGACCCGGACGAGGAGTGCCAGCGGCGCTATGCGCACGAGTTGGACCAACTGCTCGATGTCGCACGCCGGTTGCGCGCCGATCCGACGCAGGACGCGCACACCTTCGTCTATCTGCAGATGGCCGTGCTCGCCTTCGAGGGCGGCGGGGTGTGGGCCGAGGCTCTGGAGGGAGTGAACAGCGAGGAGTACGACCTCGAATGCCCCGAGTGCGAGGAGGGCCTGTACGTCGCGTTCGGTTCGTACGGCTTCTTCGCCTCGGCCGGCGACTACGTGTTCGCCACGGGCAAGGAGGAGAACACCGAGGGGCGGACGGAGTTGATACCGGCCGCGCCCGACGCACTCGACGGCATCGGTGCGCGACTGCACGGCGAGGCGGTCGAGTCCGGACAGACGGAGGTCGCGACCGCGTTGACGTATGTGTTCGGGAAGGCGAACTGCCCTTCCTGCGAGGCCGGGTTCACGGTCTCCGAGGAGGTCGAGAAGCAGTGGATCTGAGCCGGCCGGACGTCCGGGTGCCCCACTCGTGGCGGGACACCCGGACGGTCGTCAGCGCCTGGCCGCAGGGGTGTTGGCGACCGTGACGTTCACGGCGGCCCAGGCCTTGTCGACGGTCTGGTACGCCGTGCTGTTCGCGCCGTAGAGGTCCGCCGCCGCCTTGAGCGTGGCGAGGCGCGCGTCGTGGAAGTCGGTGGTGGACACCATGTAGCGGGTGAGCGCGCGGTAGAAGATCGCGGTGGCCCTGGCCCGTCCGATGCCGGTGACCGTGGACCCGTCGTAGGTCGGCGAGTCGTAGGCGAAGCCGCCGATCGTCTTGCGTCCGCTGCCCTCGGCGAGCAGGTAGTACGCGTGCGAGGAGACACCCGAACCCGCGTGCACCTCGGCGTCGTAGGTCTGCGGCGACCAGTAGTCGATGGTGCCTTCGAGCTTGTCGAGGGAGGGGTGGTCGAGGCGGCGCAGGAACTTCTGGGGGAGGCCGAGTTTCTCGCCGATGAGGTAGTTCGGCGGGTTCTTCGCGTTGTTGGCGCTGAACTCGACGTTGGAGCCGAAGATGTCCGCGAGGGACTCGTTCAGTGAGCCCGCCTCGCCGTACTGATTGCCCTCCGCGTCGACGCGGGTCGGCTCCAGCTCGGCGGTGGCGTCCACGACTCCGTGGGTCAGCTCGTGTCCCGTCACGTCGAGGACGACGAGCGGCTTCTTGAACATGTCGCCGTCACCGTCGCCGTAGAGCATGCAGCCGCAGGTCGAGTCCCAGAACGCGTTGGCGACCTTCTTGCCGAAGTGGACCATGCCGCGGGCGGCCTTGCCGTCGTTGGCTATGCCCTTGCGGCCGAAGGTCTTCTTGTAGAAGTCCAGGGTCTGGGTGATGCCGTACTGGGCGTCGACGGCGGCGCTGTCGCGGTGGGAGACGGTGCCGTTGCCCCACTTGTCGGTGGTGCTGGTGAACGCCTTGCCGCGCGCGAAGCTCTCCAGCTCCTGCCCCTTGGCGTCGCGCGTCTCGGTGCCCCAGCGCGTCGGGTCCTTGAGGAGGTAACCGGTGCGCGCCGTTTGGGTGGTGGTCAGCGGCACCTTGCCGACGAAGAGGGAGGTGCCGGTGCCCGAGGCGGTGACCGGGTAGTGGGCCGCGCGAGTCGCTCCGGCCGCGGTGAGCGCGGTCGCCCGTGCGGCGGTGCCGGTGGCGGGGTTCAGGGTCTCGCCGCGCTCGCGCAGGGTGTCGAGCAGTTCGGGTGAGAGGAACTCGTCGCTGTCAGGGGTGTTGCTGCGGACCGTGCCGGTGACGGCGTCGATGACGACGGTGCGGGTGCCGGTGGCCTCGGCGGTGTCGCTGTCGCTGACGGGGACCTGGTAGGCGAGGGCGGCCCGGCCGTCGCGGGCGTCGACCACGAGGCGGGCGGTGCCCGCGTCGCCCTCGGCGACGGTTGCGGCCTTCGCCTCGGCCTCCGCCGCCGTCAGCTCGGGCCGCATGGTGGCGGGTTCGACGCTGTGGTCGGCCGCCCTGGAGACCCCGGTGTAGGTCAGCCGATGGGACAGGTGGACGACGAGGTCGCCGCCGAGGACCGGCATGCCCTGGTGCGTGCGGACGAACCGGACATGACGTGCGCCCTCGGGGTCGATCATCACGTCCTTGGCCCGGAGTGCGTCGCCCTGGACGACGCCTGTCGCCGCCGCGTGCGCGAAGGCGGCGGCACGCGCGGCCGTGACGACGGACGCGACGGTGGTGCCGGTGGCCGCCACCGCGTGATCCGTCCCCGTGGCCGGTCCCGCGAAGGCCGTTCCGGCCAGTCCCGTGGCGGCCGTCGTCACGGCGACGGCGACCGCCAGGCCGCGTATGTGGGATCCACGCATCGGTGGGGCTCCTCGCTTCGAGACGGCCGGGATCGCCAACCGCCTTCAGACCGGGCGCGATTGCCGGCGCCCAGGGGGCTGGTCGGGCCCCGAGGCGAAACCCTTGCGGATCAGTCATGTACATGCAAAGCCGAAATGAGCGGTTTTCGCAGCTTTCATGGCAATACTTTGCAAATCCGCATCGCCCAGCGATCGGCAAGTGACCAACTGTGCGTCAGCTGTGGAGATGTGACGGGTCGCGAGAAGGTTGCCTCGCGCGACTGTGACCGATCTCGCACACAAGAGAAACGGGAGAGAACCGGATGGTCTCAAGAACGGTGCGCAGGGCCACGGCGTCGGCAGCGGCACTGCTGACGCTCACAGCGGTACCGGCGCAGGCCGCGACCCACGGGCCGGACACCACGAGAACCAGCAGCACAGCCCCGCTTCCGGCCCCCGACATGGCGGGCCTCCGCGCCGTGCTGCGCACCCTGACGACACAGGGCGCACCCGGGGCGATCGCCCGCATCGACGACCGCGGAACCGTCCGCACGGCCGCCGCGGGCATCGGCGACCGCACGACGCGCCGGGCCATCGACAACGCCGACCGCTTCCGCATCGGCAGCGTCACCAAGTCGTTCTCCGCCGTCCTCCTGCTCGAACTGGCCGACGCGCACAAGCTCGACCTGGACGCCTCGGTCGACCGCTATCTGCCCGGCCTGCTGCCCGACAGGCGGATCACCGTGCGGCACCTGCTGAGCCACCGCAGCGGTCTGTACGACTACACGAACTCCATGTTCGCCGACTCGGTGTCCGGCTTCGAGGCCGTACGCGACAAGGTCTTCACCTACCGGCAACTGGTGCGCCTGCCCCTGAAGCACCCGCCCACCAACGCGCCGGGAGCCGCCTACTCGTACTCGAACACCAACTTCGTGGTCGCCGGGATGCTCATCGAGAAGTTGACCGGCCACTCCGTGGGGACCGCGTACCGCGATCGCATCATCAAGCCGCTCAAGCTGCGCGACACCTTCTACGTCCACCCGGACACGAAGATCCCGGGCCGCCACGCCCACGGCTACCTCACCCAGGACCAGGCGGGCGCGAAACCGGTCGACGCGACCGACCAGACGGTCTCCTGGGCACAGAGCGCGGGCGCGCTCATCTCCACCACACGCGACCTCAACACCTTCTTCTCCGCACTGCTCTCCGGCAGGCTCACCTCCGCCACCGGGCTCGCGCAGATGGAGCGTTGGACTCCGGTCAACAGCACGACGCGGTACGGCCTCGGGCTGCGGCGGCGCGACCTGTCCTGCGGCGTCTCCGTGTACGGCCACACGGGCGCGGTCCAGGGTTTCTACACCTACTCCTTCACCTCGAAGGACGGCCGCCGCAGTCTCACCGCGCTGGCCAACACCTCCAACAACGGCAGGGTGCTGAACACGATGGCGGGCACCCTGGAGTCGGCGTTCTGCGGCAAGCGCACGAGGACGGTCCAGGGTCCGCCGCTCACCGGCCGGGGCTCCTACGTCACCGAACGGCGCACGGCCTACGAGGACATCGCGCCGGGGATCGCCCGGGACTGAGTGCCCTTCACGGTGGGTGCCGGGCGGCCCCCCACACCGGCACCCACCGCGCCCTGCGGGAACCCCCTTGCCGTGACGGGACGTTGAGTGGAGGACGAACTCCCCCACCGGGCACTCCCCGGGCACGGACAGCGAGGGCGGTGCCATGAACGAGCTGGTGCCGGGCGGCAATCTGCCCCTCCCGGGCGGTGCCATGACCCTGCGGGTGCCCGGCCCGTTCGACGTGTCGGCGTTGATCACGGACGAGAGCGGGAAGGTCGGCGGTGACGCGGACTTCGTGTTCTACAACCAGCCGAGCGTGACCGGGGCACGTCTTCAGGGCGACACCCTGACCGTCGACCCGGCCCGGCTCCGCGCCGGCGCCGCCCGGGTCACCGTCGTCGTCAGTCCCGCCGACCCCGGCACCCCGCTGGGCCGGCTGCCCGCACCCACCCTGCATGTCGCGGACGCGGGCAGCCGTCCGCTGGCCCGTTTCACCCCGGCCCGCCCCCAGCGGGAGACCGTCCTGCTCCTCGCCGAGCTCTACCGGCGGGGCACGGGCTGGAAGCTGCGCGCACTGGGGCAGGGGTACGCCGACGGACTCGCGGGCATCGCACGGGACTTCGGCGTGGACATCGTCGAGGACACGGCTCCCGGTCCCACCTCCGCCTCCGGGCCCGCGCGAGGAAGGGGCACCGCGCCGGGCGCAGGCGCGCGAACCGGGGGCTCCCCCGCCTCCGACCCCGCCGGCTTCCTCGCTCTCGTCAACTCGGCCCGCGCCGAAGCCGGTTCACCGCCCGTCGCGCTCGACCCCCGGCTCGCGTCGGCCGCGCAGGTCCACGTCGCCGACATGGCCGCCGCCGGAAATCTCGCCACCGAGGGCCGGGACGGCACCTCCGTGTACCAGCGGGTGATCCGTGCCGGGTACGCCTATCTCACCGTCGGCGAACACCTGGTCTCCGGTCCGCGTACCCCCGCCGAGTTCGTCGACTACTGTCTCCGCAGCGAGCAGGCCCGCCGGACACTGCTCGACCGCGTCTTCACGCACACGGGCCTGGCCCAGTCCGTCGACCCCCGCTCGGGAGACCTCTACTGGACGGCCCTGTGGGCGAGGCCGCTCACCGAACGCAATCTGGCCGGGACGGCGCACAAGGTCGTGGAGCTGACCAACGCGGAGCGGGCCGGGGCCGGGCTGCGGCCCCTTGCCGTGGACCCGCTGCTCGCCGCCGCAGCGCAGGAGCACAGCACGGACATGGTGGCCCGGGCCTTCTACTCGCACACCTCGCCCGACGGCTCCCAGCCCTGGGACCGGGCCGCCGCCGCGGGCTCGCGCAGGCGCACGATCGGCGAGAACATCGCGTGCGGTCAGCGTTCCCCCGGCGAGGTCGTGGAGGGCTGGATGAACAGCCCCGGCCATCGCGCCAACATCCTCAAGCCGGACTTCACCCACATAGGCATCGGCTTCGCGGGCGGCGGACAGATGGGGATGTACTGGACGCAGCTCTTCGGCGCCTGACCGCCCGGCAGGGTCGCCCCCTCCGCGATCTTGTCGGAATGAGATCTTCCGGGTCAGGATGCCCGCATGAAGGGTGATCTGTTTTCCAGTGAGCACATGGTGCAGCCGGCCACCGCGCCGGGCATGACCGTAGAGAACGCCAAGTGCATCAGGTACGCGGTCAACGGCGAGATGCTCGCCCGCCAGGGGGCGATGATCGCCTACCGCGGCAACCTCCAGTTCGAGCGCAAGGGCCAGGGCGTGGGCGGCATGCTCAAGCGTGCGGTCACCGGTGAGGGCCTGCCGCTGATGGCGGTGCGCGGCCAGGGCGAGGCGTGGTTCGCGCACGAGGCGCAGAACTGTTTCGTGGTCGAGATCGACCCCGGCGACGAGTTCACCGTCAACGGCCGCAACGTCCTGTGTTTCGACGCCTCGTTGTCGTACGCGATCAAGACGGTGAAGGGCTCCGGTATCGCGGGCGGCGGCCTGTTCAACAGCGTCTTCACCGGACAGGGCAGGCTCGGTCTGGTCTGCGAGGGCAACCCGCTGGTCATACCCGTCTCGCAGCAGTACCCGGTGTTCGTCGACACGGACGCGGTGGTCGGCTGGTCGGCCAACCTCCAGACCTCGCTGCACCGTTCGCAGTCCATCGGGTCGATGCTGCGGGGCGGCTCGGGCGAGGCCGTCCAACTCATGCTCCAGGGTGAGGGCTTCGTGGTCGTACGGCCCAGCGAGGCAACTCCGCAGAAGGCGCAGCAGCACTGAGGCCCCGGCGAGTGATCTACGCCTCACAGGCAACCTCGCCGCCCGCGTCGCCGTCTTGATCCGCAACAGCTGATGACGCCCTGGCCCCCACGGCCAGGGCGAGTCTTCAACGCTCTATACACGCTATGTATACACACAGTGTCTACATAGCGTGTATACGGACCGAAAGGCATCGATGTACGGCAAGGCATTCGCTCCCGAGTACCAGGGCGCCCTCACCACCCTGTCCGTGAACTCCTCGCTGGTCGACGTACTGGCCGCCGGCACCGAGCAGTTGGCGGCGGCCGAGCGGTCGGGGCAGCGCGGCGAGGCGGCCCGCTCGGGGCTCGCGGTCGCCGAGGCGCACCGGCGGCTCGGGCAGGTACGGGAGGCGGACCGGGCGTGGAAGGCGAGTTACCGCGCGGCCCGCGAGGCCGGGGACACGGCCGCGATGGCCTGGGCCCTGTGGAGCGGCGGCACCCTGGCCCGGCAGCGCGGCGCCTTCCCGCTGGCCTGGCGGCTGCTCGGGCTCGCGGCCGAACTCGGCGAGCAGGGCGGCGACATCGTCGTACGGGGATACTCCCTGGCAGGCCTCGCCGAGACCGGCCGTATCCAGGGCGACTACGAGGCCGTGGCGCGGCTGCACGAACAGCTGCTGGCCGAGGCCCGCAAACGCGGCGAGGCCCGGCACACGGTGTGGGCGCTGGAGGGCATCGCGCAGATCCATCGCAACAGGGGTTCCTTCGACACGGCGTACGCGATGTTCGAGGAGGCGGCCGCGATCGCGGCGGGCGCCGACGACCGGCGTGGGCACGCCTGGGCACTGCGCGGACTCGCCGACATCGTCTCGGTGCGTGACCAGGACCCCGAGCGGGCACTCGGCCTGCTGTCCGAGGCCGAGGAGAGCTGTCGCGCCATGAATCTGTCCAGCGCGCTGGCGTACAACCACAAGATGCGCGGCAACGTCCTGTACCGCGCCGGGCGTTACGCCGAGGCGCGGGGCCTCTACGAGCAGGCGCTCGCCGAGTTCCGTGCGATGAGCGAGCCGCGCGGCGAGGCACTCTCACGGCTGGGCCTGGCCAAGTCGCTGGCCCGCCTGGGCCGCGACAGTGCCGAGACGGCGGCCGAACTGGCCGACCTGGCAAGGGTGTTGGAGCAGATAGGGCTGCGGCACGCGCGCGAGATGGTGGCACGGGCGCAGGACGAGCTGGGCATCACGGCGGAGGTCGTACGGTGACGGCACTCCCCTCAGCCGTAGCGGCACCGCCCGCACCCCAAGTCCTCGACCGCTGCCGGGAGTTGGTGCAACCCGCGCTGGAGGAGGCGGTCGGGCGGCTGCATCCGTGGCTGGGCGAGATGGCGGCCTACTCGTTCGGCTGGTGCGAGGTGGGCGGTACGCCCGTCGACGCGCCGGGCGGCAAGGGCGTACGGCAGGCCCTCGCCGTACTCGGCGCGGAGGCCGCCGGCGCGCCTGCGGGGGCCGGGATCTCCGCCGCCGTGGCAGTGGAGCTGGTGCACACCTTCTCGCTGCTGCACGACGACATCATGGACGGCGACGAGACCCGGCGCCGCCGCCGCACGGTGTGGAAGGCGTACGGCACGGGACCGGCCGTTCTCGCGGGCGACGCCCTGTTCGCCCTGGCCGTGGAGACGCTCGCCACCGCCCCGGACGGCGCGGGCGGGTTGCGCCTGCTGTCCACGGCGCTCGGCGACCTGGTGCACGGACAGGCGGACGACCTGCTGTTCGCGGCACGCCCCTGGACGGGTCCACAGCGGGTACGTCCCGACGAGTACCGGGCGATGGCCGAGGGCAAGACCGGTGCGCTGCTGGGTTGTTCGGCCGCGCTCGGTGCCCTGCTCGGCGGGGCGCCCCCGGCGACAGTCGCCGCGCTGGACCGCGCGGGACGGCATCTGGGCATCGCCTTCCAGCTGGTCGACGACGTCCTGGGAATCTGGGGCGACCCGGCGGTGACCGGCAAGCCCGTGCACGGCGATCTGCGGGAGCGCAAGAAGACCTTCCCGGTGCTGACCGCGCTCTCCGCCCCCGGCGCCCGGTACCTCGCCACACTGCTGGAATCGGGTGCCGAACCCGCCGTGAGCGCCGGGCTGATCGAGGAGGCCGGTGGCCGTACGGCGACGCTGGCGGAGGCCCGTCGGCACATCGCCGCCGTGGAGACGGCTCTCGCCGGTGTTCCCCTGGACGCCGGGCCGGTGGACGAGCTGCGGTCCCTGCTGGAGTTCCTGGTGCGCCGCGATCTCTGAAACGTGTTGACCTGCGCGTCCTTTCCGAGTCAGGGTCGAGACGGCACGGACCACCTTGCCCCGTGCCGGAAGGATGACTGCCTTGATCGGCATCTCGGACATCGAAGCCGCCGCCGAGCGGATCGCCGGCCACGTCGTACGCACCCCGACCGTGGAGAGCCCCGGACTCTCGGAGCTGCTCGGCGTCCCGGTCACGACGAAGCTGGAGCTGTTGCAGCGCACGGGTTCCTTCAAGGCGCGCGGTGCCACGGCGAAGCTGCTGTCGCTCGGCGAGGACGAGCTGGCGGCCGGTGTGGTGGCGGTC
The DNA here is from genome assembly GCF_040655035.1 of Streptomyces sp. NPDC050549. Lineage (NCBI taxonomy): Bacteria > Bacillati > Actinomycetota > Actinomycetes > Kitasatosporales > Streptomycetaceae > Streptomyces > Streptomyces sp. NPDC050549. Next base: position 49,445 of record NZ_JBFAJD010000016.1, read on the forward strand.
AGCGGCGGCAACCACGGGATCGCGCTCGCGGTCATGGCGGCGGCGCTGGACGTGAAGGCCACGGTGGTCATGCCGCGTTCGGCACCGGCGCGGTCCGTCGCGCTGGTGGAGGCGGCGGGCGCGTCGCTGCGACTGACCGACGACATGCCGAGCGCGTTCGAGCTGGTGAACCGGCTGCGGGACGAGGGGCTGACCCTGGTCCACCCGTTCGACGACCCGGTGGTGATCGCCGGACAGGGCACCGTGGGGCTGGAGTTCGCGGACGACGCGGGTGAACTCACCGACGTACTGGTCAGCATCGGGGGCGGTGGGCTGATCTCCGGGGTCGCCTCCGCCCTGCACGCCCGGCGGCCCGGGATCCGGGTCTGGGGTGTGGAGACCGAGGGCGCCGAGGCCATGTCCGCGGCGCTCGCGGCCGGCGGCCCGGCGCAGGTCGCGCCGTCCTCGATCGTGACCACGCTCAGCGCGCCGGCCGTGTCGCAGCTGACGTACGACCATGTGTCGGCCCTTGTCACCGAGGTGTTGACCGTCTCCGACCAGGACGCCGTGCGTGGCTGTCTCGACCTCGCCGAACACGGCAAGGTGTGGACCGAGCCCGCCGCGGGCTGTCTGCTGCCCGCCGCCCGGCAGGTCCTGGAGCGGGTCGGCGACGGCGCGCGGCTCGGCCTCGTGGTGTGCGGGGGCAACGCCACGGCCGGGGAGATCGCGGACTGGTCGGAGCGCTTCGGGCTGCGCTGACCTGCCGTTGACGGACTTGGCGATGCCGTCTTCCCGCATGAAGGGTCACGTTCTCGACCCCGTGTGCGAAGCCTTGTCGCACATCTAGCCATACCGACTAGTCGGTACTACGCTCCGCCGAACGGAAGGGCCCCCAGCCTCCCGCCGCTCACCCGTCCCCAGCCGTTCCAAAGGGAGTCGTATGTCTTCCGCTTCCGCACCGTTTGACACGAGTAACCCCGACACCGACGCACCCCGCGCCGACTCTCGTGGCGCGCTCGCCCGGCTGTACCGCCGCGATCTGCCGGCGTACCCGGCCACCGGGCGGCGCATGTCGTACCTGGCGATCGTGGTCGTCACGACCGTCGTGCTCTACTACATGCTCTACATCCAGTACGCGGTGGCGACGTCGATCATCACGCACTTCGACATGACCTACCGCTACTTCGTGTGGGTCTCGGTCATCGGCAACGCCTTCGGGGCCTTCGCCTCCCTCGTGGCCGGCCTCGCGGACCGCTGGGGACGGGCGAACCTCGTCGTCTACGGACTGCTGATCGCCGCGCTCCTGGTCTTCTTCGGACTGCCCAACGCGGCCGACAAGACGGCGTACCTGGTGCTGTTCGCCGTCGTCAGCGTCATCGAGGGCATCGTGCTGGTCGCGACCCCCGCGCTGATACGGGACTTCTCACCGCAGCTCGGCCGCGCCACCGCGATGGGCTACTGGACGATGGGCCCGGTCATCGGCAGCCTGGTCGTCACCTCGGTGACCAGCAGCACCCTCGACTCCGCCACCTGGCAGGACGAGGTGCGGTACTCCGGGGCGGCCGGGCTGATCGTGTTCGTCTTCGCCCTGTTCGCCCTGCGCGAGCTGTCGCCCGGGCTGCGCGACCAGATCATGGTGAGCCTGCGGGACCGGGCCCTGGTCGAAGCACGCGCCAAGGGACTGGACACCGAGGCGGTACGGCGCGGCGAGTGGCGGCAGATGCTGCGCCTGGACGTTCTCGGCTCCGCCTTCGCGATCGCGGTCTTCCTGCTGCTGTACTACGCCGCCGTCGGAAACTTCGTCGTCTACTTCTCGACCACCTTCGGCTACAGCGAGCAGCGCACCAACGGCCTGGCCAACTGGTACTGGGCCGCGAACGCACTCGCGCTGATCGTGGCCGGCCTGCTCTCGGACCGGCTGCTGGTGCGCAAGCCCTTCATGATCGTCGGCGGGGTCGGCGCCGTAGTGGCGACCGCGGTCTTCGCGTCGAGGGCCACCCACGCGACAACCGGCTACTACACCTTCGCCTGGCTGTTCGTGGCGATCGGCGTGTTCAGCGGAATTGCCTACGCCCCGTGGATGGCGAGCTTCACCGAAACCGTGGAGAAGCACAATCCGGCCGCGACCGCCGCCGGCCTCGCGGTCTGGGGCTGGACGGTACGGATCGTCGTCGCCGTGTCGGCGGCGTTCATCCCGGTGCTCGTCACCTCGGTCACCCCGCTCGTCGAACACGGCGCCGAGGTCGCGGCGGCACAGAAGCAGGCCACCCCTGCGCTGGCCGTCATCGGAGCGCACCCCCAACTCTTCGCCGAACTGGGCAAGTACACGCCGACCACCACACCCGCCGACCTCGCCGCCCGCGCGGTCAAGGAGGTCGGCCCCGCCGACCTGGCCGTCGTACAGAAGGCACAGCCGCAGCTCAAGGTGCTCAAGGAGTACGGCACGGAGGTGCAGAAGGCCGCGAAGAACGGTCCCGGCGAATGGCGCACCTGGTGGTGGATCTGCGTCGGCGGCCAAGTCCTCTTCCTGCCCTTCGTGTTCGTGATGGCCGGCCGCTGGAGCCCGAAGAAGGCCCGCGAGGACGCCCGGGCCCACCAGGACGCCGTCGACCGTGAACTGGCGGCGCTCGCCGGAAGCGAAGCCTGACCGGAGCCTTACCGTTTTCCGGCCGGAGCACCGACCGTCGCTGCGGCGTGAGCGTGACAGCTCCGCCGCAGCGGATCGGTGACTGGACGAGTCAGCCGTCGGCCTCCCGCGCCACACGCTCCAGTCGACCCCGATAGTCCTCCCACCACGCCTGATCTCCTGGCGGCAAGTTGTCCTTGCCCCGCAGATGTCCGACGGATCCGTCGATGAACTCCCGCACGATGTCGGCGTGACCGGCGTGCCGGTGCGTATCGGAGATCACGCGCACGACGATGTGATGCAGCGTCGCCTCCCGGCGTTCCTCCGGCCACCACGGGACACGACCGACCGCGTCGAGCGGCAGCGCCGTGATCGTGCTGTCGGAGTGCTCCCACGCCTGGCGGTACAACCCGACGATCAGTTCCCGCGCTTCGCCCGCCGTGGCCCACATGCCCGAATTGGGCTCCGACTCCTCGGTGTACCACCAGGACGGCGGCTCCCCGCCGAAGAACGGCCGCCCGAACGTGTCGCCGAGGTAGCCCAGCTCCACACAGGCGACATGCTTGACCAGCCCCAACAGGTTCGTGCCCGTGGGAGTCGGCGGACGGCGGAAGTCGTACTCCGGCAGACCGTCGAGTTTCCACAGCAGAGCGTCACGCGCCTCTTGCAGATACCCGAGAAGGTCCGCTTTCGGGTTCGGTTCGATCATGCCGGGCAGTCTCCCGGCCGGTACCGACAGTTGAGCCCGACACCGCTCGGGCACCCCGTCCCCGGACTTGTGCCCGCCGACGGCCGGGCGCGACGCCTACGCCGACGGCCCGAGTCCCGTATTCCTCCACACGCCCTCCGCCGCGGCGCGTGAGCGTTCGATCGGGGTCCACCTGATCGGGCTGCCGACCACTTCAGACCGCCGATCTGAACTCCCGGGAACAGGCAGGTAGCCGCGGGAAGTTCCCGGGCACGTGGGGCAGTCTCCACGAGACAAGAGGACCTGGTCAGGGCGCCAACGGCGGGAAAGTCGGTCGTTACCGGCGGTTACCTCCAGGTCGGGGCAGGGATATTCCACGTCGACATTTCCCCGCCCTCCTGCCACCGAGATTGAATAAAAGGCAAGAATCACCGGGGAATTGGGATTCCTTTGAACCACACCATCACAACCGCCGTACTTCTGGGAAAGGTGAGAGCCAGGGGTTCAGCGAGGGATGGCCATGGTCGAGACGCACGTCTCAGTACACGAGTCAGTCGCCGGCAGATACCGGCCCATGGAGGTCGCCCATCGCGAGACGAACCGTGTCACCTGGTACGGCGAGGACATGGCCGCCGAACGCCCCTGCCTCCTCACCCAGGTGACACTGCCCGCCGCACTGGACGAGGAGAGCGCGCGCCGGACCACCGCCGCCATCATGCGCACCTCCGAGATCATGGTGCTGCTCAGTCCCACCCGGGTCGCCCAGGTCATGGACGCCGTCGAGGACGCCGGCACCCTGTGGACCGTCACCGACTGGATCGACGGCACACCGCTCGGTCAACTCCTCGCCCAGCAGGGCACGTTCCACTATGTACGGGCGGCCCGCATCGGCCTCGAACTGCTCGACATCCTGGAGGCGGCACACAACGAGGGCATCACCCACGGCGAACTCAGCCCCGGCCAGGTGTTCGTGCGGGACCGGGGCACCGTCGTCCTGACCGGCTTCGGACTCGCCGGCGCCACCCTCGTCCCACGGCTCACCGCGCCCTCCTACGCCTCCCCCGAACAGGCCCGCGACGAGCGCATCGGACCGGCCGCCGACCTGTGGGCGCTGGGCGCGATCCTCTACACACTGGTCGAGGGACACCCGCCGTTCCGGGACCGGGGCCGCCCCGAGGCAACCCTGAAGGGCGTGGACCGGCTCCCGATGCGCGGCCCGTCGCGCGCCGGGCCGCTGGCGCAGGTCATCCAGGGGCTGCTGCGCAAGAACTCCCGCGAGCGGATGACCCGTCCGGTGGTCCGCGAGGCGCTCACCCGCATCCTCCACGAGGACCCTTACGCGGACCGCGAGCCCGTCCCCCTGCCACGGCTGCGGCGGGCCTACGACACGTTCCGCGGGGCGGGCACCACCTGGAGCGGGCGCGGCATGGCCGTCGGCACCGCCCTGGCCGTCGGTACCGTCACGGTCGCCGTGCTCGCCACCACCCACCAACTCCCGGGCACCGAGACCTCCTCGGCCGCCTCCCCCTCGCCCCTCCCGTCCGCCTCGGCCTCGGCCAGTTCCCCCGGCGAGAACGTCGACGGTCACGCCTACAGCCCCTCCGCCACGCCCTCACCGACATCCCCCGCGGCCTCCGCCTCGCCCTCGGTCACCGCGTCCCCGTCCCCCACCGCTTCCGTACTGCCCGCCGGCTTCCGGGTGTTCAAGGCGCCGGAGGGCTTCTCCGTCGCGCTCCCCAAGGGCTGGAAGGTGGTGGACACCCAGCGCGAGACCGACGTCGCCTACCGCGTCACCTTCGGCGCCTCCGGTGACCCGCGCACCCTGGCCGTGACCTACAGCACTCAGGCGGGCCCGGACCCGGTCGCCATCTGGCGTGACGACGTCCTGCCGGGACTGAAGCAGACCCAGGGCTTCCAGCAGATCGGCGACATCAGGGCCACGACGTACCAGGGCGACAAGGCGGCCGACCTGGAGTGGTTCTCCGGCACCGGCGACGCCAGGGTGCGTACGCTCGGGCGCGGATTCCTGCTCGGCGGCGGGCGCAGTTTCTCGCTACGGTGGACAACGCCCGCCGACGAGTGGAACGACGCGGCCAACCGTCAGGCGTTGCAGACCTTCTTCAAGACCTTCCGGCGGTCGGCGAACTGACGGCGACGCGAGGGCCGGGCACTCAAACCAGCGGCAATGGGTGGATATAGGCTGCATGTTCGCACCATGCCTCATCTCAAGCCCAGGAGAGTCCGCCTTGACCGTAGTGATCGACCAGGCCGAGACGTCCTTCACCGCCCTCGACGACGCCGGCCTCGTCGCCCGGGACGCGCAGGAGTTCGGAGCGTACGCCCGCACCGGCGGCTGGGCCTTCGGCCTGAAGGTGGCGCGCAGCGTACGGCCGGGCGGGCAGAGCCCGGACGAGACGCCGAAGGTGTCCGCGAAGGAGTTCGCCGAACTCGCCGACTGCTCCCCCGAGCGCGTCATGCGCTACTACAAGGCCTGGGACCGGGCCGCGGACGACGGTCTCGTCCCGCACTTCGAGGAGCTGGCCCCCGGCCAGGAGGTCGAACTCCCGGACGCCGACGTGTGGTTGAACTACTACGTCTCCCGCTCCAGCGCGACCTCCGAGCGCGGCACCGCCATCTCCGAGGCCGCCGAGGCGGAGGGCATCCGGCCCACCAAGGCGCTGGAGGTCGCGGAGAACCCGACCGCGCTGCGTGCCGCGATCCTCGCCGACCCGTCCACCGCGCGGGCGGCCCGGCAGGCCCTGCTGGACCGGGTGCGTGAAGACCCCGAGCTGCAGGCCGAGTTGGCCCGTGACGTGGTCCGCACCGACGACCTGAAGAAGGCCGTCGCGACGGAGAGCCGCTCGGCGGACCGCATCGGCTACGTCCGCCAGATCGCCGAGTCGGGCCAGATCAAGACCCCCGCCGGACAGACCGTCGACGCGCCTTTGGACGTACGCCAGGAGGCCGAGCGGCACCTGTCGCTGCTCGACGAGCTGGAGGACGGCGAGGACACCGGCGAGTGGGCCACCGAGGCCTACGACACCATGAAGAACCTGGTCGTCGAGACGGTGGAGGCCGATCCCGAACTGCGCGTCCAGGAGCGGCGGACGAAGTTCTACAGCAGCCTCCAGAAGGCCACGAAGGCGTTCGAGGAGCTGACCTTCGACGATGCCCAGGACTTCTACGAGGACGACATGGTCCAGCGCCTGGAGGAACTCCAGCAGGCCATCGACAGCTGCCTCAACGCGCTGCGCAAGAGCACCACTCCGGCTGAGTAGCCGTACTCATGCAGTGATTTCGGCCTTCGGACACGATGGGGCTCCCCACGACAAGGGAGCCCCATCGTGTCCGTCGTTCCTTCCGCACCGCGACGCCGTCTGCCCGCCGCCATGGTCGCGCTGGTGATCGTAGGCATGGCCCTCTCCGCCTGGCATCCGCACGACCGCACGACCTGGTTCCTGGAGACCGTGTGGGTCTTCGTCGGACTGCCGGCGATCGTCCTGACCTGGCGGCGCTTTCCCCTCACCGGCCTCCTGTGCTGCCTGCTCGCCGCGCACGCGCTGGTCCTCGCCGTGGGCGGCCACTACACCTACGCGCAGGTGCCGGTCGGCGACTGGGTCCGCGACACGTTCGGGCTCAGCCGGAATCCCTACGACCGTTTCGGCCACCTCATGCAGGGTTTCGTACCGGCGGTCCTGGTGCGGGAAGTGCTCACCCGCACCTCGCCGCTGCGCGGCAGCCGCTGGCTGGCGCCGCTCACCGTGTGCGCGTGCCTCGCCTTCAGCGCCCTCTTCGAGCTGTTCGAGTGGGCGGCGGCCGTGATCGGCGGGCACAGCGCGGACGCCTTCCTGGCCACGCAGGGGGATGTGTGGGACACGCAGTGGGACATGTTCTGCGCGCTGATCGGCGCCATGCTCTCGGTGCTGCTGCTCAGCCGGGTCCACGACCGGCAGCTGACGCGGCTCGGGGTCATCGACTCGGTGGACCCGTATCGCGCTGTCTCGCCCACAGTGGCAGTACGAACCAGCACAGCAGATACCAGGTGACCACACCGGCGACCAGCCAGGGCACGTATGCGTCGTGGGTAGCGACCCGGAGAACGAGCAGCAGCGCGGCGGTCATCGTGGCCAGCAGCAGGACGAGACCGACGAAGGTCAGCCTGGAGGCCCAGCGCACCGCCCGGGGTTTCACACTCCGGCCGGAGACCAGGCGGTGCAGGGAGACCGGCCCGATCAGCGCTCCGGTGGCGGTGGCGCCGAGGACGACGGTCACGACGTAGAGGACCTGGTTCGTGTGCTCCAGCTGGTCGTACTTCGGGGTGAAGACGACGGTGAGGAGGAACCCGAAGAGGATCTGTACGCCGGTCTGCGCGACCCGGACCTCCTGGATGAGCTCGCCCCACATCCGGTCCGCGCGCTCCTCGTCGGACTCGTCGCGTCCCGTCCGCTGGTCTTCCTGGGTCATGCGGTCCGTGTAACCGGACCGCCGCCCGTTCAAACAGCGCCGGAAGCTACCAGCGGCCCTCCACCTGGGCCTTGATCCGGCGGTCGTAGAGGTCGCGGATCGCGGTGAGCGTGTCCTGGGACAGGGCGGGCAGCCCGGCCGCCGCCGCGTTGGCGCGGGCCTGTTCGGGTGAGCGGGCGCCCGGGATCACCGTGGTGACACCGGGCTGGTCGATGATCCAGCGCAGGGCGAGCTGGGCCGGGGTGTATCCCTCGGGGGCGAGGGCGGAGAACTCGGCGGCGGCCTCGACGCCCGTCGTGTAGTCGACGCCGGAGAAGGTCTCGCCCTGGTCGAAGGCCTCGCCGTGGCGGTTGTAGGTGCGGTGGTCGTTCTCCGGGAAGACCGTGTCCTTGGTGTACTTGCCGGACAGCAGGCCGGAGGCGAGGGGCACGCGCGCGATGATGCCGACGCCCGCCTCCTGGGCGGCCGGGAGCACCTGGAGCAGGGGCTTCATGCGGAACGCGTTGAGGATGATCTGCACGCTGGTCACGTTCGGCCGGGCGATCGCGGTGAGGGCTTCCTCGCAGGTCTCGACGCTGACGCCGTACCGGGCGATGCGCTCCTCCGCGACCAGGGTGTCGAGGGCGTCGAACACCTCGTCCGAGGAGTAGACCTGTGTCGGCGGGCAGTGCAGCTGCACCAGGTCGATGCGGTCGACCCCGAGGTTGCGGCGCGAACGGTCGTTCCACGCGCGGAAGTTGTCCAGGACGTAGTTCTCGGGGATCTGGTCGACGCGGCGGCCCATCTTCGTCGCGACCAGGACATGCAGATCGGGCCGGCCGCTCAGGAAGGCGGCGATGGTCTGCTCGCTGCGGCCGTCGCCGTACACGTCGGCCGTGTCGAAGAAGGTCACCCCCGACTCCGCCGCCGCCTCCAGCACGGCGAGGGCTTCCTTGTCGTCGACGTCTCCCCAGTCGGCGCCCAGCTGCCAGGTGCCGAGACCGACGACGGATGCCTGCTGCTGCGACCTGCCGATTACACGTTCGTCCATGCCGCCAGTCTGTCATCCGACACCGCCATGCGCGGAACGGGCTCCTCCTGGCCGCGACCTGTGAAACTTTCACTCACATGGGTGAACCGGTTCGACAAGCTGCCTACTCGTGTCAACTCCCACCTAGCGTGTGCGCGTGACCGATCATGTGGCGAACAACCTCCGGAAAGGGAACGACAGTTCCGCTGCCTGGACCCGTCGGGGCTTCCTCCTCTCCGCCGCGGCCCTGGCCGCCGTACCCGTCCTCCTGACGGCCGATCCGGCCGTAGCCGCGGCCGAGCTGCCCGACTTCCCGTCCGAGGTCGATCTCTACCGCTCGGCGTACCGCAACTGGGTCGGCGAGATCACCGCCGACGGGCTGTGGGCGTGCGCGCCGACCGACGCCCAGCAGGTGGTGTCCGTCGTCAACTGGGCCTGGCAGCACGGCTGGCGGGTCCGGGCCCGCGGCTCCTCGCACGGCTGGTCACCGCTCACCATCGAGTCCGGTACGGCGTCGGACGCGCCGGTCCTGCTGGTCGACACCGCCCCGCACCTCACCGGACTGACCCTGGACTCCGCCTCGGCCGTCCGGGCCGGCACCGGTGTCACCCTGGAGGCGCTGCTCACCTATCTGGAGGGGCACGGCCTCGGCCTGACCGCCTCTCCCGCGCCCGGCGATCTGACGCTCGGCGGCGCCCTGGCCATCGACGCGCACGGCACGGCCGTACCGGCGAACGGCGAGGAGCGGACGGCCGGTCACACGTTCGGGTCGCTCAGCAATCTGGTGCTGTCGCTGACGGCGGTGGTGTGGGACTCGGACACCGGCGCGTACGTCCTGCGGACCTGCACCCGCGACGAGGCGGACTGCGCGGCGCTGCTCACCCATCTGGGGCGTTCGCTGGTCACCGAGGTCGTGCTGCGGGTGGGGGCGAACGCCAATCTGCGCTGTCTGAGCCGTACGGACATCCCGGCCACCGAGCTGTTCGCCGCGCCGGGGTCCGGCGGGCGTACCTTCGCGAGTTTCCTGGACGAGGCCGGGCGGGCCGAGGCGATCTGGTTCGCGTTCACCGAGTTCCCGTGGCTGAAGGTGTGGAGCGTCGCGCCGACCCGGCCGCTGACCTCGCGGCGCGTCTCGTCGCCGTACAACTATCCGTTCTCCGACAACGTGCCGACACTGGTCGCGGATCTGGTCGGGCGGATCCTGTCCGACGGTGCGTGGTATCTGGCGCCGGTGCTCGGCAGCGCCCAACTCGACGTGGCGGCTCTGGGGTTGACGGCGACGCTGTCGGCGGACATCTGGGGGCCGTCGAAGAACACACTGCTCTATGTCAGGCCGACGACGCTGCGGGAGACCGCAAACGGCTACGCGGTGCTCACCGGTCGGGCCCAAGTACAGCGTGTGGTGCACGAGTTCACCGAGTTCTACCGGGAGCGGCTCGCCGCGTACGCCGCGCTCGGCCGGTTCCCCGTCAACGGCACCGTCGAGATCCGGGTCACCGGCCTCGACCACCCCGCCGACGCCGAACACACCGATGCCCGTGCCCCGTTGCTGTCCGCGCTGCGGCCGAGCGCCGAGCACCCCGAGTGGGACACGGCCGTCTGGCTGGACGTGCTGACACTGCCGGGCACGCCGTACGCGGAGGAGTTCCTGCGGGAGTTGGAGCAGTTCCTGTTCCGCTCGTACGACGGCACCCGGGTCGAGTGGTCCAAGGGCTGGGCGTACACCGAGCAGTCCGCGTGGAGCGACGAGGAGGTGCTCGGGACGGCGATCCCGGGTTCGTTCGGGGAGTCGGTGTGGGGGCAGGCGGCGGGAACCTTCGACCGGCTCGACCCGCACGGGGTGTTCGGGAACGCCTTCCTGGACAGGCTGTTCGGCTAGCACTGACTAGGCTGTGTCGAGGATCTCGACACAGGGAGAGTTGCGACCGGTTGGCCGACCGCGCTGACGAAGACAGGCATCACCGACCCGCGACTGCGGCGCGCCTACGACGTCCGGCGTGGGATCGTCCGCAGGTACGCGCCGCACGAGTACGTGGCGGTGAGGCTGTTGCTGCCTGCGGAGCTGCATCCGCCGGTCGTCGCGGAGGCCTACATGCACACGACCGACGAACTGATCGACACCGGTGATGTGGACCCGCGTGCGGCGGCCCTCGCCGCCTGGGACGCCGAGAGCACGACGGCCCTGGAGAGCGGCGAACCACCCGAGCAGGACGCTCTGTTGGCACTCCGGGACACCGCTCGCCGTCATCCGCACATGGCGGCCCGGGTGCGGGCCTTCCTCGACGGCGCTCCCGTCGAGGCGAGCTGGACCGGCTTCGAGACGGAGGCCGACTTCCAGGCGTACGTGGACAGTTACTCGCTGCCCGGCCTGATGCCGACCGCGTGCCTGCTCGCGCCGGCCGCCCCCGACGCGTACGAGTCGTACGTCCAGGGGTGCCGGGACCTGATCGAGGGCTGGCAGCGCAGCGACTTCCTCGCCGACCTACGCGAGGACGCCGAGAACGACCGCATCGGCATCCCGCGGGACGAACTCGCCCGGCACGGGCTGAAGTTCGACGATCTGCGCAGCAGGCCGGAAGCGTGCGTGCCCGCGCTGGACCGAGTGGTCCGGGCACAGGCCGACCTCGCCGGGACCACGCTCGCAGGCTGCCGTGGGCTGCCCGCGCCCGTCGCGGCGGAACACCGGCCGTTCCTCGACGCCTTGATCGCCGTACAGGAACTGCGGCTCGGCGCGGTACGCCGTGCAGGGGGCAGGGTCCTGCTGCACGACACGGGGTCGTCGGCGTTCGCCACGCTGCGGGTCCTGGTCCGGCAGTACCGAAGGGCACGCCCATACGCCTAGGACTCCAAGTGGGCCTGCACCGTGGGCCCGTACCGGTCCACGATGGTGTCCGTCGGAGTCTCGCGCAGCCGGGTGCCGCGTGCGATGCCGTACATGACGCCGAGGCCGAGGAGGGTGGAGACGGCGAGTTCGGCGCGCAGGGCGGCGTCGGGGCCGGGGAGCCGTTCGGCGAGACGGTCGACCACCTGGGCGCGGAAGTTGACGCGCAGGATGTCGCCGTGGTCGCCCTGCAGGGGCGCGAACGCGATGCGCAGCAGCGGGTCGGCGCCCCGCTCGCGCTGGCTGACCAGGACGTGCCGGACCATGTGGCGGCCGAGCCCGTCGAGCGGGGAGTCCAGCAGTGCCTCCGCGTCCGACTCGAAGGACATCACGCGGGCGAAGAGGGCTTCCTTGTTGCCGAAGTACTTGAGGATCAACGGGGCGCTGACACCGGCGCGTTCGGCCACGGCCTTGAGGGTGATGTCGGCGTGCGCGTTCCGGGCGAGGAGGTAGCGGGCCGCCCTGAGGATGGCCGCCTTGGTCACCTCGGCGTCCCGGCGTGCGGGCGGGGACGGGGAAGCGGTGGGTGGGGTGCTCACGGCCCTCATGCTCCCTCCAGCGCCTCGTCCCGCGCGCCCCGGGTACGGCCGTCCGTGCCCGCGGCCTTGTCGGACGTGGCGTCGCCGGGGATGGTGAGCGCCGTCGCGCAGGCGACCAGGGCGACCACTCCTGCGATGGCGAAGGCCATGAGGTAGCCGTGCAGTGTGGGCAGCGGGCGTCCGCCGACCGAGCTGATGTGGTGCACCAGTACGGCGGCCACCACGGCGCTGGAGGTGGCCTGGCCGATGGTGCGCATCAGGACGTTGACGCCGTTGGCGGACGCGGTCTGGCCGGCCGGGACGGCGCGCAGGATGAGGGTGGGCAGCGCCGAGTAGGCGAAGGTGGTGCCGGTGGCCACGACGGTCGCGCCGAGGATGATCGTCCACAGGTCGTGGCTGTCGGCGATGCGCACCACATAGCCGAGCGCGATGATCGCGGCCCCGAGGGCGAGCGTGATCCGCGGGCCGCGGGCCGCCGAGATCCGGGCCGAGACGGGTGACAGCAGCAGCATGGTGATGCCGCCGGGCAGCAGGCACAGGCCGGTCTCGACGATCGACAGTCCGAGCCCGTACCCGGTGGCCTCGGGCGCCTGTACCAGCTGGGCGGTGACCAGGGAGTTGGCGTAGAACGCGAAGCCGGTCAGCAGGGCCGCCACATGGGACAGGCCCACCCGGGGCCGCGACACCAACCGCAGGTCCACCAGCGGGAGTTCGGTGCGCAGCTGCTGCCACCACCACAGGGCGAGCACGACGACCGCGCCGAGGAACAGCGCCAGGATCCGTGGGCTGCCCCATCCCCACTGGCCGCCCTGGGACACGCCGAGGAGCAGGCACACCAGCCCGACGGCGAGTCCGAGCGCGCCGAGCACGTCGAAGCGGCCGGGTTCGCGGACGGGCGACTCGCGCACCGCCCACCAGATCGCCGACACACCGATCGCGCCGAGGGCGCCGGTCGCCCAGAACATGACGTGCCAGTTGGAGTACTGGACGATCAGTGCCGCCAGGGGCAGTCCGAGCGCGGCACCGATACCGACGGTGGAACTCATCAGCGCCACCGCGCCGCCCCTGCGTTCCGGGGGCAGTTCGTCGCGCAGGATGCTGATCGACAGGGGTACGACGGCGGAGGCGGCGCCCTGGAGGGCGCGGGCCGTGATGAGCACGCGGATGTCGGAGGACAGGGCGCACATTACCGAGCCGACGGTCATCAGGCTCAGGGCGCCCGTCAGGACCCGCCGCTTGCCGTACATGTCGCCGGCCCGGCCGAGTACGGGGGTGAGGACGGCGCCGGAGAGCAGGGTCGCCGTGACCATCCAGGAGACGGCGCCCGCTGAGGAGCCGGTGAGCCGGGGCAGGGACGGCAGCAGGGGGACGACCACGGTCTGCATGACCGCCATCAGGATCCCGCCGAAGGCCAGCACCGGAACGGTGAGCCGGTCCCGCAAGGGGGTCCGCCCGGTGGTGCCGGGCGGGTCGGGTATCGGTACGGGCTGGCCCATGGGCCCTCCAGCGGACACGTAAAAGAAGGTGAATGGCTATTCACCTTATCCAGTGAATAGCCATTCACCCAATGCTCTCGGGAGGCCGGGCGCCCTACTTGCGGGAGGCGAGCGCCCGCGCGTGGACGGTCCGCGCCAGCCTGGGGCCGAGCCAGCGCTTGAACCGGCGCAGCGCCTCCAGCCGTCCGGCCGCCCTGTCGAGGCCGTAGTAGACCTGCGGCGGGACGTACGGCAGCAGCGGCGAGTGGCGCTGGCCGAGCAGGGCGAACATGCGGTGCGGGGGCAGGTGGATGTAGCGCTGGAGGTTCTCGTACCACTGGGCGCTGTATCGGGCCGCGCTCTGGATGGACAACAGGGCGGATTTACGGCGCTGTTCGTAGGCGGCGAGGGCCTGCGGCAGTTCGGTGTGGTCGCGCAGGGCGTCGGCGAGCGCGATGGCGTCCTCCAGGGCGAGGGTGGTGCCGGCGCCGATCGAGTAGTGGGTGGTGTGGGCGGCGTCGCCGAGCAGGACGAGGTTGCCCCGGTGCCAGGTGCGGTTGGTGAGGGTACGGAAGTTGAGCCACTGGGCGCTGCCGTCGGCGGAGGCGCGGCCGATCAGGGAGTGGCCGTCGAGGAGGTCGGCGAAGAGCTTCTCCAGGAGGGCGAGTCCGTCGGCCTCTGCGGCGGTGTCTAGGCCGAGGCCGGTCCAGGTCTCGGGGGCGCACTCGATGACGCAGGTGCTGCCCTCGGGCCCGAACGCGTAGCCGTAGCACCAGATCCAGCCGTGGTCGGTCTCCACGAAGGCGAAGGTGAAGGAGCCGAAGACCTTGCTGGTGCCGAGCCAGATGTACTGGTTGCGGCCGGGCTTGAGTTCGGCGCCGAAGTGGTCGGCGTGACGGGTGCGCAGCGCGCTGTTGACGCCGTCGGCGGCCACGATCAGATCCGCGTCGGGGAGGTCGTCGGCCGTCACCTCGCGCTCGAACTCCAGCCGTACGCCGAGGGATCTGGCCCGTTCCGAGAGGATCTTGAGGAGTCGGTGGCGGCCGATGCCGTGGCCCTCGTCGCCGGGCTGGGTGGTCGTCAGATCCCGGACGCGGGCGACGCCGTCGCTCCAGCGCACCGAGTGTTCGTCGACCGCCTGCGCCGACTCCGGGTCGTACTTCCGGAGTTGGTCGAGCAGTCCGCGCCAGTACGTGACACCCCAGCCGTAGGTCGAACCCTCGGGGTTGCGCTCGTAGACGGTGATGTCGTGGGACGGGTCCTGCCGCTTCAGCAGGATCGAGAGATACAGGCCGGCGGGCCCGCCTCCGACACAGGCGACCTTCACGCGCACACCCCTGGGTTTTACTCAAAGTGGTCAAGTGGATCCGCAGAGTAGCAGGAGGGGGCGACAGGGAATTCCCGTCACCCCGCACAGGACCGATGAGACGACCGGGACGGCGCAGACGTTCTTGTCGATCAGACGTCCTTGTCCAGATGGCGGCGCAGTTCCGCCGTGAGGGCCGGGATCTCGCGGCGGAAGGCCGCTTCGTCGAGGCCGTCGTCGGCGACCACGGCGAGCAGCGCGCGGTCTCCGACGGCCGTCACGATGACGTGGCCCGTGCTGCCCCGTGCGGTGATCTCACGGAGGTGGCCCGCTCCGCCGTGGTCGGCGAGGCGGTGGCCGAGTGCGAGGCCCGCCGCCGCGAGGGCGGCCATGGACTCGGGGTGGGTCTTGTTCGCGTCGCTGGCCACGACGAGCCCGTCGCTGGTGGCCAGGGTCGATTCGGTGACTCCCATTACGTTGTCCCGCAGGGCGATGAGGAGGTCGGTCACGGGGTCGCTCATGGCGTCTTCTTCCTGTTGCGTGCAGGCGGTGGGACAACGAGGCGGGAAGGGATCGGGTCACGTCGGGTCCGGTGCGTCCGCGGGGTGCCTCGGCGCGAACGGGCAGGGCGGGGTAGGTCGTTCAGTCGTGGGACCGGGGCTCGGGTGCGGAGTTCCGGCCGGGCCGGCGGCGCGGGAGCGGTGCGGAGCCGGGTGCGGCTGAGGGTGCCGTGGCGGGTACGCCGCGGGCCGCCGTGCTGGGCCTGTTGTCCGCCGAGGGCGTGTGCGGCTGGACGAGTCCGCGGTCCAGCAGGTGTCGCAGGTCCATCATGACGGCGAAGAGACCTCTGCCGAGGGCGAAGGCGATGTCTCTCGCCGTGCCGCGGCCGTCCGCGTGGGCCAGGACCTCCTGGTGCCGGACGGGAAGCCCGGCGGCGGTGCCGGGGAGGCCCGCGGCGGACACCGACCGGACGCGGGTGCGGGCGAGGGCTGCGACCGAACCGGGCTCCCTGGCAAGGAGGTTGACCCGCCGGGCCACCTCGCCGAGGAGTCGCTCGGGGGTGACGCCGACGTTGCGGTGGAGCGCCGGAACGGGATCGGCCACCTCCCAGGAGTCGGGCACGGCGAGGGACAGCGCGAAGGCGGCGTCGAACAGGGCGCCCAGGCTGATGACTTCGAGTTCGCCGGCGCCGACGAGCCCGCGCGCCACGAGTTCGTCGGCGAGGTGTTCGTGGGTGGTGTCGCAGGCTCGGACCGCCGACCACGCCTCCTCACCGATCCGGCCCGATCTGAGCAGCAGGCCCTCGATGCCCGGGGCGCCGGGCGTCTCCATGGCCACCACCAGTCCGTCGCGCACATGGATCGAGCCGCCCGGGGTGCCGGTTACGTGCACGGTGCAGGAGCGCGCCCGGTCCCGGAGGACCGACAACAGCGCGGGAACGTTGCGGGAGTCGGCGAGCGGTTCCCCGGTGCCGGACTGCGTCATGCCAGCAACTCGTCGGCGTGCCGGTGCAGTTCGCGCAGCGCCCAGGTGAGGTTGGTGCGCTCACGGTCGACGGTCGCGCACAGCAGCAAGGGGTCGCCCCGCCGCGCGAGTTGGAGCGTCACGAGATGGCGGGTGGAGGTGGTCACGACGACGCTCTCCAACTCCCCCGACGCACCGGCCCGGTTGAGGCGGGTGCGGGCGATCTCCGCTATTTCGCAGGAATCCTGACTGCCGCTCACATCACCCGACTCCGCATAGGAGAGGCCGGTGACGGCATCGAGCAGCATGGCTCCGCTGATACCGGGCGCGGTCAGGGCACGGCCCAGTGCTGCGTCGAGCGATGGCAAAGGCCCCCCCCTTCAGTCACTCTGGCGAGCAGACTACTTTATTTGCCAACTATCGCAACTCCGACCAAAGATGGTGTTGTCTGTAACCCGCATGGTTCACATTGAGACCGTTTTCATGGCGAGATCCAGCGTCTCGCCGGGTCGTGAGGGGAACGAGGCACCACGTGAACATTGAGGCGACACTCAAGGAAGCGATGACTATCGACGGGGCCCTGGGGGTGTCCCTCGTCGACTACGAGAGCGGCATGACGCTGGGGGCGTTGGGCGGCGGGCCGCATCTGGACCTGGAGGTCGCGGGGGCGGGGAACACCGAGGTCGTGCGGGCGAAGCAGCGCACGCTGAAGTCCATCAACGTGGATGACAGGATCGAGGACATCCTGATCACTCTCGGGAAGCAGTACCACCTGATCAGGCCGCTGGCGAGCGCGCGCGGCTCGCTCTTCCTGTATCTCGCGCTGGACCGGGAGCGCAGCAATCTGGCACTGGCGAGGCACAACCTCAAGCGCCTTGAGGCGAGTTTGGAGATATGAACGCGTCGCGGCATATGACAATCGCGTAATCGCGACCTCGGACGGTCTCGGCGCGGCCATATGCGCCGAGACCGGTCCGGCCAATGAGTCCGACCTTTGCGCTGCCGAATTCCCGGGCGGCGCACGACCGTTAAAGCGGAGGGGCCGTAATTGTCTAGTCCACTTTCTCGGTACGGCACTCCGGATGGCCCCAGCCCTGGGCGTTCTTGCTGATGGGCTCGCCCGCCGCGTAGGAGCGTCCGCACAGGCAGCGGCCGGGGAACTTCGCCTTGATGGTGCGGGACGAACTCGCGCCCTTCCGGGCCGACTTGGCACCCGCCGGGCGGGCGGACTTCTTCGGAGTGTCGGGCGAGGGCGGCGGCTCCGGGGAGCCGAGGTCGCTGCCCGCGGGCTCCTGCACGACGGCAGCCTGACTGGCGGCGCGGTCGGCGAAGTCGTTCAGCGGATCGCCGTCGACCTGGTGGGCGGGGACGTAGCGGAACTCGACCGAGCGGCCGTCGAGCAGTTCGTCGATGCGGACGACCAGTTCCTGGTTGGCGACCGGCTTGCCGCCGGACGTCTTCCAGCCGTTGCGCTTCCAGCCGGGCAGCCAGGTGGTGACCGCCTTCATGGCGTACTGCGAGTCCATCCGGATCTCCAGCGGTACGTCCGGTGCGGTCGCCGTCAACAGGCGCTCCAGCGCGGTGAGTTCGGCGACGTTGTTGGTGGCCCTGCCGAGCGGTCCAGCCTCCCAGCGGGCCGGGCTCTCCTCGTCCTCCGACACGACCCAGGCCCAGGCCGCGGGCCCCGGATTTCCCTTCGAAGCCCCGTCACAGGCGGCCACCACACGTTCACGCATGCGCCCGATCATGCCATGGCTGTGCCACATGCTCCGCGCCGCCCCGATCCGGCGGGACGCCCGGCACCGATGCCGTCGGCCGCCCCGCGCCCCTGCCGCACGCCCCGTCCGGGAATCGGACCGCCCGGCCCTCTACGCCGCGCGCACGACCTCGCGACACGAGCAGTGGGCCCGGCTGCGCCACCTGTTGTGGCTGCCGCCGCGCCCCCACGGGGAACAGCCGCGCGAGCGGGTGGTCGGGCCGCTCGAACTCTTCTACGACCTCGTCGTGGTCGTCCTCGTCGCCCAGGCCGCCCATCATCTGGCCGGGGAGCTCGACCGGCACGGCCTCGGCCTGTTCGCCGCGGTGTTCGCACTGGTGTGGATCGCCTGGCTCAACGGCAGCCTGCACCACGAACTGCACGGGCACGAGGACGCCCGCGGCCGGAGCGTGTTCCTGCTGCAGATCCTGGTGCTCGTGCCGCTGGGCGCGTTCATCCCGGAGGCGGGCGACGCACGCGGTGCCGCGTTCGCCGTGGACGCGGGGGTGCTGTTCGCGGTCCTGGCGCTGCTGTGGCTGCCGGCCTCACGCGGCGACACTCCCGAATTCCGGCGCCCCAGCGTGCTGTTCGTGACGGGAACGGCGCTCTGTTCGGTCGTCCTGGCGGCGGGTGCCGCGCTGCCCGCGGATGCCCGGGTGCCGACGTGGGGTGTGCTGGCCGTCGTCTATCTGCTGGGGTTCGTGTTCGTGCTCGGCAGGGCCATTCCGGAACGGGTGGTCGGGTTCAGCGTGACCGACGCGCTCGCCGAGCGGTTCGGGCTGCTCATCATCATCGTGCTCGGCGAGAACGTGACCGGCGTGGTCGACGGACTGTCCCACGAGCCGACCGGCGCGCTCACCCTCGCCGTCGGGCTGGCCGCCGTCGTGGTCGGCTCCGGCGGCTGGTGGACGTACTTCGACTTCGCCGGACACCGGCTGCCGCGGCCCACGCGGGCGAGCGCACTGCAATGGATGATGATCCACCTGCCGCTCACGGCCGCGGTGGCCGCCATGGGCGCCGCGATGGTGGGCCTGGTCGAGCACGCCCACGACGGCCGGACCCCGGCCGCCACGGCCTGGGGGCTCTGCGGGGGCACGGCCGTCGTGCTCTGCGCGACGATGGTGCTCGCCGCGTCCCTGCGCGTCTGGAACGAGGACATCGGCCTCTACCGGCCGCCGGCCCGGCCCTGCGTCGCCATGGCCGTCGTGTGGGTGGCCCTGGGCGCCCTGCGTCCGGCTCCCCTGCTTCTGGGCCTCGTCGTCGCGCTCGGCGTGCCCTGGGGACTGGCGGTGGCGCACCGCATGGCCCACGAAGGGGAACAGGCGGTGTGACCGCGCACGGGTGTCAGGGCGTCGAGGGACGGGTCTCGGTCCAGTCGACCATCAGCCGGCGCTCGGCGAAGTACCAGTCGCCGTCCAGCTTGGTGAACTCGTCGAGGCAGCGGATGGACGCGATCATGAGCGTGCGCTGCCCGGACTCGTCGACCGAGACATGGTGGGCCAGGCAGTAGCTCTCACCGCTCGCCCGGTCCCCGTCCAGGGTGATCGTGCTCTGGCCGTTGAAGTGCGTGGTGGCCCGGTAGACGTTGAGGTTGCCGAAGACCGGGGCCAGCGACTCGCGGCCGTGCAGCTCCTGTGTCGGCTCCGCCGCGGTGGCGTCCATGAACACCAGGAAGCGGGTGTCCTCGGTGAACAGGGCCGTCTGTCCCTTGGCGTCCCGTCGGTCGGCGCAGTGCGCGTAGGCGTCGACCAGTTCGCGGACGGCCAGCCGGTCGGCGGCCTCCTGGGGTGGGATCGCGGTGCCCGTCGTGGACCTCGCCGCGCAGCGGTCCGTCTCCCGGATCTCCGTGGCGGAACTGGCCGACCGGGCAGGGGTCACCCGCGCCACGTTCTGCAACCGCTACAGCTCCCCGCTGGACCTGCTCATCCAGGTGCTCCAGGCCGATCTGGAGCGCGGCCACCGCCGTGAGGCCGAGGCCCGCGCACAGGGTGGGCACTCGGCCGCCGAACTGCTCCGGCTGGCCACCGCCGAGGTCGCCCACCACGTCGAGCGGTATCTGCCGGTCTACCGGCACGCCCTCACGGATCCGGCGGACAGCGGTGTGTACGACGCGCTCGTTCGCCACTTCGGCGACTACATGCTGTCCTTCATGGCCGACGGCGACCGCCCGGGACTTCCCGAGGCCGGTCAACGAATCGTCGCGCAGTTCCTGGCCCACGGCTTCGCGGGCGCCATCAGGGCATGGCTCAAGGACCCGACGGTCACCAAGGACGACTTGGTCGACGCGGCCGTGGCCTGCGCCCCCGCCTGGTGGACGGCCGACGGCCGCTGACGAACGCCCCCGCCCGGTCAGACGTCCGTCATCTGCGGCATCTCTCCCTGGGTCGTGGTCATGTCGATCACCGTGAAGGATGCACCCTGCGGGTCGCTGAGGGCCGCGAACCGCCCGAAGGGGCTGTCCATGGGGCCGAAGCGGAGGATCCCGCCGAGCTTCGTGGCCTTGGCGACGGCGTCGTCGCAGTTGTCCACGGCGAAGTACACGTTGACGTACGACGGGATCTCGGGCGGGAACTCGTCACCCATCCGCATCCGTCCGATGACCGCGTTCTCGCCGACGTTGTAGACGCGGTAGTCGACGCCGGCGTCGTCCATGCTCTTCGCCGAGTACGGGAAGACCGCCGGGAAGAATCCGTCCGCTTTCGCGGGCTCGCGGGTGAAGACCTCGGCCCAGGCGTAGGCCCCGGGTACACCCGACGCCTCGAAGCCCTCGTGGGTGCCGCCCTGCCAGACACCGAACACGGCGCCGCTGGGCTCACGGGCCAGGCACATCGTGCCGAACTCGCCGACCTGCATCGGCTCCATCAGCACCTCGCCGCCGTTCTCCCGGATCTTCGCCGCGGTCGCCGCCGCGTCCGGTGAGGCGAGGTAGAGGCACCACTGCGACTGTCCCTCCTGGCCGGACATCGGCGGTACGACGGCCGCCACTGCCTTTCCGTCGACGTAGGCCTGCGTGTAGTTGCCGTACTCCGACGACGACTCGCCGAAGGTCCAGCCGAGAACTTCGCCGTAGAAACTCTTGGCTCCCTCGACGTCGCCGAACATCGCGTCGGCCCAACAGGGGGTTCCCTCAGGTTGTACGGCCATGGCTACGGCCCTCTCCGGTAGGTCGGGGTGTCTTGGTCGGGTTGTCCGGATTCTCACGCTAGTCACCCGGGGAGCGGGGCGCGCGCCGAACGACGGGGTCCGTTACACACTGGACTCATGGCGGATACGACGACGATGCGCGCGTGGGCGGTGGGCGAGCCGGGGCCGGTCGAGAAGGGCTCCCTCCGGTTCGTGGAGAAGCCGGTTCCGGTGCCGGGTGACGACGAACTGCTGGTGCATGTGCGGGCGTGCGGGGTGTGCCGTACCGATCTGCATGTCACCGAGGGCGATCTGCCGGTGCGTCGCCCGGGGGTGACTCCGGGGCACGAGGTCGTGGGTGCGGTGGCCGGGCTCGGGGCGGCGGTGCGCGGGTTCGCGGTCGGTGACCGGGTGGGGGTGGCGTGGTTGCGCCGGACCGACGGCGACTGCGTGTACTGCCTGCGCGGGGCGGAGAACCTGTGCCCCCGGTCCGAGTACACCGGCTGGGACGCCGACGGCGGCTACGCCGAGTACACGACCGTACCGGCGGCGTTCGCCCATCGCCTGCCCGCCGGCCTCGACGACGTGGCCCTGGCACCGCTGCTGTGCGCGGGCATCATCGGCTTCCGCGCCCTGCGCCGCGCGTCACTGCCGCCCGGCGGACGGCTCGGTCTCTACGGCTTCGGCGGCAGCGCCCACCTCTGCGCGCAGGTGGCGCTGGCCGAGGGGGCGACCGTGCACGTACTGACCCGGGGCAGGGCGGCACAGCGGCTCGCGCTGGAGCTGGGGGCGGCCTCGGCGCGGGACGCCTACGAGGCGCCGCCGGAGCCGTTGGACAGCGCGATCCTGTTCGCTCCGGTCGGCGACCTCGTCCCGGTGGCGCTGCGGGCCCTCGACCGGGGCGGCGTCCTCGCGGTCGCGGGCATCCACCTCAGCGACACACCGCCACTGCACTACGAGGACGAGCTCTTCTACGAACGGGAGTTGCGCAGCGTCACCTCCAACACCCGTGCCGACGCACGGGAGTTCCTGTCCCTGGCGGCCCGGTACGGCGTACACGCCACCACCCACACATATCCGCTGTCGCGGGCCGGGGACGCACTGGCGGATCTGAAGGCCTGCCGTTTCGACGGGGCCGCGGTGCTGGTGAACGACCTCAGCGGGCAGTGAGCACAGGGGGTTTCGCACGGGCAGGGGGTTTCGCACGGGCAGGGCGGACACGCGCCCCGCGCGCCGGGGCAGGTTCAAGGTCCCTGGCCGTCCCGGACTCCATCGGCGGGTTTACGACCTCCGGGACGTGAAGCCGCCCCATTCGCGCGGTTACCGGTCCCGGGCAGGACTGTTTGGCTTGTAAACCGACGACGCGCTCACCCCTGTTCACCTCCCGGGAGGGAATGTGTCCACACCGGAAAGCGTCGACGGACCAGCCACCGACGACTCCGTCCCCGAACCACCCGGCAACGGACAGCTCACCAGCCTCAGTACCGTCGCGGCCCGTCAACTCGTCACGACCACCAAGTCCGAACCGCAGATGCAGGCCATCACCTCGCGCTGGCTGCTGAAGATGCTGCCCTGGGTGGACGTCAGGGGCGGCGCCTACCGGGTCAACCGGCTGCTCCAGGTCAGCGTCGGCCGCGGCCGGGTGCGGTTCGAGCAGAACGGCGCCGACGACGTCAAGGTCATCCCCGAGACGCTCACCGAACTGCCCGTGCTGCGCGGGTACTCCGACACGGAGGTCCTGAAGGAGATCGCCACCCGGTTCCGGGTCCGCGAAGTGCGGCCGGGCCAGGTCCTGTTCGAGGCCGGGCAGCCCGTCACCGAGGCCTGCCTGGTCGCCCACGGCCGCTTCACCCGCTACGCCGCAGGACCCTACGACGAGGAGGAAATCCTCGGAGTCGTCACCGACGGCGACCAGATGGGGGACGCGGCCATCGGGCAGTCCGACCCGCTGTGGCTGAGTTCCGTGCGGGCCGAGACCGCGGGAGTGCTGCTCGTCCTGCCCTGGGACGTCGTATCCGAATTCACCGACCGCATACCGTCGTTGGCCGTCCATCTGGAGGCGTACGCCGAGCGGCAGCGGCTGCCGGTAACCGCAAGGGCGAGGCCGATGTGCCGGTACAGGCCGGCCATGTGGGCGAAGGTGACGCTGCCCGGTGGCTTCGTCGACTACGAACTCGCCCCGCGCGAGTACGAGTTGTCCCTCACGCAGACCGTGCTGCGCGTGCACACCAGGGTCGCCGACCTCTACAACGACCCGATGGACCAGACCCGGCAGCAACTGCGGCTCACCACCGCGGAGATCCGCGAGCGGCAGGAGTGGGAGCTGGTCAACAACCGGGAGTTCGGGCTGCTGCACAGCGTCGACCACACCCAGCGCATCAGCACCTTCACCGGTCCGCCGGCCCCGGACGACCTCGACGAACTGCTCACCATGCGACGCAAGACCAAGCTGTTCCTCGCCCACCCCAAAGCGATCGCGGCCTTCTTCCGGCAGTGCAACCGGCGCGGTCTGGTGCCGGGTACGGCGAGCGTCGACGGGCACGAGATCCCCGCCTGGCGCGGGGTGTCGTTCTTCCCGTGCAGCAAGATCCCGATCTCCCCGCAGCACACCACCAGCATCATCGCGCTGCGCACCGGGGAGGCCGACCAGGGTGTCGTCGGCCTGTTCCAGACCGGTATCCCCGAGGAGTACCAGCCCGGTCTGAACGTCCGGTTCATGGGCATCGACTCGGCCGCGATCATCCGCTACCTCGTCACCGCGCACTACTCGATGGCCGTCCTGGTCCCCGACGCGGCGGGAATCCTGGAGAACGTCCAGATCGGCCGGACCGCCGAGTGACGGCCTGGAGAAGCCCACGACCACCTCCCTTTCGCCGCCCGGTCCGCCGAATCTGGCGGGCACCCTGCGGGCCCGTCGCACCGGTGCGATCCCCGGTCTCACCCACCGTCCGGCGGTGCCCGCCGACCCGGAGAAGGCCGCCGAGCTCGACCGCGGACTGGAGAACTGGGCGCGCGGTCTCGATCTGTTCCCGGCCGCGTGGGACGGGGACTTCGCCGGGTTCCAGCTCGGCCGGGCCGTGGTGCTCCAGCACCCGGGGGCGGCCGACCTGGAACGGCTGACCGCCGCGGGCAAGCTGCTGCTCGCCGAGAACATCGTCGACACCTGCTACTGCGAGGAGGACGAGGGCAAGGGCGGTGCGCACCGCGGGCTCGGCGGCCGGCTGATCATGGCCCAGTCGGCGCTGGACCCGTACCACGGCACGCCCGAGCTGGAGGCGGAGTGGCGCC
This sequence comes from Streptomyces sp. NPDC050549, assembly GCF_040655035.1. Classification (NCBI taxonomy): domain Bacteria; kingdom Bacillati; phylum Actinomycetota; class Actinomycetes; order Kitasatosporales; family Streptomycetaceae; genus Streptomyces; species Streptomyces sp. NPDC050549. The sequence continues at coordinate 74,043 of NZ_JBFAJD010000016.1, forward strand.
AGGGCATGCAGACCGACGGCCCGCTGCGCTCGTACCACTTCGCGCTCAAGGACTACGCCCTGCTCGCCACCCCCAGCCAGACCGACCGGATCGTGCACGACCCGGCCCGGCTGCACCTCGGTTACCTCGCCGAGGCCGCGTGGGCCGAGATCCGGTACATGCCGCGGGTGTGGGAGTACCTGGTGATGTGGCAGTTCGACAACTTCCGGCCCTGTCTGTCGATCGTGGACGCGGTCGACGGCTACGAACTGCCCGAGCAGGTCTACGCCCGGCCGGAGATCCAGCGGGTCACGGCCCTGGCCTGCAACGCCACCACCATCGTCAACGACCTGTACTCCTTCACCAAGGAGCTGGCCGGCGACCCGGACCACCTCAACCTCCCTCAGGTCGTCGCCGCCAACGAGCGGTGCGGGCTGAAGGCCGCCTATCTGGAGTCCGTCGAGATCCACAACCGGATCATGGATGCCTTCGACGAGGAGTCCGCCGCGCTGTCCGCCACCTCGCCCCCCGTCGCGCGCTACACCGAGGGCCTGGCCGCCTGGGTGCCCGGCAACCACGAGTGGCACGCGACCAACACCCACCGCTACCACCTGCCCAACTACTGGTAAGAGTCCGGTCCCTGACTTCCCGTCAGACACACCACGCCAGGAGTCACCGTTGACCACCACCGACGCCGGCACCACGGCAGCACCGGTGCCGACCCAGTCCACGTACCAGAGCCGTGTCGCGGACTACTGGAACGCCGAAGAGAACCCGGTCAACCTCGCCCTCGGACAGATCGACGACCTGTACCACCACCACTACGGAATCGGCGGGGCCGACGAGTCCGTGCTGGAGGACCCCGAACCCGTCCGGCGCCGGGAACGGCTCACCGCCGAACTGCACCGGCTGGAGCACGCCCAGGCCGAGTTGCTCGCCTCCCACCTGGGCCGACTCACCCCGGACAACCGGGTGTTCGACGCCGGCTGCGGACGCGGCGGGGGCAGTGTGGTGACGCATCTGCGCTACGGCTGCCGGGCCGACGGGGTCACCATCTCCGCCAAGCAGGCCGAGTTCGCCAACGCGCAGGCCCGTGTCCGGGGCATCGACGGCAAGGTGCGCTACCACCACCGCAACATGCTCGACCGACACCGGCTTCCCGGCGGGCGGGTTCGCCGCGTCCTGGAACAACGAGTCCACGATGTACGTCGAGTCGGACCTGCTGTTCGCCGAGCACGCCCGGCTACTGCGCCGCGGCGGACGCTATGTTGTGATCACCGGCTGCTACAACGACACCTACGGCCGGGCCTCGCGCGAGATGTCCCTGATCAACGCCCACTACATCTGCGACATCCACCCCAGGTCGGAGTACTTCCGCGCGATGGCCCGCAACCGGCTGGCGCCCGTCCACGTCCAGGACCTCACCGAGGACACGATCCCCTACTGGGCGCTGCGCAGGCAGGCGGACCATCTGGTCACGGGGATCGAGGACACCTTCCTGAGCGCCTACCGCAACGGCAGCTTCCAGTATCTGCTGATCGCGGCCGACCGGGTCTGAGTCTCAGCGGCCGGCGATCCTGGAGGCCGCCTCCGGGAGACCCGGCGCCGGATCGAGCAGGTCAAGCGTGCCGTGCGCCCGCAACAGGCGCACGGTGCGCGGGGCGCACACCACGGCGAAGCCCGCCTCGTACTCCCGCACCCGGCGGCGGAAACGCAGCACCAGGTTGAGTCCGGTGGAGTCGATGAACGTCGTACGGCGCAGATCGACGACATAGGCGGGTGCACGGAGGGCCACGACCGAGTCCAGCCACTCGCGCAGCGGGGTGGCGGTCGCCAGATCGATGTCGCCGTGCAGGTCGACGACGAGCAGGCCGTCCCTGGCGCCCAGCAGGGCATGGCCGCCGGGCGCCGGCCAGGCCGCCGCGGTCACCGGCTCCAGGCTGTTCTCGTGCAAGGTGGTCCGTCCCCGTTCCGTGCCTTACGCGCGCGGGCGCGCGATCCGGCGCGGGTCCGTGGGGCGGCTTCGACATCCCCGCACCGCACGAGCCCGCGCCGGAACTCCCCCCGAGCGGCTCCCCCTTGAACCGTGGGTGCCTACTGTTCTACCTTCGCCACATGGTCGGGACATCAACGCCCGCTCATCAGCGACACAACGAGCGGGCCGAGGTCGGGCCGGGTGATGCGGGATGCGTCCGCACCTGGCACTGATCGAGGACGAACCCGATTTCGCACTGATGTGCCGTTCCTACCTTGAGCACGAGGGATTCACCGTCACCTGGGCCATGCACGCCCGCGCCGGCAAGTCCGTCCTCCACGAGAGCCGCGTCGACCTCGCCGTGCTCGACCTGGGCCTCCCGGACGGCAGCGGCCTGGAACTGCTGCGGGCGCTCCGTTCGACCAGCCGGCTCCCGGTCATCATCGTCACCGGGCGGGGCGCGGAGGCCGACCGGGTGGCGGGTCTGGAGATCGGCGCCGACGACTACCTCGTCAAGCCGTTCTCACAGCGGGAGTTGGTGGCCCGGATCCGGGCGGTGCTGCGCAGGTCACAGCCGCCGGAGACCCCGGCGGTGATCCAGGTCGGCTCGCTGCGGATCGACACGGCGGCACGTCGGGCGTCCGCCGACGGCGTCTTCCTCACCCTGCGCCCCAAGGAGTACGCCCTGCTGGAGATGCTCGGCGAGGCGCCCGGCCGGGTGTTCTCCACCGAGCAGGTCCTCGACCGGATCTGGGGCGCGTCCTGGCAGCAGCCCGCGACCGTGATCGAGCACGTGTACCGCCTGCGCGGCAAGCTCGCGGCACTCCCCGTGCCCGCGCCCCGGATCACCACCGTCCGCGGTTACGGCTACCACCTGGACCCCTGAGACCACGAGACCCCCGAGACCTCTGGGAGCCGTCATGCCGCCCCTCGCCGCCCCGGACTTCCGGCTGCTCTTCGACTCCTCGCTCTCCCCGCTGCTGATTCTCAGCCCCGACTTCACCATCGTCGAAGTCAACCGCGCGTACCTCACCGCCACCCGAACGGAGCGCACGATCGTCGGACAGCGGATCTTCGACGTCTTCCCCGACAACCCGGACGACCCCTCGGCGGACGGCGTCGCCAATCTGCGCCGCTCCCTGGAGTCGGTGGTGGCGACAGGCCGCAAGGACACGATGGCCCTGCAGCGCTACGACATCCCGACCGGCGAGGCGGGCGGTTTCGCCGAGCGGTACTGGAGTCCCGTCAACTCCCCCGTCCTGGGCGCCGAAGGAAGGGTCACGCACATCATCCACCGGGTGGAGGACGTCACGGACTTCGTGCATCTGCGCCGGGTCGGCCGGGAGCAGGAGCGGGCCGCCGCCGATGCGCAGATGCGGGCCGAGGGCATGGAGATCGACCTGTTCGTCCGGGCCCGGGAGATCCGCGAGGTCAACGAGCAGCTGAGCCGCGCGAATGCCGAACTGGACGCGGCCGGACGGCAGTTGAGGGAGGAACAGCGCGCCAAGGACCGGTTCATCGCCACGCTCTCGCACGAGCTGCGCAACCCGCTCGCCGCGGCCTGCGCGGCCGTCGAACTGCTCGCCCTGGACCTGCCGGACGGCGGTCTTCCCGCACTGGCCGTCCTGGAACGGCAGTTGGGCACGCTGGTGCGGATGAGCAACGATCTGCTCGACGGGACAAGGGCGTTGACCGGGCGCCTTGAACTGGTGCCCGAGCGGGTCGACGTACGGTCCGTGGTCGAGGGCGCGTGCGCCGACATCCGAGGCCTGTTCGGACACGACGAGCGCACCCTCCTGCTCACCCTGCCGGACACGCCCGTCGTGGTCGACGGGGACCGGCTGCGGCTCGCGCAGGTGCTGACGAACCTGCTGTCCAACTCCCTCAAGTACACCCCGCCCGGCGGGTGTACGGAGGTCCGGCTCACGGTTGAGGACGAACAGGTCCGGCTCGTCGTGCGGGACGACGGCATAGGTTTTGAACCCGCCCAGGCCGAGGACCTGTTCGGGGTGTTCATGCGGGCGGCACCGGCGGGCCCCAACACCCCGGAGGGTCTTGGCCTGGGCCTCGCGGTCGCACGGACAATGGTCGAACTGCACGGCGGACGGATCGGCGCGCACAGCGAGGGGCCCGGCAGAGGTGCGACGTTCACGGTCCTGCTGCCCCGCGCCGACGAGGCGGCCCCCGAACCGGTACGCCCGACCGCGCCACCCCGTGCCCGGCGCCAACTGGCCATCCTGATCGTGGAGGACAACACCGACCTCGCCGCGACCTACCGCACGCTCCTGGAACGCCAGGGCCACCACGTCACCGCCGTGCACACCGGCGCCGACGCGCTCGACGCGACCGAGTCCGACGTCTTCGACGTGGTGCTGTGCGACCTGGGCCTGCCCGACACCGACGGCTACACGGTGGCCCGTACGGTACGGGCCCGGCCGCACGGTGACCGGCCGCGGCTGATCGCGGTCTCCGGCTTCAGCCGGGGCACCGACCGCTCGCTGTCCCGGACGGCGGGCTTCGACGCGCATCTCGCCAAGCCGCTCCCGCTGACCGATCTGCTCGACCTGCTGGCGCGCCTGCAGTAGCCGGGCGTCTTCCCCCGTCACCCTGGCTGTGCTTGCCTGGAGAGCCGTTTTCCGGTGCCCGGGGCAGGAGTCGCCGTATGCGGAAGCCGTGGATCGTGGGTGTGCTGCTGGCCGGAGTGCTGATCGGCGCCTGCACGGACCCGGCGTCCGGACCCGAGGTCGCCCCGCCGACTCCTTCGGTGCCGACCACCACACATCGCCAAGTCCCCATCGCCCCGGTGGAGTCGGCGCCCGGTGTGCTCTATCTCGGGGACTCCCTCGCGATGGAGAGCCGGCGGGTGCTCGGGCGGGAGCTCCGCGGCACGCTGGACGCGACGTACACGAGTGCCCCGTACTCGGGGACCACGCTCTGCGACTACCTGGAGGGCACCGGGGCGCGTTCGCTGGTGCCGGACGGCGACAAGGCGGCGGCGCTGGTGCGCGCGCTGCACCCGGACTTCGTGGTGCTGCAGTTCTGGGGCAACGCGTGGGGCTACACGCCCTGCATGGACGGGATCACCTACGACGCCGACCGGCGGACGTATCTGAAGCGGTACGCGGCCGACATCAGGAAGCTCACCACCCAGATCGCGACCGCCGGAGGCTCTCAACGGCCCACGATCGTCTGGGTGTTGCAGGGGCCCGACCCGATCACCCCCGAGCGCGTCCGGGCGGTGAACGCGCTCTACCGGACGTCGGCCGGGTCCACGGGTGACATCGTCGCCGACGCCGGCCGGACCGTGAGCGCGGCCGGCGCCCGCTACACCTGGACCCAGTACCTCCCGTGCACCGCCTACGAGCGCGCCCACCCCGACTACTGCACCCAGCCGGGCAACGGCCGTACGGCCCTGCACCGGGACGACGACTACCTGCACTTCTGCCTGGCGCCGACGACCTCGACGCCCAGGCCGTGTCCGGTCCCCTCCCCCGGCATCCTGCGCATGGCCCGGGAGATCACCCGGGTGATCGGCGACCGAGCTCGGTCTCGATCAGCCGGTTGAGGTGTCGGCGGGCGTCCTCGGTGCTCAACGGGGGTGCCTGGCGCAGCCGTTGCAGGGCAAGGCCGTCGGCGAGGGCGGCGAAGCGGACCGTGAAGCCGTCGAGGTCGTCGGAGCGGAACTCGCCGTCGGCGACGCCCCGTTCGGCCAGGGCGCGGATCTGCTGGTGCCAGCTCTCGTACCGCCGGGCCTGACCGCTGGAGAAGGCCTCGTCGGTGCCCTGCTCGCCCGCGTTCCAGTAGTCGAACCACATCCGCCAGTGCCGGTCGGTGTCCTCGGTGAACAGTGCGTCGACCAGCAGCCGCAGTGCCTCCGCCCCGCTCGCCGCCTGCTCGGCGGCCTCGTTCAACTCGGCGTAGTAGCGCTCGATGTGGAGCACCATCGCCTCGGAGAGGATCTCCTGCACACTGCTGAAGTGGTACGTGACGGTACCGACGGAGACACCCGCCGCCGCTGCCACGTCCCGAACGCCGACCGAGGCGTAGCCGCGTTCCGCTATCAGCGGGACGGCCGCCTCGACGATGAGCCGCCGGCGCACCTCGGTGGGCTGCCGGGTACGGTCGGCGGCGGCGACGGCACGGCGGGGGGACTTCGCGGCCGGCTGGGGCTGCTTGGCGGCCGTCATCCCGACGTCCTCGGGGTGGTGCGGTGCCATGCGCGCTTGGCCACTGTCTCTCCGTTCGCCCGTGCTTCGACGCGACTGTCCATGACGAAGTCCGCGGCCGTGGCACGCAGCTCCGTCCGCGCCATGATCTCAGCGTCGTAGCCGTCCCCGCGCCGCAACCGGATGCGCCACTCCGAGACGGCTCGCGCGGACAGCGGGTCCTCACTCCGGATGCGGTACGTCTCGCGCGCGCTCTCCTCGTAGCGCAGCCCGTCCGGATACGTCCGCGAGCCCCCGTAGTTGGGGTCGACCTCCAGCGTCCACTCCCCCTTGGCGACATCGTGCGTGACCAGACGCTCGGGCGTCGGCCCGGCGGGCCGGTCGTAGGTCACGTCGAGCGGGACCGCCTGCTCGGGCTCCTCGAAGCGGATCGGCGGCTCCGGTCCCCTTTCACGCACGGGCAGTTGTAGGACGCTCTCGGCCGGTACCACCCGCAGCTCGCCGCGCTCGCCGTGCGGCCACACCCACGGCCAGTAGGTGTCGGAGACGGCGACCCGGATCCGGTGGCCGGGCGGGATCGCGTAGCCGATGCCGGTCAGCTCGAACTCGACGTCCTCGTACGTCCCCGGTGTCCACTCGACGGCCCGGTCCCGGCCGTACCTGCTCAGCAGGTTGAGCACGCCACGGGTGACGAGCGTGGACGAGCCGTCCGGGGCGACATCGCAGAGGCGGGCGACGACATGGGCGCGCGAGACGGCGCTGTCGAGGCGGAGGCGGACGCGCGGTCGGCCGAGGATCTCGACGCGTTCGGTGAGCGGCTCGGAGTCGAAGCAGACCGAACGGCCGTCCTCCTCGCGCTGGTCCGGCGGCAGGTCGCTCGCGTTGCCGAAGGGGAAGAAGCGCCCGGCGTCGAGGCCGGTGTGCTGCGGAGACCGCACGAGGATGGGCTCAACGCCTGCGCCGAGCGGCCTTGAGTCCCAACCGACCTTCGGGCTCGGCCACTTGACGTCACCGACCCAACGGCCGGGCAGTACGTCGTACGACGTCGACGGCGGGACCGGGTCGGTGATCCAGGCCCGGAGCAGGGGCTCCCCCATCACGCCCGTGTCGATGCCCTTGAGGTGCTGGTCCCACCAGCGCAGGGTCTCCTGAAGAAAGCCGATCGCGGGTCCTGGCGGCAGACCGCGGTCGGGGTACTGGTGCGACCAAGGGCCGACGATGCCCCGGACGCGGTCGCCGGGCAGGTGCTCGACGAGCCGCAGCACGGTGTCCCGGTACGGGTCGTTCCAGCCGCCGACCGCGAGGACGGCCGCGCCGATCGCGGTGTAGTCCTCGCAGACGCTGCCGTGCCTCCAGTAGTCGTCGCGCTGTTGGTGGTCGAGCCAGGTGTGCAGGAAGGGTTCGAGGACCTCGAGGCGCTCGCGCCACATCGGCAGCCAGCGATCGGCGCCGACGCTCGCCGGGTCCGGCGGGCGGGCGGCGAAGGCGAGCATCGTGCCGGCCCAGGCGAGCATGTCGATCCCGAGGACCGCGCCGCCCGTGTAGTGGACGTCGTTGTCGTAGCGGTCGTCCGTGGAGCAGACCGTGACGATCGCCTTGAGCGGTTCGGGCACGAGGGCGGCGATCTGGAGCGAGTTGAAGCCGCCCCAGGAGATGCCGAACATGCCGACCTTGCCGGTGCACCAGGGCTGCGCGGCAAGCCAGTTGACGACGTCCACACCGTCCGCGAGTTCCTGCGCGTCGTACTCGTCACCGGGCAGGCCCTCGCTGTCACCGTGCCCACGGATGTCCACGCGGACGGAGGCGTAGCCGTGGCCCGCGTACCACGGGTGGCGCTGGGCGTCGCGGGGCGCGGTCCAGTCGCTCTTGCGGTACGGGAGGTATTCGAGCAGCGCGGGTACCGGTTCCGACTCGGCGTCATCGGGCCGCCAGATGCGGGCGTGCAGCCGGGTCCTTCCGTCCCGGGTGGGGATCCAGACGTCCTCGCGGACGACCTGGCGCTCGAACTGCTCGCGGTACTTCACGAAACTCCTTCCGCCACGGGGGCGATGAGGGGGCGCCAGCGTCGGACGCGGTGGCCGTCGGCGCCGTGGTCGGTCCAGATGTCGTCGCCGTCCGCCGCGTCGGCCCAGTCGGCGGTGTCGTCCACGTAGGGCTGGGCGTCGGGGTCGGGTTCGAGGGCGGCGGCCATGAGCTGGCGGGTGTAGGGGTGCCGGGGGTCGGCGAAGACGGCCTCCGTCGGCCCCTCTTCCACGACGACTCCGTGGCGCAGTACGACGACCCGGTCCGCGATGCCTCGTACGACGGCCAGGTCATGGCTGATGAACAGGCAGGCAAGATCGCGTTCGCGCCGGAGGTCGTCGAGGAGGCGGAGCACGTCGGCCTGGACGGAGACGTCCAGGGCGGTGGTGATCTCGTCGGCGATCAGGACGTCGGGCTCACCCGCCAACGCCCTTGCGATACCGATGCGTTGACGCTGACCTCCGGAGAGCTGCGCGGGAAGGCGGTCGGCCAGGGCCGGATCGAGGCGTACGTCGGCGATGAGCTGTCGGGCCCGCTCGGCCACCTCCGTGCGGTCGGTCGCCGTGCCGAAGAAGCGCAGCGGGTGGCGGACCGCGTCGCCGACGGAGCGGCGGGGGTTGAGCGAGGTGTCCGCGTTCTGGAAGACGAGTTGCACGCGGCGCCGCAGGGACAGGGGTCGTTGCTGAGCGGGGCGGGCGAGGTCGCCGTCCGCGTGGCGCATCGTGCCGCCGGACGGGGTGCGCAGTCCGGCCAGGGTCCACGCGAGGGTGGACTTGCCGCTGCCCGACTCGCCGACGAGGGCGAGGACTTCGCCGCGCCGGACGTCGAAGGAGACGCCGCGCACGGCGCGCGTGCTGCCGTAGTCGATGGTGATGTCCTGCGCGGAGACGGCCACGGGAGCGTCGGCGGGCACCTCGGCCTTCGGCCTGACCTCACGCTCCCCCGTCTCGCCGACGACGGCGAGCCCTGTGTCGTCGAGGCGCGGAACGCTCGCCAACAGGCGGCGGGTGTACGGGTCTTGAGGCTGGGCGAAGAGCTGTCGCGTGGGTGCCGATTCGACCACCCGGCCCGAGCACAGGACGGTCACCTCGTCGGCCATGTGGGCGACGACGCCGAGGTCGTGACTCACCAGCACGGCGGCCAGGCCGAGTTCGTCGCTCAGGGCGGAGATCAGGTCGAGGACGCTGCGCTGGGTGACGACGTCCAGGCCGGTCGTCGGTTCGTCGAGGACCAGGACCTTGGGGCGGGCCGCGATGGCCATGGCGATGGCGACGCGCTGCTGCTGGCCGCCGGAGAGTTCGTGCGGATAGCGCCGGGCCAGGTCGGCGGGGTTCGGCAGCCGGACCTGTTCGAGCAGTTCCACGACGGGGACCTCGCCGCCGGCCTCCGCGATCTGGCGTCCGATGCGCATGGAGGGCGTGAGGGCATGGCCGGCGTTCTGGCCGACCATCGCGACCGTGCCGCCACGCAGCCGCCGCAACTCCCGTGCGGGCAGGGCGAATACGTCGGCGCCGGACACCTGGACCGACCCGCCGGTGATCCGCGACCCGTGGCGCAGATGGCCGAGCAGGGTCGCGGCGACGGTCGACTTGCCACTGCCGGACTCGCCGACGAGAGCGTGGGTCTGCCCCTCGGCGACGTCCAGCGACACCTCGTGCACCACGGGCACGTCCCGGCCGCCCGAACGGTAGGCCACGGACAGGGAGTTGACGGAAACGATCGGGGTCATCAGGAGCCCTCCCTGATCCGGTCGACGCCCCACGCCTTGGACAGGCCGTCGGCCGCGAGGTTGAGCCCGACCACGAGCGTGGCCAGGGCGATGATGGGCGCGATGGTCGCCATGGGGACGACGGTGATGGCGGTGCGGTTCTCGGCGACCATCAGTCCCCAGTCGGGAGTCGGCGGGTCGGCGCCGAAGCCGAGGAAGGACAGCGAGGAGATCAGCAGTACGACCCAGGAGGCCCGCATCGCGAACTCCACGCACACCACGTCCGTGATGTTCGGCAGGATCTCGCGGCGCAGAATCGACCAGGTGCTCTCGCCTCGGGAGCGGGCCGCGGTCACGTAGTCGGTGGGGACCACCGCGAGGGTGGCGCCACGGACGACGCGGACGACCTGCGGGACGTAGACGACCGCGACGGCGAGGACGATGACCGCGGGGCCGGTGCCGAGGGCGGTCACGACGACGAGCAGGGCCAGGACGGCGGGTATGGACAGGATCGCGTCCAGGACCCGGCCCAGTACGTCGTCGAACCAGCCGCCGCGCAGTGCGGCCGCGCAGCCGATGACCGTACCGAGGGCGACGGTCAGCAGGGTGGCGGCGATGGAGACGCCCAGGGCGTACCGGCCGCCGTGGAGGACGCGGGCGAGGACGTCGCGGCCGTACTGGTCGGTACCGGCCCAGTGGCTCCAACTGGAGCCGAGCAGGGCGCGGCCGGCGTCGTTGGCGATGGGGTCGTAGGAGGTGAGGAGGGGTGCCAGCAGGGCGATCAGGACGTGTACGGCGACGATCGCGAGGCCGATGAGCGCCGTTCGGGAACTGGTCAGGGTGCGCCAGGCGCGGACGGTGCGGGCGCCGCGGACGGTGGTCGGCGGGACGGTGTCGAGCGTGGTCATCGGGTCCTCCCTCGGGTGCGGAGCCTGGGGTTGAGGGCCATGGTGGCCAGGTCGGCCGCGAGGTTGCAGACGACGTAGACGACCGCGCTGATCAGGGCGATGGCCTGGATGGTGGGCAGGTCGCGGTTCTGCACCGAGGAGAGCATCAGCTTGCCGATGCCCGGGTAGTTGAAGACGTTCTCCACGACCGCTACCCCGCCGACCAGCCAGGCCACGTTGAGCGCGATGACGTGCAGGGTGGGCAGCAGGGCGCTGGGCAGGGCGTGCCGGGTGACGACCCGCCAGGTTGAGAGGCCCTTGAGGCGGGCGGTGGTGACGTACTCGGTGGCCATCACGTCGATGACCGAGGTGCGGGCCATGCGGACGATGTACGCGGCCATCACCACGGCGAGCGCGAGGGCCGGAAGCCATACGGCGGGCAGGAGTTGGCCGACCGTGGCGTCGGGGCCGTAGAGGACGACCGCCGGGAACCACGGGAGTGCGACCGAGAAGCACAGGACGAGGACGGTCGCGACGACGAACTCGGGGACGCTCATGCCGACGAGGCTGACCGTGGAGATGAGGTGGTCGGGCCAGCGGTCGCGGTACAGGCCCGCGAGGATGCCGAGGACGATCGAGCCGGTGACCGCGAAGAGGACCGTGACGAGGGCGATCAGGGCGGAGTTGGCGAGGTAGGTGCTCACCTCGCTGCCCACGGCCTTGCCGGAGACGAGGGAGGTGCCGAAGTCGCCGTGCAGGGCGCCGCGCACCCAGTCGAAGTACCGCTCCCAGGCGGGCTGGTCGAGCTTGAGCCTGGTGTGCAGGGCGGCCACCGCGTCCGGGGTCGCGTCCTTGCCGAGGATCTGCGTCGCGACGTCGCCGGGAAGGGCCTGGACGGCGAGGAAGACGAGGACCGAGGAGAGGAAGAGGGTGCCGACTGCCGCCGCGATACGGCGGGTCATGAAGGAGAGCATGGTCAGGCTCCCTTCAGGCCGATGCCCAGGTAGTCGAACTCGAAGCCGTGCTCGGCGTATCCGCGTACCTTGCGGGAGATGCCGACGAGCCGGTCGGCGAACATCGGGGTCATGGCCCCGCCCTTCTCGATCACCAACGTCTGTGCCTCGCCGTACAGTTCGCGCCGTTTGGTGTCGTCGAGCTCGGCGCGGGCCCGGTCGAGGACCACGTCGAAGCCCTTGTCGGACCAGGCGGTCTCGTTGTAGGAGGAGCCGCTGCGGAAGATCTGGGTGAAGAGCTGGTCGACGGGGCGGCCCGTGAACCAGTAGGTCGCCATCAGCGGCTTCTTCATCCAGATCTGCGTGTAGTAGGAGTCCGCGGAGGCCGTCTTGACCTTGATGCGGATGCCGGCCCGCTTCGCGGAGTCCTGGTAGGCGAGGGCCATCGGCGTGAACAACGGGTCGTAGGAGGAGGTGTAGAGGTCCATCGCCAGGCCCTCGTGGCCCGCCCGCTTGAGCAGGTACTTCGCCCGCTCCGGGTCGTGCTTGGGGTGTGCGGAGATGTGGGCCGGGTCGCTGGGCGGCACCGGGTTGTCCCAGCCCGCCGTGCCCGCGCCCTGGAGGGCGACCTGCACGACGTGCTCGGGGTCGTAGGCGAGCTTCATCGCCTGGCGGACGCGGATGTCGGTGAAGGGCTTCTCGGTGGTGAGCATCGGGAGGACGTACCACTGGGCGTTCTTCACGCGGGCGATGGTGGCGCGGTCCGAGGCGGCGACCACGCGGGCGGTCGCGAAGTCGAGGTTGGTCTGGGAGAGCAGGTCCACCTGCCCTGCCAGCAAGGCGTTCGAGCGGGCCGACATGTCGGCGACCGAGTAGAAGGCGATCGCGTCGAGGACGGGGCGGCCCGCCCAGTGGTCCGTGTACGCGGTGACGCGGCCGGGGCCCGCCGGGGCGAACGACTCCAGCTTGAAGGGGCCGGTGCCGATGCCGGTGCGGCCGATGGACTTCGCGCTGCCGTCGGGGACGACGTAGCAGTTGTAGTGCGTCAGCAGGCTGGGGAACTCGGCGTTCGGGGTCTTGAGGGGGACGACGAGGGTGTGGGCGTCGGGCGTGCCCAGCTTCGCCGGGTCGATGAGCGGGGCGAGGACCGCGGCCTGCGGGGACGCCGTCGCCTTGTCGAGGATGTGGCGGAGTGTGTAGGCGGCGTCGGCGGAGGTGAAGGCGCGGCCGTTGTGGAAGGCGACGCCCTTGCGGAGGCGGAAGGTCCAGGTGCGGGCCTTGGCGTCGGGTTCCCAGGACTCGGCGAGGTCGGGGGCGAGCTCGCCGTTCGTGCCGATGCGGACGAGCCGGTTGTAGAGGGCGCCCAGGTATTCGTACGCGGACAGTGAGCTGGCGGGGTCGAGGGTCTCGGCGTCGGAGGCGGGCGGCCGGGCGATGCGCAGGGTGCCGCCGCGGTCGGGGGCGCCCTTCGCGGCGGCGGCCGGCAGGACGGGGGCGGCCTCCGCCCCGGCACAGCCGGTCAGCAGCCAGGACCCGCCGAGTGCCGCCGCCGAGGCGAGGCCCGCGGTGAGCACCGAGCGGCGGCCCGGGTGGTGGATGTCGGACATGTACCGACCGTCCTTGTCGCTATTCGTTCAACTATTCGTTCAGTCGAACGATTGAGTGAAGTGCGTGAACGATAACGAGGGGATGGTTTTCCGCCAACCCTTCGGGCCCGAAAGTTAACGTCCGAAACGCACTGGTTACCGGGAGGCGTCGCGCGGAGGTCGCTCAGCCGGTGATCTCGCGGGCCCAGGGCAGCAGTGCCCGCTCCGCGAGGACGACGGCGTAGAAGAGCAGCACGCTCATGGTGCTGAGCAGGGCCATCGCCGCGAATGCGAGGGGTGTGTCCGCGTTGCCGCCGGACGCCACGATGACGTAGCCGAGGCCCTGGTCGCCGCCCGCGAACTCGCCGACGACCGCGCCGACGACGGCCAGGGTCACACCGAGGCGCAGACCGGTGAAGACCTGGGGCAGGGCCCAGGGGATACGGAGCTTGCGGTAGGTCTGCCAGCGGGACGCGGTGAGGGAGCGGGCCAGCTCGGTCAGCTCCAGCGGGACCGAGGTCAGCCCGGCCATGGTCGAGACGACCACCGGGAACCAGGCGAGCAGGGCCACCATGAACACCTTCGGGGCCGTGCCGAAGCCGAGCCAGACCACGAGGAGCGGTGCCACCGCGATCTTCGGTACGGCGTTGACGGCGACCAGCAACGGCATGACGGCGCGCTCCACGCCCCGGGACGCGGTGAGCAGTACGGCGGTCACGAGTCCCGCGCCGACGGCCAGGCCGAAGCCGACGGCCGTCTCGGTGAACGTCTGCCAGGTCTGGCGGAGCAGGTAACCGGGCAGTCGGCCGAAGGCGTCGACGACGTCGGGGGGTGCGGGCAGCAGGAACGGCCGGATGTCGAAGACGACGGTCACCAGCCACCAGCCGGCGAGCGCGCACAAGGCCGCGAGGATCGGCGGACCCGCCGACAGGAGGCGCCTCGCGCCGGGGATCTGCGCTCGCAGGACGCGTCCCGCACCGGGGGGTTGCGCTGCCGGAACGCGTCCCGCACCAGGGGCCTGCCCCACAACCCGTTTCGCGCCGGAGGCCCGCGCCGCCAGGGCGCGCCTCAGGCCGAAGGCCCGTGCTGCCGGAACGCGTTTCACGCCGAGGGCCTGCGGCCGATGGTCGAGTAGGTGAAGTGGCCGCGCACCAGCAGCCTGGGGTCGGTGACCAGCCGGTCCAGTTCGGCGAGTTGGGCCTCCGTCATGCCGGCCGCGAGGAAGTCCTCGCGTGCCTGCGCGATGTTCGCGGCGATCAGCAGCGCGCCCGCGGTGCCGCCCGGCCAGGAGCGGGAGTGGATCACGGTGTCCACGTCGGTCAGGCCCGCCTCCAGCATGGCGGCGGGCACCCGTCCGGCCCAGGTGGGGTCGTTGCCGTGGGCGGGCAGGACGCGTTCGACCAGCAACTCGTGGTAGAGGTCGACCAGTTGTGCGGCCCGCGGAGTGGGGGCCGCGAGGACCAGCTTGCGGAAGGTCGTCTCGAAGTCCTCCAGCACCAGCGCGCCACCGGGGGCGAGGGCAGCCGCGAGCCTCCGGAGCACGGCCTCCCGCCCGGGCAGGTGGAGCAGCACCAGCCGGGCGTGGATCACGTCCCAGGGCCCGTCCGGCACCGGGTCCTTCTCCAGGTCGTGCACCAGCACGTCATACGGCGGACTCGCGGGCAGATGGCGGGTGTTGACGTCGGTGGCCAGCACTCGTCCCGTCGGTCCGGTCGCGCGGGTGAGCCAGTCGGCGATGCTGCCGCCCCCGGCGCCGGTCTC
The DNA here is from genome assembly GCF_040655035.1 of Streptomyces sp. NPDC050549. NCBI lineage: Bacteria > Bacillati > Actinomycetota > Actinomycetes > Kitasatosporales > Streptomycetaceae > Streptomyces > Streptomyces sp. NPDC050549. Next base: position 89,080 of record NZ_JBFAJD010000016.1, read on the forward strand.
CAGACAGCGCAGGCCGGTCAGGTCACCGAGGGTGGAGAGTCGCGCGGCCGTGAAATCGTCCAGGATGGCAGGGAGTTGGCCGTGCCGGTCGGCGGCCTCGGGATGGTCGTTGTCGAAGACGTACGAGAGCGGGGTCTCCACGGCCGTCAACTCGACTTCATGGCGGCGAAGTCGACGACGTCCTGCGGTGTCATCCCAGGTTGGATGACACCGGCCTTCTCCAGGCTGGTGAGGGCGCCCTGCATCCGCGCCTCGGTGATCACGCCGATGTTCGCGGTGCCCTCGGCCGTCACGGCCGGCGTCATCAGCTTGATCTCCTGGGTGGCCGCCGCGGCGTCCGTCTCCGGGTGCTTGGCGTGCAGCAACTTCCCGGCCTCGTCGGGGTGTTGGATCGTGTACTTCAGTCCCTTGAGCAGCGCGGTGCGGAAGCGCTTGACCAGGTCCGGCTGCTTCGCGGCGATGGAGGCCGTGGTGACCGTCGCGTTGCCGAACAGGTCGGGCAGATAGGTGCTGTAGGGGAACACGACGACGTGCTTGGACCTGGCCTGCACGGTGGCCTTCTCGATGGTGGGGCGGCCGATCAGGAACGTGCTGAGCGCGTCGGCCTTTCCGCTCGCGAGGGCCGGGCCCAACTGGACGGGCTGGACGGCGATCCAGCGGATTCCGGCCGTGTCGATGCCGGCCAGCTTGGCATAGCCGGGGAACAGCAGCTGGTTCACGGAATTGGCGGCGGCGGCGATCTTTTTGCCCGTGAGGTCTTTCGGGGTGCTGATGCCCGAGCCCTGCATCGCCATGATGGAGACAAGGGTGCGCTGGTGGATGGCGAGCACGGCTCGGAAGTCGCGATAGGCCGTGGAGTTCTTGGCTCCGGCGGAAATCATCGCGCCCGTCAGGTCGAGGCTGGTGAACTGGGCCTTTCCTGAGGCGAGGGCCTTGAGGTTCTCTCCTGCGGCCTTTCCGAGTTCGATCTTCACATCGATTCCGGCCTGCCGGAAATAGCCCTTCTGCTCGGCCACCCACGCGAAGGCGTCCCGTCCCGCCGCACCGAATGCGGTGACATACGTGAGCTGATCCTTGGCCGAACTCGTGCTCTTGGAGGGCGAGTTGGAGCCACAGGCAGCGGCGGCCAGCACTGTGGCCACCGCACAGAAAACCGTCGCCGTACGGTGTGAACGGATCATGCGACCTCCCCTGAGCGGGAATGGGTGGGGGGGGACGGCGGAAGTCGGTGGGGGGTTATCGCCGGGGTCGCGATCCGGCAAATCGTACGCGTGCATGTCACAATCCAGCAGAGCGATTTTCGGTATTCCGCGCACGGCGGCCGACGGGAGTCGACGCGTGATCGAACTACGGGGTGTGTCCAAGGAGTTCGCACATCGGCGCGGCCGTGTCGAAGCGCTTCAGGGCATCGATCTGGAGGCCGGTGACGGCGAGTTCGTGGCGGTCGTCGGGCGTTCCGGCTGCGGGAAGTCGACGCTGCTGCGGCTGATCGCCGGGCTGGCGGTGCCGACCCGGGGCGAGGTCCTCATGGGCGGCCGTGCCGTCACCGGGCCGCGCGGCGACTGCGCCGTCCTCTTCCAGCGGCCGGCCCTGCTGCCGTGGCGGTCGGTGCTCGACAATGTGCTGCTGCCTGCGGAGATCTCGGGCGACCGGCGCGACGGCTCACGGAAGCGGGCGCTGGGGCTGATCGAGGCGATGGGGCTCGACGGCTTCCAGCGGCGCCTGCCGCACGAGCTGTCCGGCGGAATGCAGCAGCGGGTGGCGCTGTGCCGGTCGTTGATGCAGCGCCCTCGGGTACTGCTGATGGACGAGCCGTTCTCCGCGCTCGACGCGCTCACCCGGGACGAGTTGTGCGCCGAGTTGCAGCGCACGCACCGCGAGCATCCGTCCACCGTCGTCCTCGTCACCCACTCCGTCGACGAGGCGGTCATGCTGGCCGACCGGGTGGTGGTGCTCACGCCCCGCCCCGGCCGGATCCGTACGGTCCTCGACATCACGCTCCCCCGGCCGCGCACCCGCGCCAGGGCCGAGCAGGCGGAGCAACTGGCCTGGCGAGCAGCCGAGTTGCACGCACTGCTACTGAACAGCGACACCTGACACCCGGCCCCCTTGCCGTCCCCACCATCAACTACCGTCCCTCCACGCCCTGTTGACATCACACAGCGGGCGCCTAGCGTGTCCAGCGCACAGCATGTCGCACGACATCCGGGATTTCGAACCGGAGTGGAGCGGTGGAGGGACACCGCCGCCCCGACTCCCAACTCCTCGACATGCGAAGGACATTGGTGATGACCCCACCCCTGGGCAGACGTCAGTTGCTCGCGGCCGCAGGTGCCACCTCGGCCGCCTTCACCCTCACCGGCACGGACGGCACGGCGCACGCCGCCACCGACCGCGCCGCCGCCGAACCCACCGCGGTCCGCCCCTTCCCGCTCACCGCCGTGACCCTGCTGGACAGCCCCTTCCGGGACAACCAGCGCCGCAACTCGGCCTATCTGCGCTTCGTCGACCTCGACCGGTTGCTGCACACCTTCCGTACCAACGTCCGCCTGCCCAGCACCGCCCAGCCCTGCGGCGGCTGGGAGGGGCCCGACGTGGAACTGCGCGGCCACTCCACCGGCCATCTGCTCTCCGGACTCGCGCTCGCGTACGCCAACACCGGTGACACCGACCTGCGCGACAAGGGCCGGACTCTGGTCGCCGAGCTGGCGAAGTGTCAGGCGGCCTCGCCCACCGCGGGTTTCCGCACCGGCTATCTGTCCGCGTTCCCGGAGAGCTTCTTCGACCGGCTGGAGGCCGGGACCGGGGTGTGGGCGCCGTACTACACGATCCACAAGATCATGGCGGGACTGGTCGAGCAGTACCGGCTGACCGGGAACGAGCAGGCCCTCGACGTGGTGCTCCGGCAGGCGCGCTGGGTCGACGCGCGCACCGCGGGACTGTCGTACGAGCGGATGCAGCGGGTGCTGGAGACCGAGTTCGGCGGGATGAACGACGTGCTCGCCGATCTGCACGCCCTCACCGGCAACGCCACCTGGCTCGATGTCGCCGAACGCTTCACGCACGCCAGGGTCTTCGATCCGCTGGCCCAGGGCGAGGACCGGCTCGCCGGGCTGCACGCCAACACGCAGATCCCGAAGATGGTCGGCGCCCTGCGGCTGTGGGAGGAGGGGCTGCCCGAGCGGTTCCGGACGATCGCCGCGAACTTCTGGGAGATCGTCACCGGCCACCACTCGTACGTCATCGGCGGCAACAGCAACGGCGAGGCCTTCCACGAACCGGACGTGGTGGCAGGGCAGTTGTCGGACAACACCTGCGAGAACTGCAACAGCTACAACATGCTGAAACTGACCCGGCTGCTGCACTTCCACACCCCGGACCGCGTCGACCTGCTCGACTTCTACGAACGGGCCCTGTTCAACCAGCTGTTGGGCGAGCAGGACCCGGACTCCGAGCACGGCTTCAACATCTACTACACCGGCCTGGCGCCGGGGTCGTTCAAGCGCCAGCCGTCCTTCATGGGCGCGGATCCGAACGTGTACTCCACGGACTACGACAACTTCTCCTGCGACCACGGCACCGGCATGGAGACACAGGCCAAGTTCGCCGACACGATCTACACGCACGACGACCGCGGTCTGCTGGTCAACCTGTTCGTGCCGTCCCAGGTCGTCTGGCGCGAGCGGGGCATCACCTGGCGGCAGACCACCGGCTTCCCCGACGGCTCCACCACCACGCTGACGGTCACCGCCGGCCGGTCCGCACACCTGCTGCGCGTCCGCATCCCGTCCTGGGCCTCCGGCGCCCGCGTCGCCCTCAACGGCCGTGCCCTGCCCGACCGTCCGAAGCCCGGCACCTGGCTCACCCTGCAGCGGACCTGGCGCGCAGGCGACAGGGTCGAGGTGTCCCTGCCGATGCGTACGGTCGTGGAGCCGACCCCCGACGACCCCGATGTGCAGGCCGTGCTGCACGGTCCGGTGGTGCTGGCCGGAGCGTTCGGCGACCGGGCCGATCCCTGGCTGTCACGCCTGGACGTCGACTCCGTAAGGCAGGAGTCCTCCGACCCGCTGCGTTTCACCGCCCGCGCGGACGACACGGACGTGACCCTGCTGCCGATCGCCCGTGTCCACCACCAGCACTACTCGGTGTACTGGCTGACCGGCGAACCCCCGCCCCCGCCCCCGGAGTTCGCCGCCTGGCACCGCTTCGACGAGACCTCGGGCACGGCAGCGGCCGACGCGACGGGCAACGGCCGTACGGCCCAACTGGTCGGCGGAGCCGCGTGGTCGGCGGACGGCCGGCTCGGTGGCGCGGTGGCCCTCGACGGCGTCGACGGTCATGTCGCGCTCGCCGAGGACCTGTTGGCGGGTGCATCGGCGTACTCGCTCGCCGCATGGGTCCGGCTGGACGGTCGGCCGGGCACCTGGAGCCGGATTTTCGACCTCGGCACCGGCGTCACCGCCAACATGTTCCTGACCCCGCTCAGCGGTGACGGCACCCTGCGGTACGCGATCACCGCGGGCGGGGCGGGCGCCGAGCAGCGCATCGACGCCGAGCCGCTGCCTACGGACCGCTGGGTTCATGTGGCGGTGGCCTACGGCGACGGGACCGCCGTCCTGTATGTGGACGGCGCGGAAGCCGGCCGGAACACCGCCGTCACCGTGGAGCCGCGCCGCTTCGGCAACCACGTCCGGGCCGGATACGTAGGCCGGTCGCAGTACGCCGACCCGTACCTGAAGGGCTCGGTCGACGACTTCCGGGTCTACGGCAGGGCGCTGGGCGCCGCCGAGGTGGCGGCGCTGGCGCAGCCTGCATAGCCGGGTCACTCCCCCGCGAAGGCCTTCTCCAGGGCGGCGAGGTCGAACTTGCTCATCGCCATGAAGGACTCCGTCGCACGGGCGACCTTCGCGGGGTCCGGGTCGGTGATCATGTCGATCAGCCGGGTGGGGACGACCTGCCAGGACAGACCGTACTTGTCCTTGAGCCAGCCGCAGGGCCCGGGCTCGCCGCCGCCCTCGGTGAGCTTGGCCCAGTAGTAGTCGATGTCCTCCTGGTTCTCGCAGGGGATCTGGAAGGAGACCGCCTCGGTGAACTTGAACATCGGGCCGCCGTTCAGCGCGACGAACTTCTGGCCGAAGGCCGTGAACTCGACGGTGAGCACCGAGCCCGCCGGCTGCGGGGCGCCCTCGCCGTAGTGGCTGATGCGGCCGATGCTCGAGTTCTTGAAGATCGACACGTAGAGGTGGGCGGCTTCCTCGGCCTGGCCGTCGAACCAGAGACACGTGGTGAATCCGTCGGTGGTCATGCGTTCCTCCATGGGCTCCTGGGGCATCGAACACGGTCATCTGTATCGACCGGAGCCCTACGCGAAACTCATCGGTCGGGGCGCCGGACAATTCAGGTGGCCGATCCGCCGCCCGGAACTAGGCTCGGACTCCATGACGTCCTCGCAGGCAGACAGCATCCGCCCGTTCCGCATCGACATCCCCCAGGCCGACCTCGACGACCTGTACGCCCGCCTCGACCGCACCCGCTGGCCCGACGAGCTGCCCGGCACCGGCTGGGCGTACGGCGTGCCGGCCGATTACCTGCGGGAGCTGGTGCGCTACTGGCGGCACGAGTACGACTGGCGGTCGGCCGAGGCCGAGCTGAACGCGTGGCCGCAGTTCACGACCACCATCGACGGGTCGAACGTCCACTTCGCGCACATCCGCTCCCCGCAGCCGGACGCCACCCCGCTGATCATCACGCACGGCTGGCCGGGCTCGATCGTCGAATTCGTCGACATCGTGGGCCTGTTGACCGATCCTGCGGCCCACGGCGGCGACCCGGCCGACGCCTTCCACGTGGTCGTGCCCGGCATCCCGGGCTTCGGCCTCTCCGGGCCCCCTGCCGACACCGGCTGGGAGGCGGGCCGCATCGCCGACGTCTGGGCCGAGCTGATGCGCCGCCTCGGCTACGAGCGGTTCGGCGCGCAGGGCGGCGACTGGGGCGCGGCAATCTCCCGCGAGCTGGGCCGTGCCCACCCCGACCGGGTCATCGGCGTCCACCTCAACCTGCTGCCGGGTGCGCAGGCCCTCACCGAGCCCACCCCCGAGGAGCTGGACGCGCTCGGCCCCGAGGAGCGGGCGGACGCCCTGGAGTCCTGGCGCCGCTGGGTCGAGTGGTCGCGCGAGGGCACGGGGTACGCCGTCCTCCACGCCACCCGCCCGCAGACCCTGGCGTACGCCCTCACGGACTCGCCGGTCGGTCAACTCGCCTGGATCGTCGAGAAGTTCAGGGAGTGGACCGACTCGCAGGAACTGCCCGAGGAGGCCGTGGACCGGGACCGGCTGCTCACCGACGTCATGCTGTACTGGCTGACGGGAACCGCCGGTTCGGCCGCCCGGATCTACTACGAGCGGGCCCACGCCACCGGTGCCCGGGCCGCCGCCCCCACCCTCCCGTCCACCACGCCGACCGCGCTCGCGGTCTTCCCCGCCGAGATCCAGATCCCGCTCCGGCACAAGGCCGAACGGACCGAGAACATCGTCCGCTGGACCAAACTCGACCGGGGCGGCCACTTCGCCGCCATGGAGGAGCCGGACCTGCTGGCCGAGGACGTACGGGCCTTCTTCCGACAGCTGCGCGAGAAGGGTGCCGAGTGAGCGGAAGGGGCGACCGGATGACGTCTCTGCCCACGGCGAATCTGCTACGAGCCTAGAAACCCGCAGTTCGGACGCCTACCGACCGACAGTGGAGACACCACAGAGCCTCGACAAGGAGTGCCGATGTCTTCACTCACGGCCGGCTTCGCGCCGGCCCTCATGCCGCGCGCCGAGGAGGGCGACACCCCGCCCTCCCGCTTCGACGACCATCTGGCCGCGCAGCTCCTCGCCCAGCGGATCGTCCTCCTGGGCACCCAGGTCGACGAGGTCTCCGCGAACCGGGTCTGCGCCCAGCTCCTGATCCTGTCCGCGGAGGACCCGCGCACGGACATCAGCCTGTACGTCAACAGCCCCGGCGGTTCGGTGACGGCGGGCCTCGCGATCTACGACACGATGCAGCTGATCCCGAACGACGTCTCCACGCTGGTGATGGGCTTCGCGGCGAGCATGGGCCAGTTCCTGCTGACCGTCGGCGCACCCGGCAAGCGCTATGCCCTCCCCCACGCGCGGGTCATGATGCACCAGCCCTCGGCGGGCATCGGCGGCACCACCGCCGACATCGAGATCCAGGCGGAGAACCTGGAGCACACGAAGCGGACCATCGAACGCCTCACCGCCCGGCACACCGGCCAGAGCGAGGAGACCGTCTCCCGCGACGGCGACCGCGACCGCTGGTTCACGGCCGAACAGGCCAAGGAGTACGGCATGGTGGACCGGGTCGTCGCCTCCCTGGCCGACGTCCGCCCGGCCGCCTCCAAGCGACGGATGGGGCTCTGACATGGGTTCGTACACGATTCCGAACGTCGTCGAGCGGACCCCGCAGGGCGAGCGCTCCTACGACGTGTTCAGCCGGCTGCTGGCCGAGCGGATCATTTTCCTCGGCACCGAGATCGACGACGGCGTCGCCAATGTCGTCATCGCGCAGCTCCTCCATCTGGAGTCGTCGTCCCCGGAGAGTGAGATCGCGATCTACATCAACTCCCCCGGCGGCTCGTTCACTTCGCTCATGGCGATCTACGACACGATGACGTACGTGCAGGCCCCGATCTCGACGTTCTGCGTCGGCCAGGCCGCCTCCACGGCGGCCGTGCTGCTCGCGGGCGGCGACCCCGGACGCCGGTTCGTGCTGGAGCACGCGCGCGTGCTGCTCGGCCAGCCGGCGAGCGGCGGGCAGCGCGGCATGGTCTCCGATCTCGCGCTCCAGGCGAAGGAGATGGTGCGGATCCGCTCCCAGGTCGAGGAGGTGCTGTCGCGGCACACGCACCACGACATCGCGACACTGCGCGCCGACATGGACCGCGACAAGGTGTTCACCGCGCCGGAGGCCGTGGCGTACGGCCTCGCCGACGAGGTGGTCAGCCGACGCCTCGTCGCGGTCTGACCGACAATCGTCAGGCGGCGACCAGGCACAGCCCGTTGTACGGCGAACTCACCCTGCCCTGACGCCTGTTGCGGTACTGCGTGAACTCGTTCCGGGTCAGCGACAGCAGGTCGCCGAGGTCGAGACCGAGGGCGTGGGCGGCGGCCGCGAGGACCTCCGAGGAGGCCTCCTTGCGACCCCGCTCCACCTCCGAGAGATACGGCATGGAGATCCGGGCGGTGTCGGCCACATCCTTCAACGTGCGCTCCTGGGCGAGGCGTTCACGTCGCAGGACGTCACCGACCAGGTCGCGCCACAGGGGTTCCTTGGGCGCGGGAACCGCCGGCTCCGGCAGGTGGGGGGCCGGCTCGTGCGGGCGCAGGGGGATCACGCGGGCTTGGTTCGGCGCTTGGTTGCTCACCCCCTCAGACTAAAAGCGCTGGACGCCAGGGCAAGGGATCAGCATTCTGCCCTGGGTGGAATCGCCGATCCGAAGGGTGCGGGAACGGTGCTGCGCGACACGTTCGACAGTGCGGCCGAGCGGTACGACCGGGCCCGGCCCCGGTATCCGCGCCCTCTCGTGGCGGAACTGGCCCGGGTGTCGGACCTCGGCCCGGATCGCCGGGTGCTGGAGATCGCTCCCGGGACCGGTCAACTCACCGTCCCGCTGGCCGAGTTCGGCTGCCGGCTGACCGCCGTGGAGCTGGGGCCGTCCCTGGCGGCGGTGGCCCGGCGCAACCTGAGCGCGTTCCCCCGGGTGGACGTGGAGGTGGCGGACTTCGAGCGGTGGGAACTGCCGGACGAGCCCTTCGACCTGGTGGTGACCGCGACGGCGTATCACTGGTTCGATCCCGGGAGGTTCCTGGCGAAGGCGGCGGCCGCCCTACGTCCCGGCGGGCAGCTCGCGGTCGTCACCACCCGCCATGTGGCGGGCGGCACCCAGGAGTTCTTCGACCGGATGCAGCGCTGCTACGAACGCTGGGATCCGAGCACCCGACCCGGCTTCCGCAGTCCCACCGAGGACGAATCCGCCACGCACACCGGGGACTTCGAGCGCTCCGAGCATTTCGAGGGCGTCACGGTGTGGCGCGGTGCGCGGGAGATCACGTACACGACCGACGAGTACCTCGACGTCGTGCTCACCTACTCGGGCCATCTCGCCCTGGACGAGCCCTCGCGCCGGGGCCTCCTGGCCTGCCTCCGGAACCTGCTGGAGACACGGCACGGCGGCCGGGTCACCAAGCGGTACCTCCACGAACTGATCACGGCCACCCGGGCCTGAGGCCTAAGCGCTCCGCCGGAAGTGCCGCGATGCGCCGTCGGACGTCCGCAGCGCCGTCGTAGCTGGTCGCGCAGTTCCCCGCGCCCCTTCAGGGCGCTGCCGAACCGTAGCGGACTTCACCCGACCCGCTTAGCGGTCCTCGCCGCTCAGGCGCAGCACCGCACGCACGCGCTTGCCGACCGGTACCCGTTCGACGGTCACCCGGGCGGCCAGGGCGTGCACGATCTCCAGGCCGTGCCGGCCGATCCGCTCTGGGTCACGGGCGAAGAGCCGGGGCAGGGCGACACTGCTGTCGCAGACGGACACCGTCACCGAGGCGTCGGTGCCCTCCAGTTCCAGGATGTACGGGCCGTTGCTGTGCCGGTCCGCGTTGGTGACCAGCTCGCTCACCACCAACAGCAGTTCGCCTTCGGACCGGTCGTCGATCCTGGCGCACCACTCGGTTCTGAGCTGCTCGAGGAACTGGTGCGTGAAGTGCCGGGCATCGGAGATGCAGCCCGGTTCCCCGGTGTAGTGCGCCGCCCGCCTCAGCGGTTCCACGGGCACGTCGAAACGAGTCGGTATCACTACCCCGTCCCGGTGGTCGATCATGCGTGTCTCTCTCGAAGGCGGGCGCCGGCCTGTTGCTGTCGCACCAGTGCTCGTACCCAGCCCCACGCCGGGCAGTCCCCCTAGAAGAGTGACGGTGAACTCGTCCCCGGGGAAACCGGCGCGCTGAAGCTCGGCACCGAGGCCGACGCGGAGTTCGACGCGGAGTTCGACGCGGATGTCGTCGTCGCACTGGAGGTGACCGATTCGGGCGCGGATGACGAAGCCGACGACTCGGTCGACGGCGACTCGGAGGACGGTGACTCCGAGCTCGGGGACGAGGAGGGGGAGCTCGACGTCGGCGGGCACGGGCTCGTGGACGCACCGGGCGTGCCCGGTGTGCCGGGGGCCGTGGAGGCGCACGGCGACGGGGAGTCGGAGGACGGCGAGGTCGGCGGGGACACGGTCACCGAGGGGCTGGCCGGATTCAGCGGCGGCGGGGTCCGGTGGTCGTGCCGGCCCGTGTCGCCGTGGTGGCGGCCGAACCAGTGCCCGTTGTGGGCGTCGTAGATCACGAAGATGTTGATGACCTGCGGCGCGGGCGTGACCACGACGACGTTCTGCGGCCGGTACGAGGACCAGCTGTCGCCGGTCGGCTTCGGAGTGGTCTGCTGGGCGACGGGCGGCGACAGCGGGTTGCCGCAGGCGCAGCGGACGCGGGGCACGCCGTGGCTGTCGACGAGGACGGCGGTGCCTGCCTGGAGGACGGCCTGGTAGCTGGTGGCGACGCCGTCGCGGTAGCCGTGGTTGGTGACGCGGGTGTCCATGCGCAGCTGTACGGGAGTGAGGGAGCGCAGATAGGCGGGGACTCCGGCGGGCTGGACGCCGACGACCGACGCGAACGCCTTTTCCTTGGCCGGGTTCGCCTGGAGCGCCTTGATCTGCTTCCCCACGTCACAGGTGGCGACGTTCTGGGTGCCGCCGTAGAGGCCGGGTGCGCCGCCGTCGACACCGCGCACGACGTTCGCCGGCTCCGAGGCGGTGGGTGAGGCGGAGACGGGCGGGGCGGAACTCTCGCTCGCCGTGGACTCCGTGAACGGGTCAGGACCGGTCTTCGCCGCGGCCTGCAGAAAGACCTCGCCCTTGCTCGCGGTGTGGGTCGAGCCTCCGTCGGAGCGGGTGAAGACGAGGCCCAGCACCACGGCGGCCACCACGACCGCAGTGAGGATCGCGACGCGTGGCGCCGACTTCCACCACGGGCGGTGCGGTTCCGGCGCCCCGGCGCCACCGCTGCCCGAGGGCTGTGAGGGCGGGCCCGAAGGCGGCTGGGAGGGTCCCGACAGCGGGCCGGAGGGCGGTCCGGTGGGGCGGCCTGAAGACGGAGGTTCGACGCTCACGAGTTCTTCTTCCCGACGCGGTTCTCAGCGGCATTCATGGTGTTCCATCCCGCTTTATCCACAACGATCCCATTGTGTGCTCCGGTACCCGTCCGCCCGCAAGCCGACGCGGACGGCCCTCCCGGCGGGCGCGCTCCCCCGGCGCTGCTTAGCGTGGCAGGCGTGACCCCCCGAACCCCCTCCGACCAGGCAGTCGCCCGCCACGGCTGGGTCCAGGCCCTGAGCACGGTGCTGGCCGGGCTGCTCACCATGGGCGTGGTCGCCGCGCTGGGCCTGTGGGCGGCGGGCGCGACGGACCTCCCCGACGGCGCGTTCCCCCGGGTCGTCACGGCGACCGTGGTGACGGCCGTCGGCGGCACCGTGAAGCTCTCCGGAAACGCGGGCGCGCTCGCCGACACAGAAGCGGGCCTGACGGTCATCCCCCTCTCGGTGACCCTGGCCGGCGCCCTGGCGACCGCGACCGCGTTCCTACGGCCCCTGCGGCACCGTGCCGTCGCGTCGGCCGCGGAGCTGGCGGGCTGGGCCGCCCGGATCGCCGTACTGTGGCTGCTCGGCCTGATCGGGCTGGCCCTCGGCGCGCGCCAGAAGTTCTCGATCTCGCTCGGCAGCGGGACGCTCGGCGACATCGGCGACCTGATCGGTGCCTCGCCCGAGGTCGGCTTCGAGGCGGACGTACCGCAGACGGTGCTGTTCGGTCTGCTGTGGCTGGCCGGGGTACTGGTGCTGGCCCTCCTGGTGTCGCCGGGTGCACCGCTGCCCGCCGGGTTGCTGCGCTTCCACGCGGCCGTCCGCCCGGCAGCGTACGCCGTGGTGACTCTGCTGCTGGCCTACGTCGCGCTCGGCGTCGTCATCGCCCTGCTCACCGCGGTGACACGCGGGAACGTCACCCAGACCTTCGCCCTGATCCTGCTCGGCATGCCGAACCTCGTGTGGCTCACCCTCACGACCGGACTGGGCGCCACCTGGAACGGCCGGGTCCAGGGCCCCTTCGGCCTGCCCATGCCCCACCTGCTGGACGAGGTCCTGCGCACCCCGGACATCTCCACCCTCAACCTGAACTCCCTCGCCGCGTACGACGGCAGGGTGTGGTGGCTGCTGGCGGTGAACGCGGTCCTGCTCCTGTCCGCCGCGTTCCTGATGGCCGTCCGCTCACCGGCCCGCACCCGCGCCTGGCAGCACGCCGTCCACCTGGCGGTCGCCTTCGCCCTCGCGGTCCTCATGATCTGCCTGGTCTGCCGCATCTCCGCCCACTACGGCCTCTCCCTCCTCGGCATCGGCGACGTGGGCGGCGGCCTCTCCGGCGACCTCTTCCTGAAGCCCGAGTTGTGGTCGGCGGTGGGGCTGGCGGCTCTCTGGGGGTTGATCGCGGGCTTCCTGGGCGCCCTGCTGGCAAAGCCGGTACGCCGACACGGCGAGATCGAAATCCCCGAGCAGTCGCAGCGCCCGGCGTGAGAGTGTGCGCCCAGCCGAGGAAAGGGCAGACATGGCGTTGACTCTCGAAGACCGCCTGGACATAACGGAGTTGATCGCGCTGCACGGCCACTTGGTCGACGAGGGCGAACTGGACCGTCTGACCGAGGTGTTCACCCCGGACGTCGAGTACGACCTCACCGACTTCGCCCAGGGCACGGTCACCGGCCTGCCCGAACTCGTGGGCGCGTCCTTGGCGTTGGGGCCCGCGAACCCCGTCGCACATCACGTCACGAACGTGGTGATCGAGGCGTCGGCCCAGGGACGGGTCCGGGTCCGGTCGAAGGGCCTGGGGGTCCGGACGGACGGCTCGTGCGGTTCGGTGACGTACGAGGACACGGTGGTGCGCACGGTGGCCGGGTGGCGGATCTCTCATCGCAGGGTGTCGGCAAGACGGATACCGCTGACGCCGGGCACTGCAGCGCCCCGATAGGGGCGCGGGGAACTGCGCGACCAGCCCCCCCCCCACCGGCCAGCAGCCGACAACGAGACCTCAGCGCCCCCTGAACACAGGCGCAGCCCACGCCGGCACCGCAGCCACCCCCACATCCACCTCGGTCGCCGCATGCCCGGACACCCCGCCCCGCAACTCCGTGACGAACGCCAGACACGACTCGTACCGATCGTCCGGACTCTTCGCCAACGCCTTCGCGAACACGGCGTCGACATGCCCCGGCAGATCAGGTCGGGACTCGGTGACCGCCGGCGGCATGTCGTACTGGTGCGCCCACAGCAGCGCCATGTCGTCGTCCCGCCGGAACGGCGGACGCCCCGCGAGGGTCTCGAAGGCGACGCAGGCAAGCCCGTACACGTCACAGCGCCCGTCGACCGGCCGCCCGGAGATCTGCTCGGGAGCCACGTAGTCGAGCGTGCCGACGAACTGCCCGACCGTTGTGAACCCGGTCAGTGAAAGGGACTTCTTCGTCAGGCCGAAGTCGGTCAGGTACACGTGCTCGGGATGGTCGTCGTCGGTGCCGCGCGCCACGAGGATGTTGCCGGGCTTCACGTCCCGGTGGACCAGCCCGTGTTCGTGGGCGGCGTCCAGCGCGGACGCGACCTGGCCGACGATGCGGGTGGCCGCCGAAAGCCCCAACGGGCCCGCCCTGTCCAGAAGATGGCGCAGGTCGCTGCCGGAGACGTAGCGCATGGCGATGTACAGGACGCCGTCCGTCTCGCCCGCCTCGAAGACGGGCACGATGTGCGGGTGGTCGATCGCGGCAGCGACCCGGGACTCATGCGTGAAGCGTTTGCGGAAGGTGTCGTTGCGGGCGAGTTCCGGGGCGAGCAGTTTGAGGGCGACCGTGCGGTCCAGGCGCAGGTCGTGGGCGCGGTAGACGACCGCCATGCCACCGCGGCCGATCTCGCCCTCGATGCGGTAACCGGCGATCTGCCGGCCGATCAGCTCGGAGGGCCGCCCGGAGAAGAGGCTCGCGTCATGGGCCATCGGGGCTCACAACCTGAGTGGGGGCATGACCGGGGTCGGCCGGTTCGGCACGGGGCCCGTCGTCGGTGGCGTAGGTGCTGAGCCGGGTGCCGTCACCGTAGACCCAGCGCCCGTGGTCGGCGTCGTAGAGCCAGACGGAGGCGCCGTCGACGACCACTCCGATCCGCAGGCCCTTGGTGCGGGCCTCGAAGGACGCGCCGTCGAGGCCGCCGCCCGCGAGTTCCTCCACGGCGCTGCGGTAGCGGGCGAGTGCCTGTTCGGCGCGGGCCAGGAGCGGGCGCGGGTCGGCGGTACGTGCCTGTGGGGCGCCGGCGAAGGGCGGGTCCTGGGAGACGGAGATGAGGTGGCGGCCGTCGACCCAGGCGGACCAGCCGTTGGAGCACAGGGTGTGGGCCCAGTCGCCACGCCGCTCCAGGAGTTGCACGGGGAGCAGTGCGTCGAGCGGCACGGTGGGGCGGGCGGGGTCCGGGGCCTCCCAGGCGGGCATCCCGTGCTCGGGGACGACGTGCGTGGGCCGGAAGCCGGGGGTGGTCGTCATCGCGGCGTCCCTATTTCCGCATCACGGCGGGTTCGTGCCGGCGCAGCAGCCGGGACACCAGGAAGCCGAAGAGCAGCGACAGGACGACCAGCATGCCCATGTTGAGCAGCCATGCCCCGGCCGAGTGCCGGAACAGCGGATCGCCGGTCAGTTCGCCGGGCACGATCCGGGCCAGCCCGATGGTGCCGGCCATGCCGCCGAGCGCCCACCGCGAGGGCACGAGCCAGGAGAGCTGTTCCAGGCCGGGCACGCCGTGCAGTTTCAACAGGGCGCCGCAGAAGACCACTTGGACGATGGCGAGCAGTACGAGCAACGGCATCGTCACTTCCTCCTTGCGTACCAGTGCGGAGACCAGCAGGCCGAGCATCATCGCCGTGAACGCCAACAGGGCCACGGCCACGGTGATTTCGATAAGGGGCGGCATCAACACCCCTTTCCCACGCGGCGCGTTGAGGTCGACACCGAACAGGCCGACCAGGGTGAGCACCACGGCCTGTGCCACGGTGATCGCACCCAGTACGACGACCTTGGAGAGCAGGTACGCCGATCTGGACAGGCCGACGGCTCTTTCGCGACGGTAGATCGCGCGTTCCTTGACGAGTTCGCGCACGGCGTTGGCCGCGCCGGTCAGCACACCGCCGACACAGAGGATGAGCAGCGCGTTCATCGCCGTCTCCCGCGTCAGTGTGCTCCCGGCGAGAGCGCGGGCCATCGCGCCCATCACGAACGGCAGCGCGATCATGATGACGAGGAAGGTCCGGTCGGCGGCGAGGGCGGCGGCGTAACGCCGTACCAGCGTGCCGAGTTGTGCGCTGCGGCTGCGGGGCCGGGGCGGCGGCGCCACGGCGACCGGGCCGGAGCCGAGCAGATGGGGCTGCGCGGTGGAATTGCGGATGTACTGGCGCTGGAAGGGAGACTCCCTGAACTCCCCCGCCCAGTCCCGGTCCTGGTCGCGTTCGAAGGACTCGAAGGCCTCCGGCCAGTGCTCGAAGCCGAAGAACGCGAGGGCGTCGCCGGGCGGCCCGTAGTAGGCGACCCTGCCGCCGGGCGCGAGCACCAGGAGCCGGTCGCACACGTCGAGACTGAGAACGCTGTGGGTGACGACGATGACGGTGCGGCCGTCGTCGGCGAGGCCGCGCAGCATGTGCATCACCGAGCGGTCCATGCCGGGGTCGAGGCCCGAGGTCGGTTCGTCGAGAAAGAGCAGCGAGGGCTTGGTCAGCAGTTCAAGGGCCACGCTGACCCGCTTGCGCTGGCCGCCGGAGAGACTGTGCACGGGCTGCTGGGCCCGCTGCTGGAGGCCCAGTTCGCGTACGACCTCCTCGACCCGGGCCTGCCGTTCGGCCTTTGCCGTGTCCTGCGGGAAGCGCAGTTCGGCCGCGTAGGACAGGGCGCTGTGCACGGTCAGCTGGGCGTGCAGGATGTCGTCCTGCGGGACGAGGCCGATGCGCTGGCGCAGTTCGGCGTAGTCGCGGTAGAGGTCACGGCCGTCGTAGAGGACGGTGCCGCGGTCGGCGGGGCGCTGGCCGGTGAGCGCGTTGAGGAGGGTGGACTTGCCGGCGCCGCTGGGGCCGACGACGGCGAGCAGGCATTTCTCGCCGACCGGGAACGACACCTGGTCCAGGAGGACCTTGCGGCCCCGGTCGACGGCGACCGTGAGGTCCTGGACGTCGAGGGAGACCTCGCCGGTGTCGACGTACTCCTGCAGCTGGTCGCCGACGAGACAGAACGCGGAGTGTCCGATGCCGACGATGTCGCCGGTGCCCATGGGTGCGCGGGCGACGGGCTGGCCGTTGAGGTAGGTGCCGTTGTGGCTGCCGAGGTCGACGATCTCGTACGTGCCGTCCGGCATGGCACGTAGTTCGGCATGGCGGCGGGAGACGATCAGGTCGTCGACGACGAGGTCGTTGTCGGCGGCCCGGCCGATGCGGACGGTGCGGGCGGGCAGCGGCCGTACGGTGGTCGGCTGCCGGAAGGTGCCGGTGAAGGCGGGCATGGACACGGCCGAGGGACGTTCCGGGGCCGGGGCCGGGCGGTGGGCGAGGGTGACGCACGGGCCGTCGGCCGCGCTGCCGAAGCGGATCACGCTGCCGGGGCCGACGCCCCATTGCTGGACGCGGCGGCCGTCGGTGTAGGTGCCGTTCGTGCTGTGTTCGTCCTCCAGCGTCCAGTGGTCGGCGTCGGGCCGCAGTACCGCGTGGTGCCAGGAGACCCGGGCGTCGTCGATGACGATGTCGCTCAGCGGGTCTCGGCCCACGTGGTAGTCGCGGCTGGGGGTCATGACCGTGGAGCCCGACTCCGTCTCCAGAAGGAGTTCGGGCGCCGTCGGCACCATCGACCGCTCTGACATGACGCGAATTCTACCGATTCGGGCACTTGTGCGCCCGGTCAGCGGTCAGGGTTGCGCAACGGGCGACACACGTCAGGCGACAGGGACGACGAGGGCGGGAACGGTCCGCTGCATACGGAGGGCGTCCACCGATTCGGCGAGCAGCTCGTACTCGGTGCTCTCGTCACTGACGGCGATCTGCACCAGCCGGCCGGCCGCCAACTCGTAGGCGACCTGCTCCTGATGGCCGACGTCGCGGGCCCAGGTGCGTAACGCCTTGGGCACGTCGGGCGCCGTGTCGGAGACCGGGACCAGGGCTCCCCTGGGGAAGCGCGGGTTCTCCGGCTGCGGGTCGAGCCGGTCGGCCATCCACACCGCGCGGTCCCGTAACCACCACAGGGCCAGTGCCAGTGTGGGAGCGCGATAGGTGCCCAGGGGCACACCGACGCGCTGTCCGCCGCAGGTGCCGTACGCGGTGACATGGCACAGGAATTCGTCGTGCACGATCACTCCCCCGTCGCGTGTCTCGATTGCCGGTCGGGCCTCGCTTTCCATGCGGCTCTGGCTGGCGGCTCGGGTGGCTCAGGTGGTGCGCACGATGGCGGATTCGCATCGTGAAGTGGTGCCCTAGCAGACGAGTATGTTCACTCCCGAAACACTGTCACCACGACTTTTTGGCCAGTCTCTTGGCATATTCACGGCCCCTTCTGGCCGAAAAGCTTCGGGATCCCTTTTGTGGTGATCTCCGACCGCCATTACCCGAGGGGTAATCGACCCTCCGCGCGACCCCCGGCATGGTGGAACCACCGGGTCGGCACGCACCGAAATCCGGGCCCTGGCCAGTACGAACGACCTCGATGGAGGCTGATTCACCATGTCCGAGAACACCGACCGATACGAGAACGCCGTCGCCCGCTACTTCGAGGCCTGGAACGCGGGCGGGCCGGAGGCGCTGGCGAAGGCAGTGGCCGCCGCCTGGTCCGTCGAGGGTACTTATACCGACCCATTGGCGGCAGTCACCGGCCACACGGAGATCGCCGGACTGATCGCCGGGGCGCATGCACAGTTCCCGGGGTTCGCCTTCCGTCCCCTCGGGGCGGTCGACGGGCACCACGACACCGCCCGCTTCTCCTGGGAGTTGGTGAGCGAAGCCGACGGGTCGGCGCCCGTCGCCGGTTTCGACGTGATCACGCTGGACGCGGACGGCCGTATCCGCTCCGTGCTCGGATTTCTCGACCGGGTGCCCGCCGGGGCCTGAGGGCCGGTGGCCGCGATGAATTTTCCCGCTCGGGGTGGTCTCTTGTACGACAGGCCACCCCGAGCGGAGGACATCATGAACACCGGCACCCCATTGAACGAGGAATTCACCGCCGTACTGATCAAAAGCCCGAACGACGCCGGCTAGACCTATCTCGTCTGGCCCGAGTCCGTCGCGTTCTTCGGCACCCGGGGCCTGGTGAAGGTACGCGGAACGATCGACGGTCATCCTTTCCGCAGCTCCTTCATGGCTCTCGGGGACGGCAACCACAAACTGCCCGTGAAAGCCGATCTCCGCAAGGCCATCGCAAAAGGCGAGGGCGACCGGGTGACCGTACGGCTCGAAGAACGGCTCAGTTCCCGGCCAGGGCCTCTTCGCGGTACCGCCTCGGTGCCACCCCGACCGCGCGCTTGAAGGCGTTGCTGAAGGCGCTCTCGGAGGTGTAGCCGACGGACCGGGCGAGGGCGCCGACCGGGGCGGTGTCGTGGCGGAGGGCCCGGGCGGCCAGGTTCATGCGCCAGTTCAGCAGATACGTCAGGGGCGGCACTCCGGCGGCCTCCTTGAACCGTACGGCGAACGTGGTGCGGGACATCGCCGCCGCCCGAGCCAGCTCCTGCAGCTGCCAGGGGTGGGCCGGATCGCCGTGCATCAGACGCAGGGCGGGGGCCAGCCGTTCGTCGGCGAGGGCGCGCAGCCAGCCGGGCGGCAGCCCGTCCGACTCGGCCAGACACACCCGCAGCACCTGCACGAACATCAGCTGGGCGAGCTGCGCCGACACGAACTCGACGCCCGCCCCGCGGGTCCGCATCTCGGCCGCCAACTGCCCGATGAGCCACCGCAGTACACCGGCCTCGGGCGAGTCGGCCCGGACGTGGACCAGCTCCGGCAGCGCCCGGCGCAGCAGGTCGCCGCGGTCCCGGCTGAGGTCGATGTGCCCGGACACACAGGCGACATCCACCGCCTCGCCCTGACCGAGGCGGCCCATCCGCGTCGCCGGGTCCATGACGACGTCGTCGGAGTCGGTCGGCTCCACACCGGGCCGGCTGCACAGCGTGTACGGCTGACCGCCGTCGGAGATCACGACGTCTCCCTCGGCGAGCCGCAGGGGTTCGCCGCCGCCGTCCCGTACCAGCAGGCAGCTGCCCTGGAGCACGGCGTTCACCTTCAGCCGGTCCCGTCCGCGCAGCTGGATGGCCCAGTCGCCGCCCGCCGTGAACCCGCCGGAGAAGACACTGCGGGCATCGGCGACAGCAAGGGCGTCGGACAGGGGATCCACGGTCACGCCCGAACTATCACGCAAGTAATGCGGATTTTCAAGTATTCATCGTACGGATCGGTCGCCCTACGGTGGTCTCACCAGCTCAAGTTGACGAGGAGAGAGCAGAGATGACCACCACCGCACAGCAGCCCCTGAACTCCGGCTTCGGCGCCGCGTCGACCGCCGAGGAGGTGATCAAGGGCATCGACCTCACCGGCAAGGTCGCGATCGTCACGGGCGGCTACTCCGGCATCGGCCTGGAGACGGCCCGGGTGCTGCGCGCCGCGGGCGCCGAGATCGTCGTACCGGCGAGGGACGTGGAGCGGGCGCGGACGGCACTGCAGGCCGTGCCCGGAGCCGAGGTCGAGTATCTGGACCTGCTGGACCCGGCGTCCATCGACACCTTCGCGGAGAAGTTCCTCGCCTCCGGGCGCCCGCTGCACCTCCTGGTCAACAGCGCCGGGATCATGGCGACCCCGCTGGCCCGGGACGCGCGCGGCTACGAGGCGCAGTTCGCCACCAACCACCTGGGGCACTTCCAGCTGACCACCCGGCTGTGGCCCGCGCTGATCGCGGCCGAGGGCGCACGGGTCGTGGCGCTGTCCTCGCGGGGCATCCGCTTCGCCGGAATCGACTTCGACGACCTGCACTTCGAGCACCGGGCCTACGAGCCGTTCGCGGCCTACGGCCAGTCGAAGACGGCCAACGCCCTGTTCGCCGTGGAGCTGGACCGGCGCGGGCGGGCGCAGGGCATCCGGGCCTTCGCCGTGCACCCGGGTCTCATCATCGACACCGGACTCGTCAAGCACCTCGACACGTCCATACTCCAGGCCGCGGGGGCGCTCGACGGCGAGGGCAGGCCTGTCCGTGATCCCCGGCGCCAGATGAAGACCGTGCAGCAGGGCGCGGCCACCGGCGTCTGGTGCGCGACCAGCCCGCAACTGGCCGGCCTCGGCGGGGTGTACTGCGAGAACGTCGACATCAGCCCGCTGGTGACCGCCGAGAACGAGGCTGCCTGGTACGCCGGTGAGAACACCCCGGGCGTGCTGCCCCGCGCCGTCGACCCAGAGGCGGCGGCGCGCCTCTGGGAGATCAGCGAGCGGCTTACGGCCTGACGATCGCGTCGATACGGGCCAGTTCCTCGGCGTCGAAGTCCAGGTTGCGGGTGGCCGCGACGCTGTCCTCGATCTGCTGCGGGCTGCTCGCACCGACCAGCGCCGAGGTCACCCGCCCGCCGCGCAGCACCCAGGCCAGGGCCAGCTGGGCAAGAGTCTGACCGCGCCCCTTGGCGATGTCGTCGAGCGCGCGCAGCTGCCCCACCAGGTCCTCGGTGACCGCGTCCGAGTTCAGGAACGGGCTGTCGCTCGCCGCCCGGGAACCCTCCGGGATGCCGTCGAGGTAGCGGGAGCTGAGCAGCCCCTGCTCCAGCGGGGAGAAGACGATGGAACCGACCTGGAGCTCGTCGAGCGCGTCGAGCAGGCCCTCGTCCTCCGGGCGGCGGTCGAGCATCGAGTAGCGCGGCTGGTGGATGAGGAGCGGGGTGCCCAGTTCGCCCAGGATGCGGGCGGCCTCCCGGGTCTGCTCCGCCGAGTAGTTGGAGATGCCGACGTAGAGCGCCTTGCCCTGCTGGACCGCCGAGTGCAGGGCGCCCATCGTCTCCTCCAGGGGAGTCTCCGGGTCGGGGCGGTGCGAGTAGAAGATGTCGACGTAGTCCAGGCCCATGCGGCTCAGGCTCTGGTCCAGCGAGGAGAGCAGGTACTTGCGCGAACCCCACTCGCCGTAGGGGCCTGGCCACATCAGATAGCCGGCCTTGGTGGAGATCACCAGCTCGTCGCGGTACGACCCGAAGTCCGCCTTCAGCGCCTCACCGAGGGCGGACTCGGCGGCACCGGGCGGCGGGCCGTAGTTGTTGGCGAGGTCGAAGTGGGTGACGCCGAGGTCGAAGGCGCGGCGCAGGATGGCGCGCTGGGTGTCGACCGGGCGGTCGGGCCCGAAGTTGTGCCACAGGCCGAGCGAGATCGCGGGGAGTTTCAGACCGCTGCGTCCGGTGCGCCGGTAGGGCAGGTCCGCGTAACGGTCGGGGTGTGCGGTGTACAACGCGACTCCAGAGGGGTTGGCACACGGGATACCGGTTCCAGGGAACCGCTCTCCACTCTGTCCGACCTGCGGGCAGTGGTCCAACAGAAGAATCCGATGGAATTCAGCGGCTACGCTTCTCAATCATGGAACTGCGTCATCTCCAGCATTTCATCGCCGTCGCCGAGGACCAGCACTTCACCCGGGCGGCGGAGCGGTTGATGGTGTCCCAGTCCGGGCTGTCGGCGTCGATCCGCGCCCTGGAGCGGGAGTTGCAGACCCCGCTGTTCGTGCGCACCACGCGCCGGGTCACGCTCACGGAGGCCGGCCGGGCACTGCTCGTCGAGGCGGAACGCATCCTGGCGCAGGTGCGGTCGGCGCACGAGGCGGTGGCCGCGGTGCAGGGCGTGCTGCGCGGCACGCTGTCGCTGGGCACCGAGCAGTGCATCGCCGGGGTGCATGCGGCCGGGCTGCTCGCCTCGTTCCGGCGCCGGCATCCCGACGTGGAGATCCGGCTGCGGCAGGCGGGCTCGGGGGCACTGGCGGAGGAGGTCGCGGCCGGACGCCTCGACCTGGCCTTCGCCTACCGCACCCAGGCGGACACCGACCAGCTGCGCTCGGTGTCGCTCACCAGCGAGCCGATGACGGTGCTGTGCCATCCCAGCCACCGGCTCGCGGAGACCGGCGCGGCGGTCACTCCGGACGACCTCGGCGGCGAGGTCTTCGTCGACTTCCACCCGGACTGGGCCTCGCGCCGCACCACCGACGCCGTCTTCGCCGCGGCGGGCGTACGGCGGACGGTCGCGCTGGAGGTCAACGACGTGCACAGCCTCCTCGATCTGATCGACGAGAACCTCGGCATCGCCGTGGTGCCCCAGCACTTCCGTCACAAGCGCGCGCCCCTCACCGCCCTCCCCCTCAAGGGAACGGGCGAGGAGGTGTACGAGACGGTGGCCCTGCTCCCGCCCCCGCAGGCCACCAGTCCGGCGGCCCGCGCCCTGATGACCCTCCTCGAAACCGGCACTCCGGCCGCATGACCGACGGCGATGCGCGAAGGTGGTCGTATGCATGCCAACGACATCCTCATTGACGCCTACGGCCGTATCCGGGAAGAAGTCCACGCCGCCGTCGACGGCCTGACACCCGACCAACTGCACGCGCGCGTGGCCTCCGACGCCAACTCCATCGCCTGGCTGATCTGGCATCTCACCCGCGTCCAGGACGACCATGCAGCCGACGCCGCCGGCCTCGACCAGGTGTGGCTCACCCAGGGCTGGGAGAAGCGCTTCGGCCTCGACCTGCCGGCCCGGGACACGGGATACGGCCACACCTCCACGCAGGTCGGCAAGGTGCGCGTCGAGTCGGCCGGGCAGCTCACCGGGTACTACGACGCGGTGCACGAACAGACGCTGGCGTATCTGCGCGGGCTGGCCCCGGAGGACTACGGGCGGATCGTGGACGAGCGCTGGGACCCGCCGGTCAGCCTGGGCGTACGGCTGGTCAGCGTCCTGTCCGACGACCTGGAGCACGTCGGACAGGCCCAGTACGTGCGGGGGCTGCTTCAGAGCGCGGAGGCGTAGCCCGGCAGGACGACGTCCTCGATGAGGGCCTTGCGCTCGTCGTAGGGGATGAACGCGCTCTTGAGCGCGTTCACCGTGACGGTGCGCAGGTCCTCGGCCGTCCAGCCCGCCTCCTCGACCAGGAGGGACATCTCGCGTGTCATCGTCGTACCGGACACGAGTCGGTTGTCGGTGTTCAGGGTGACGCGGAAGCCGAGGTCCTTCAGGGCGGTGATGGGGTGCTCGGCGATCGAAGTGGCCGCGCCCGTCTGGAGGTTGGAGGTCGGGCACATCTCCAGGGCGATACGGCGGTCCCTGACCCAGCCCGCGAGGCGGCCGAGCTTGCCGTCGACGATGTCCTCGGTGATACGGACGCCGTGCCCGATGCGCTGGGCGCCGCAGACCTGGAGCGCCTGGTGGATGCTGGGCAGGCCGTGCGCCTCACCGGCGTGGATGGTGAACGGGACGCTCTCGCGGCGCAGGTGCTCGAAGGCGGTGAGGTGGTCGGCGGGCGGGAAGCCGTCCTCGGCACCCGCGATGTCGAAGCCGACGACACCGGCGTCCCGGAAGGCCACCGCGAGGTCGGCGGCCTCGGCGACCCGGTCGAACATCCGCATCCCGCACAGCAGCGTCCGCACCTGGACCGGCGTTCCCGCTGCCGCGGCCTTGGCCATGCCGGCCGCGAGCCCCTCCTGCACGGTCTCCACGACCTCGCTGAGCGCGAGCCCGCCGTTGGTGTTCAGCTCGGGGGCGTAGCGCACCTCTCCATAGACGACGCCGTCGGCGGCGAGGTCGAGGACGTACTCCTCGGCGACGCGCAGCAGGCCCTCGCGGTTCTGCAGCACGGCGAGGGTGTGCTCGAAGGTGGCGATGTAGCGCACCAGGTCACCGGAGTTGGCGGCGTCGAAGTACCAGGCGGCGAGCTCGTCCGGGTCGGTGGTGGGCAGGGTGTGCCCGACCGTCTCCGCGAGCTCCACCACGGTGGCGGGACGCAGGCCCCCGTCGAGGTGGTCGTGCAGTACGGCCTTGGGGAGCCGGCGGAGGGTGTCGGCGTCTATGCGCGTAGATGACATGTGCGGTGGTTCCTCGGTCGTTCGGTGAGCGGGGTCGGGCGGTACGGAGGTTCAGGCTGCAGGCTGGAGCAGGTCCCAGCGGTTGCCGTAGAGGTCCTGGAAGACGGCGACCGAACCGTACGGCTCGTGGCGCGGCTCCTCCAGGAAGGTCACGCCCGCGGCGAGCATCCGGGCGTGGTCGCGGGCGAAGTCGTCGGTGTGCAGGAAGAAGCCGACGCGCCCGCCGGTCTGGTCACCGATCCGGCCGCGCTGGTCCTCACCCTTGGCACGGGCGAGCAGCAGGCCCGTGCCGGCTCCGTCCGCGCCGGGGGGTGTCACGACGACCCAGCGGGAGCCGTCGGGGCGGGGCGCGTCCTCGACGAGGCGGAAGCCCAGGGCGTCGGTGTAGAAGCGGATCGCCTCGTCGTAGTCGTCGACGACGAGGGTGACCAGGGCGATACGGCTCATCGGGGACTCTCCGTGCGGTTCCGTTCGGCGGGATGTTGACGGGTGAGGTTATACGTAAAACGTAGCGCGCACCAGTCAAGCACCGAATCCCCGGACCCACCCCTCATCCGGCCTCCTCGCCCTGCGCCACCTCCACCCGGTGGTGGACGTCGATCATCTCGGTGGCGGCGGCGGCGAAGGAGAGCGCCGCACAGGCGATCAGCAGGGCGGCGAGTCCGCAGGCGGCGGTGCGGTGGGTGCCGCGCGGGGCCGCGAGGAGGGCCTTGACGCGGTGCGGGACCGGGCTGGTCGTGGCGCCGGGGACGAAGTCCGGGCGCCGGGAGCTGGCCGACTGTCCGGCGAGGGCCGCGCGGGCGATGGCACGGGCGATCAGGCGCCGGTCGCCCACGACGGTGGCGGCGGCCTCGTCGGCCGCGCGTTCGGCCGCGAGCCGGATCGCGTCGCGGACCGGACCGAGCGCGGGGTGACAGCGGGCGGCTAGTTCGGCGGCGACGAGGAAGTAGTGGTGGCCGCCCGCATTGTGGGCCCGCTCGTGCGCGAACAGCGCCTCACGCTCGGCGGCGTCGAGGCTGCGCAGCATCCCGGTGGTGACGACGATGCGGTGCGGTCGCCCGGGCAGGGCGTAGGCGTCCGGGTGCGGGGAGTCGAGCACGCACAGGTCACCCGCGACCGGCCCGCGACCGGCCCGCGTGCGGGCAACGCGGAAGGCACGCGACTGGTGCAGCGCCCACCGGGTCAGCGTCCAGGCGCACACGGCCAGGGCACCGGCCGACAGCACGGCCGCCGGCGTGACGAGACCGCCGTAGGAGAAGCGCAGTGGGTGGATCAGTTCGCCGAGCGACGCGAACAGCGGCAGCCGGAGCAGACCGGTCAGGACGAACGCGCCGAGTGCGGCGAGGGTGCAGCCTGCCGCGGTCACCGCGGAGCCGGTGAGGAGCCACAGCGCGGTGACCGGCGTGAGCCGCTCCAGGGCGCGCCGGGCCATGGGCCGCAGCGCGAACGGCAGCACGAGCGGGAGGAGCAGGAGGGCAATCATCGGTCACCGGATTTCATTGCATCCAGGATCCCACGCCCCACCGCGCCCAACTACTGTTCACCGGATTCGAGCAGGTCGCGCAGGACGCGTTCGTCGTCGGGGCTGAGCTGGGCGACGAAGCGGGCGAGTACGGTCTCCCGGTCGCCGTCCCGGTCGAGTTCGGTGTGCATACGGCGGGCGGTGAGGCCCTGCGCGTCCTGGACCGGGAAGTAGGCGTAGCCGCGGCCCTGGCGCCTGCGGTCCACCACACCTTTGTCGTGCAGCCGGGTCAGGATCGTCGTCACCGTGGTGCGGGCCAGGCCCGTGCCGAGGCTCAGCTGCACCTCGCCGGGGGTCTGCGGGTCGCCGGCGGCCCAGAGGGCGGCCATGACGGTGGCCTCCAGCTCACCCGCCGGTCGGCGTTCGTCCTTCGCGTCGGCCATGGGAACGATCCTCACCCCGTCCTCGTCTGCGGTCCTGCAGACCGTCTACAGAATTGTAGTCGCCACGATGCCGTGTAGTCATCGCACCCGTGTGCCCCTTCCCGCCTGCCCCTTGCGGAAGGGGCCGGAGCGACCTCCCGTTCCGGGCGTGACAGGCTGTTGATCGTGTCGAGGCCGCACCGGCACTCCCCCATCGAGCAGCGCGGTACAGGAGTTGAGCACCATCTCCTCCGAGCTGCCGAAATCGACCGGCGCCCCGGCCCGTCAGAACGTCACCTTTCCCAGCGCCGGGGCACCGCCCACGGCTGTCTCGCGCTGCCGCCGTCCCGAACCGGGCCGGGTGTGATCGTCATCCAGGAGTGGTGGGGCCTGACCGACCACATCGCCAATGTGGCCGACCGGCTCGCGCAGGAGGGCTTCGTCGCGTTCGCCCCCGACCTGTACGGCGGGAACGTGGCGCACGAGAGCGACGAGGCCCTGCGGATGATGCGGGCACTCCCGGTCGCGCGCGGTGTCGAACTGCTCTCCGGCGCGGTCGGCCACCTGTTGTCCCTCCCCGAGGTCACCTCGGACACGGTCGGCGCGGTCGGCTTCTGCATGGGCGGCGGCTTCGTCCTGTACCTGGCCGCGGCCGGCCCGCGGGTGAGCGCGGCGGTGTCGTTCCACGGCGTGATCCAGGGCGAGTTCCCCGGCTTCTCCGGGCTGAAGGCCCAAATCCTCGGCCACTGCGGCGAGTTGGACGAGAGCATTCCCGCCAAGAGCCTCGACGCCCTGCGCGAGACCGTCGAGCGGCAGTCCGGCATCACCGCGGACCTGCGCCTCTGCCCGGCGAACCACGCCTTCTTCAACGACGGCCGCCCGGTCTACGGCGCCGACTCCGCGGCCCGCGCCTGGGCGAGCACGGTGCCCTTCCTGCACGCGCAACTGGGCTGACACCACGGCGTCCTGCCCGTACGCCCCACTCTGCCGGCGTCACGGCATCGCGGCACCTCGGTCCACGGTCCTACGACCCCGGCCCGAGGTGCCGCGCGGGCGCCGCCGGTAGCGTACCGGGCATGAAGATCACCGTGCCGCCCCGCGGCCCCGAGGAGCGCAGGCGTGACGTACTGGCGCGACTGGAACGGGAGTTGGACTTATGGGTGGCCTCGGCGGACACCGACGGGCTGCCCTGTCTGGTCCCGTTGTGGTTCGTCTGGGACGGGCGGGCCGTCTGGCTGTGCACCCGGCCCACGAACCCCACGGGCCGCAATCTCGACGACGGGCGGCGGACCCGGCTGGCCTTCGCGGACACCCGGGACGTCGTGCTCATCGACGGCGAGACCACGGCCTTCACCACCGAGGACGTCCCGGCCGCCGCTGCTGCAGACGCCTTCGACGCGAAGTACGGCTGGGATCCCCGGGAGGACCGTGTGGCCTACTCCTTCTTCCAGGTAAGGCCGCTGGCCGTCCAGGCGTGGCACGAGGTGCATGAGCTGCCCGAGCGCCATCTGATGCGGGACGGCATCTGGCTGGCGTGAGCGGCCCTGCCCCGGCTCAACCGGCCTTCTTGTGCAGCTCGTTGAGCCCGGCCAATTCGTCGTCGGTCAGACGGATCGCGCCGGCCGCGACGTTCTCGGCGAGGTGGTCGGGGTTGCCCGTGCCGGGGATGGCGAGGACGTGCGGGCCCTGGGCCAGGGTCCAGGCCAGGCGGATCTGGGCGGGGCTGGTGTCGTGGGCGTCCGCGACGGCCAGGACCTCGTCGTCGTGGGCGGTGGTCGCGCTTCTCGCCCCGCCCGCGCCCGCGATGGCGAAGAACGGCACGAAGGCGATGCCCTGCTCGCCGCAGATCCGCACCATGTCGTCGGTCTCGGCCTTGTACGAGTCGAGCGCGAACCGGTTCTGCACGCTCACCACCGGGGCGATCTCCTGCGCCTCGGCGAGGTGCCTGGGCTCGACGTCGGAGA
This sequence comes from Streptomyces sp. NPDC050549, assembly GCF_040655035.1. Taxonomy (NCBI): domain Bacteria; kingdom Bacillati; phylum Actinomycetota; class Actinomycetes; order Kitasatosporales; family Streptomycetaceae; genus Streptomyces; species Streptomyces sp. NPDC050549. The sequence goes on from NZ_JBFAJD010000016.1 coordinate 117,147, forward strand.
GCCCGAGGTTCCGGACCAGGCCCTCCTCCTGGAGTTCGGCGAGCGCGCCGAAGTGCTCGGCGATCGAGTCCTGCCCCATCCTGCGCAGATAGACCACGTCGAGGTGGTCGCGCCCGAGCTGGCGCAGGTTCTCCTCGACATGGCCGCGCAGGTCGTCCGGGCGTGCCGCGCTGCCCCACTCCCCCGAGTAGGTGCGGAAGGGGCCCACCTTCGCGGCGATCACCAGGTCGTCGGGGTAGGGGGCGAGCGCGGTGTTGATGAGTTCGTTGGCCGATCGCAGCGTCGAGAAGTAGAAGGCGGCCGTGTCGATGTGGTTCACACCGAGCTCGACCGCCTTGCGCAGCACGGCGATCGACCGGTCACGGTCGCTCGGTGTCCCGAGGTTGAAGGCGGCGCTGCCCGTCAGCCGCATCGCGCCGAAGCCGATGCGGCTGACGGTCAGGTCGCCGAGTTTCCAGGTGCCCGCGGCTGCGGCGGTGATCTTCGCGGAGGTCATCAGCGGAGTTTCGCACATACGCGCGGCGCGGCCACCCGCACTTTACGGATATGTGTAGGTGTTCAGGGTGTTGACCGCCGAGGCGGGATCGCCCAGGTCGTAGCGGTCCACGGCGAGGAAGTTGGGCTTCTTGCGGGCGGCCGGCTGACAGAACCGCTGGGCCCGGTCGAGGACCTTGGTGTTGTCGGTCTGCGCCGTCCCGGCGATGGTCGCGTCACGGAAGTGGTTCATGACGAACAGCGGGCGGAACCCCGAATACGTCTGGGTGAGCGGGACGTTGAGGTCGCTGCCGTACCAGCGGCTGTAGCAGGACCAGTCGGAGGTACCGGCGCCGGAGCCCATGGACCAGTAGTTCTCGACGGTCCACTCGCGCTGGTACATCACGCCGAAGCTGGCCCGGGTCAGTCCGGCGGACTCGTCGGAGGCGCGGCTGTGGTCGGTGAAGATCAGCAGCCGGTGGTTGGCGGCGATCAGGTCGGCCATCTTCGGCCAGCCGTTCTGCTTCACGCCGGTCTGGTCGGGGCGGTACAGCACGTCGTACAGGCCGTTGACGCGGGCGAGTTCGCTGCGCAGGACGGTCGGGTCGACGTAGTCCTCCAGGAAGACGGTGACGAACTGGTCGCTGTGCGTCTTGAGGAAGTCCACGATGCGCTGGAGGTCGACGTTGAGGGCGACCGGGCTGCTGACCAGGGTGCAGCTGTCGTGGCAGAGGATCGCACCGTCGGAGGTCTGGTGGATGTCCAGCATGAACCCCCGTACGCCGTCGGAGAGTTGCTGGTTGATGCCCCGGGACTGGTTCGGGAAGAAGTTCACGAAGGGCGGGGCGAAGCCGCCGTCGACTCCGTTGGCGTAGGCGTTGTGCGCCGTGAGGAACGTGACCTGGTCCAGGGTGCGTTGGTCCTGGGCGGGGATCGGCTTGGTGGGCGAGGTGATCGGGGTCAGATACCAGGAGGCGAGGCTGCCGGAGGAGCCGATGGCCAGCTGGGCCGGGTAGTTGGCACCGGAGGGCTTGGCGGCCACGGTCAAGTAGCTTGCGGTGCCCGGGACTTGGAGCGTGTACTGGTCACCGCCGGTCGCAGTGATCTGCCAGTTGGCGTCGGCGCTCGTGCAGGTGACGGTCTTCGCCTGGGCGCCCGAGCGGCCGAGGCAGCTGCCGGCCGTGTCCGTGCTCTCCAGGACGTACGAGGATCCGCTCGCCTTGAGGTTCCACTGCTGGTGGTCCTCGTTGCCCTTGGGGTTGTGCTGCTCCACCGCTCCCCCCTTGTCGGCCGCGTTGAGCCCGGTGGTGGCGCTCTGGACGTAGTAGGTGCCGGGGGCCGGGACCGCGTCGGCGGCGCCTGCCGGCGGAGAGACGAGCGCCGCGGCCAGCGCCGCGGTGACGGCCAGCAGGGCGTGGGGGGTTCGCATGGGTGCCCTTCGGGTTGAGTGTGGTCAGGCTCATGACACCGGAAAGGTGAACGGGCCACACCCAAGCGCCTTTGGTCTCGACCAGTCAAGAGGGAAGAACGGTCCACGGAATGAACGGCGAAGGACCGCAGACGGTCAGCGTGATTTCCTCAACTCCCGCCACGCCAGGTAGTGATCGACGAGAGTCTCCCCCAACGGCCGGTACCGGATGCCCAGTTCCTCCACTCCCCGCCGGTTGTCGACCGTGAACCTGATCCCGAGGTGCTTGCGGATGTAGTCCTGGGTGAGCCCGAACGCGGGGCCCAGGATGCGCACCGGCCAGTGCGGGAGGCCGTGCGCGGGCAGCCGGTAGTTGCGCGGGAAGTGCTGCCGCAGGGCCCGTGACATGTCGAGGAAGGACGCCATCCGGCTCGCGGCGACGATGTAGCGGCCGTGCGCGTCGGGGCGTTCGGCCGCCGCGATGTGCGCGCTCGCCACGTCCCGCACGTCGGCGACGGTGAAGCTGAAGTCGGGTGCCCCGTAGAAGAAGTAGCCCTTGAACAGCTCGTCGAGGAGGAACAGGCTGCCGGAATCCGAGGCCGGGGTGAGTGAAGGCCCCAGGATCAGGCCGGGGTTGACGGAGACCATGCGCCAGCGGTCCTGTGCGTGTGCCGCGTCCCAGGCGGCGCGTTCGGCGACGGTCTTGGCATAGTGGTACGGGTTGTTCTCGACCGTGCTGGTGGTGTTGACGTAGTCCTCGGAGAGGATCTCGTCCTTCATCTCCCGTACGTCGGCGTAGTCCCCGAAGATCGCGCCGACCGTCGAGGTGAACACCAACTTCTCGACGGTGGGCGTGCGTTCGATCCCGGCGAGGACGTTGTGGGTGCCGGTGAGCGCGGGCTCGACGACGTCCTTCCGGCCGTCCTTGATCTTCTCCGGCATCAGGAACGGCGAGGCCACATGGAAGACGAAGCGGCAGCCGTCCATCGCCGCGTCGAAGGAGCCCTCGGCCAGCAGATCGGCCTCGAACAGCTCCAGGGCGCCGGGGAATTGAACCTGCATCGCCCGCAGCGGCGCGACCTTCGCCTCGTTGCCGAGAGACCGCACGGTGGTGTGCACCCGGTAGTCGCGCTCCAGTAGTTGCCGGACCAGATGGCTGCCGACGAATCCGCTGCCGCCGGTCACCAACACCGTCTCGCCGCCGACACTCATCCCTGGCTCCGATCACGCGTGACTTCCAGCGCGCACGCTACAACGGTGATCGGTCCCGGGTCAGCGGTTCGGCCGGTACCACTCTCAACTCCCGCTCCCCGTATAGGCGGCCGTGGTCCGGTCGGCGGACGCGCGGGCCACCGCCTCGTCCTCACCACTCGCGACGTTGGCCGCGTACCAGGCCTCGCTGCTCGAGGTGACGAAGCGGCGGCCCTCCTCGGACGCCAGCCAGGCCATGGCGTCCTCGGGCTTCACGGGACTGGCACCCGACAGGTTGCCGTCGAGCCCCAGGAGGATCGAGTCCCAGCCGACGCCCACCGCGCCGGGCCCGAACTCGGCCCACTTCGTGTCGTCGACATGGGCGATGTGTTCCAGCTCGAAGCGCGTCCCCTCGCCCTCGGGCGTCAACCGCAGCTCGATCCAGCTGACTTCACCGCCGAACTCCCAGGTCGCGAAGAAGCTGTTGGGCGGGTCGCAGCGCTCGACGGTGCCGCCCGCGTTGCCCTGCAACTGGTACTTGCCTCCCAGCCGCAGTTCGCCGGTGACCGGCAGGAACCAGCGCGGGATGCGCTCGGGGTTGGTGCAGGCGTCCCAGACGGCGGCGACCGGTGCGCCGTAGGACTGGGCGATGGTGATCACGCGGGCCTCGCCGGCCCGGAAGTCGCGGCGGCCGACGCGGCGGCTCACGGAGTTGATCTGATGGGTCACGTCGATCACGGGGTGCTCCTCGACTCGTCGGGGCTGTCGTCGGCGGCGCCGCGGAGCCGGCGCTCACGCCTGCCCCGGGCCAACTCGGTTGCCAGGGCGTCCAGATGCGGGGTCCAGAAGCGACGGAACCGGTCGAGCCAGTCGTCGATGTCCCGCAGCGGCTCGGAGTTCACCGCGTACAGGCGGCGGGTGCCGTCCGGCCGTACCGTCGCGAAACCGTTCTCCCGCAGCACCTTCAGATGCCGCGAGACCGCCGGCTGAGATATCCCGAACTCCCGCCGGACGACGTCACTGACCGTGCCGGCGGGCTGCTCACCCTCGGCGAGCAGCTCCAGGATGCGGCGGCGCACGGGGTCCCCGAGCACATCGAAAGCGTGCATGGGCACCAAAGTATCACCGGTCGCTTATATAAGCGACCGGTGATACATGGGCGGATCAGGCCAGCGGTTTCTCCAGCAGCGCCTTGCGGTGGCTGAACGTCTCGATGGAGTAGCGGCCGTGGTAGTTGCCCATGCCGCTCTCGCCGACGCCACCGAAGGGCAGGTCGGAGACGGTGAGATGGGCCAGCGGGAGGCCGTAGCCGATGGCGCCGGAGGAGGTCTCGGCGGCAATCCTGGCGCGGGTGTCGTCGGAGTCGGTGAAGACGTACAGGGCGAGGGGCTTGTCGCGGTCGTTGATGAAGTCGATCGCCCCGTCCAGACCGGGAACGGTGACGATCGGCAGGATCGGTCCGAAGATCTCCTCCGCCATGACGGGCGCCTTGGGATCGACATCGGCGAGGACGGTCGGCGCGATGTACTTGTCGTCGCGGTCACTGCGTCCGCCGACGACGACCCGCCCCGAGTCGAGCAGTCCGGCGAGCCGGTCGAAGTGACGCTCGTTGACGATACGGCCGTACTCGCCGGACGTCTGCGGGTCGGCGCCGTAGACTTTCTCGACCGCGGTCACCAGCAGGGGTTCGAGCGCGGCGGCGGTGTCCGGGTCGGTGAGGACGTAGTCGGGGGCGACGCAGGTCTGGCCGGCGTTGAGGAACTTGCCGCGCGCCAACCGGTCGGCGACGACGGCGAGATCGGCGTCGCGGTCGACGAACGCCGGTGATTTGCCGCCGAGTTCGAGGGCGACCGGGGTCAAGTGCTCGGCGGCGGCGCGCAGGACGATGCGGCCGACGGCACCGTTGCCGGTGTAGAAGATGTGGTCGAAGCGCTCGGCGAGCAGCGCCGTGGTCTCCGGGATGCCGCCCTCCACGACGGCGACCGCGTCGGTGTCCAGGTAGTCGGGCAGCAGCCGGGCGATGGCGGCGGAGGTGGCCGGGGCCATCTCGCTGGGCTTGAGGACCACCGCGTCGCCCGAGGCGAGCGCACCGACGACCGGGGTCAGCAGCAGCTGGACCGGATAGTTCCACGGCGCGATCACGAGGACGACGCCGAGCGGGTCGTACTGCGTCCAGGCGGTCGCGTCCGTGCCGAGGTGGGCCGGTACGGGGGCGGATTCGGGGCGCAGCCACTCGTCGAGGTGGTCGAGGGTGTGGTCGATCTCGCGGATCGTGAAGCCGATCTCGGTGCGCTGGGCCTCGGCGGCGCTCTTGCCGAGGTCGGCACGGAGGGCGGCGGCGAGGTCGTCGCCGTGCTCCGTGAGCAGGTCGCGCAGACGGTGGAGCTGGGCGGTGCGCCACTCGACGGGCTTGGTGCGGCCGGTGCGGAAGGTGGCGCGCAGCCGGGCCACGACGTCGGCGGGCTGCTCGGTGCTGGACTGGTTCACGGTGCCTCGCTGGTGGTGCGTGGATGGGCGGTCTCGACAGTCAGGTGTATATAGCAACCTTTCATGCCCCACCAAAATTCCGGCGCGGAGAAGGTCACTCTCCGCAGCGAGACTTCCACCTCCCCGCGAGTTCCTCGCGTCGGCGTTCCAGGTAACCGCGCTCCGCCGCGCTCTCTGTGCGGGCGGCGGCCGCCTCGTACGCCGCCACCGCCTCCGCGGGGCGGCCCAGGCGGCGCAGCAGATCGGCGCGCACCGCGTGGAGCACGTGGTAGTCGTCGAGGTCCAGCGCGTCCACGAGGTCGAGGGCCCCCTGCGGGCCGTCCACCTCGGCGACGGCGACGGCCCGGTTGAGGGCGACGACCGGGCTCGGGGCGACGGCCATGAGCTGGTCGTAGAGCTGGAGGATCTGTCGCCAGTCCGTCGCGTCCGCGGTCGGCGCGTCGCTGTGCACGGCGTTGATCGCGGCCTGGATCTGGTATGGCCCGGGGTTGTTCAGCCGCAGGCACCTCCGGACGAGTGACTGGCCGTCGGCGATCAGCTCGTGGTCCCACCGGTCGCGGTCCTGCTCGGGCAGCGGCACCAGTTCGCCGTGCGCGCCCTCCCGGGCGGCCCGGCGCGACTCGACGAGCAGCATCAGCGCGAGCAGGCCGGTGACCTCGGGCTCGTCCGGCATCAGCTCGGACAGGAGGTGGCCGAGGCGCAGGGCTTCGGCGCACAGTTCGGGCGAGTCGGTGTAGCCCTCGTTGAAAATCAGGTAGACGACGGCCAGTACGCCCTTGAGCCGGTCGGGGAGGTCGGCGTCGCGGGGCACCCGGTACGGGATCTTCGCGTCGCGGATCTTGGCCTTGGCGCGGACCAGGCGCTGCGCCATCGTCGGTTCCGGCACCAGGAAGGCGCGGGCGATCCGGGCGGTGGTGAGCCCGCCGAGCAGCCGCAGGGTGAGCGCGACCTGTGCCTGGGTGGCGAGCGCGGGGTGGCAGCAGGTGAAGATCAGTCGGAGCCGGTCGTCGCGCACGGGTCCCTCCTCGGCGGGCGCGTCGGACGCGTACAGCAGCGCGGCCTCGCCGTGCCTGGCCTCCCGGGAGGACTCCCGGCGCAGCCGGTCGATCGCGCGGTTGCGCGCGGTCGTGATGATCCACCCGGCCGGGCTCGGCGGCACACCGGTCTCCGGCCATTTCTGTACGGCCGTGGTGAAGGCGTCCTGGACCGCTTCCTCGGCGAGGTCGATGTCGCCGAGGAAGCGCACCAGGACGGAGACCGCGCGCCCGTACTCGGCACGGAAGACGGCCTCCACATCGGGCGCGAACGCCATCAGCCCTCGGACGTGTTCATGAAGGGGCGCACCTCGACGGGCAGGGTGGTGGCCCAGGTCGCCCGCTTCCCCCACTCGAGGGCCGCGTCCAGGTCGGCCGCCTTGATCAGGCAGAGCCCGCCCAGGTACTCCTTGCCCTCGGCGTACGGGCCGTCGGTGATCAGCACGTCGCCGTCCTTGGGGCGCAGCACGGTGGCCGTCTCCGGCCCGTGCAGTCCGCCGGCGAAGACCCAGGCACCGGCGGCCTGGAGTTCGTCGTGGAAGATCTCCAGCTTGCGCTTGATCTCCGCCATCTCCTCGGGCGAGGGCATCTGTCCGTCGGTCGGCGTGATCACACTGAGCAGGTAGTGCTGCATGACGTCCTCCATGGCGTAGGGGGTTCTCGAAGTCCCTGAGGGGGTCTCTCACCTCCTACACGAACGCCATGTTCCCGGATCGACAGCGCGCCTCAGGAAACCGGCAGGATTTTCTCCGCGGGCTCGTCCCCGGTCTCTTCCGCGGGCTCCTGGTCCAGGGCCGCGGTGAGCCGCGCGAGCAGTCGTACGAGGTCGCCGTGGTCGTCGATCGCGTCGAGCAGCCGGGTCTGGTCGGTGAGGAGGCGGTGCGCGGCACGCTGGTGGAGGGTGCGGCCCCGGGCGGTCAGATGGAGCAGGACGCGGCGGCGGTCGGCCCGGTCGGGGCGGCGGTAGACGAGGTTGTCGGCGACCATCCGGTCCACCAGCTTGGTCAGGCTCGGCGCGGGCATCAGGGCCTGGTCGGCGATCTCGGTCATCGGATGCCCCTTGCCGTCCGCGATGATCGACAGGACGCGCCACTGCTCGACCGAGCAGTCCTCCTCGGCCAGTACGACGGCCATGCGCAGGCCCAGTCGCCGCTCGGCGTGACTCAGCAGGTGGGCAAGGCCCGGCGACGGTACGGACGACATTGCCGCTGTCCTTCCGGTAGGTCTACTGTGCGGTTCAGATTACGAGCCTCTGCGAGGGCGCCGGGGCCGGGCCCGGTTTCCGTGCCCTCATGCCCTCACGGAGGTGGTCTGGTGCGTTCCCTGCCGCCCGGGCGGATCAGCGGCCCGGGCAGAACCCTGGTCGTGGCGCTGGTCGTACCCCTGCGAGGTCCGGCGGGCGTCTTCGGCCCGTCCTGCGAACTGGCCGCGCAGCTCGCCGTGGAGGAACTCAACGCCGCAGGCGGGGTGTTGGGCCGCGAGGTCCGGCTGATCGTGGTGGACGGCGGCGGCCCGGCGGAGCAAGTGGCCGCCGAGGTCGAGGTGTTGGTGTCCATGCACGCGGTCGACGCGGTGGTCGGCTGGCACACCTCGGCGGTCCGCAAGGCGCTGGTGCCCCGCATCGCGGGCCGGGTGCCGTACGTCTACACGGCGCAGTACGAGGGCGGCGAGCGCACGCCGGGCGTGTTCCTGACCGGCGAGACCGACGCGGCCCAACTCCTGCCCGCCATGCGCCTGTTGGCGGAGGAGACGGGTGCGCGGCGCTGGTGCACGGTGGGCAACGACTACGTGTGGCCGCGCGTCACCGCGCGGGCCGCGCGCCGCTACGCCCGGGAGTGCGGCGGCCGGGTACGCGAGGAGGTCTTCGTCCCGCTGGGCACGTACGAGTTCGGCCCGGTCCTGCGCCGCGTCGAGCGGTGCGAGGCGGACGCCGTACTGATGCTGCTGGTCGGGGACGACGCGGCGCGCTTCAACAGGGCTTTCGCCGCAGAGGGGTTGCACCAGCGGTGTCTGCGGCTGAGCACACACATGGACGAGAACATCCTGCTGGCGACCGGCGCGGAGGCCACCGAGGGCCTGTGGGCGGCGGCCGGCTACTTCGAGACCCTCGCCACCGCCGAAAGCCTTGATTTCAGCGGGCGTTACGCCGCCCGGTTCGGCGTGGAGGCGCCCGTCGTGGGCAGCCTCGGCGAGTCGTGCTTCGAAGGCGTACGACTGCTGGCGGCACTGGCCGAGCGGGCACGATCGCTCGATGTGGGCGCGATGTGCGCGGTCGGCGGCACGGTTTCCTACGAGGGCCCGAGAGGCGTACTGCGTCTGCACGGCAATCACCTCCGCCAACGGCTGTATCTGGCGCGGGCGGACGCCTTCGACTTCGACATCGTCGCCCAACTCTGACCTCCCCCACCTGCCAGGACCGAGACTACCTTCCCGCAGGAATAGTTTCCACAGGAAGTATCGATTAAATCTACGCGCGTCGCCAAAAGAATTTTGAAAGGCCTCTCATTTAAAGTGTCCGAAACGGTCGGGAAACAATTCGGCGTGACTCTTCCGTCCAACTCCCCCGGGCCGTCCGGGAGGTGACCCACACCCGTGGAAGAGGGAAGTGTCGTGACGGAGATCGTCGACAAAGAGGCGCCGGCAACGGCTGCCGGACGGACCTACAACGACTGGGCGCAGAACGACACGCTGGAGGACTACTCGCTGCGCTACGCGCCGAAGTCCTTCCGGCGCTGGACGCCGTACGTGGTGGCCACCACCGCGCTCGGCGGCATCGCGTACCTCGCCGACTTCGCCATCGGCGGCTCGATCGCGATCTCGAACGGCTTCTCCAGCGCCATGGTGGCGATCCTGGCGGCGGCGGTGACGATCTTCCTCACCGGCATCCCGATCTCGTACTACTCGGCCAAGTACTCGATCGACATGGACCTGTTGACCCGGGGCGCCGGCTTCGGCTACCTCGGCTCGACCCTCACGTCGGTCATCTACGCCAGCTTCACGTTCATCTTCTTCGCCCTGGAGGGCTCGATCATGGCCCAGGCGCTCGACCTGGGCCTCCACATCCCGCTGGCCGTCGGCTACTTGATCTGCTCGCTGATCATCCTGCCACTGGTGATCTACGGCATGACCGCGCTCTCCAAGATGCAGGTGTGGACGCAGCCGGTGTGGCTGGTGCTGATGGTCGCGCCGTTCGTGTCCATCGCCATTCAGGAGCCGGGCAAGTTCTCGCAGTTCACCCACTTCGCGGGCAACTCCCCCACGGGATCGAGCATCAGCATGCTCGGGGTCGGCGCGGGCGCCGGTGTGGCGCTGTCGCTGATCGCGCAGATCGGTGAGCAGGTCGACTATCTGCGCTTCATGCCCGACAAGACCCCGAAGAACGCCAAGAAGTGGTGGGGTGCGGTGCTCTCCGCCGGTCCCGGCTGGGTGATCCTCGGCGCGGCCAAGCAGATGGGCGGCGCGTTCCTGGCCTTCTACATCGCCGGCAGCGTGGGCCTGGCCAAGGCCAACGAGCCCATCCAGCAGTACGTGCACGGCTTCAAGACCTTCGCCGCGCCGGTCGCCCTGGGCCTGGCCACGTTCTTCGTGATCCTCTCCCAGATAAAGATCAACTCGACGAACGCGTACTCCGGTTCGCTCTCCTGGTCGAACTTCTTCTCCCGTCTGACACACCGTCACCCGGGGCGCGTGGTCTACATCTTCCTCAACGTCGGCATCGCCCTGGCCCTGATGGAGGGCGGTGTCTTCGGCTTCCTCAACACGGTCCTCGGTTTCTACTCCAACGTGGCGATCGCCTGGATCGGCGCGGTCGTCGCCGACCTCGTCATCAACAAGCCGCTCAAACTCAGCCCGTCGTACATCGAGTTCAAGCGCGCCCACCTGTACAACTTCAACCCGGTCGGCTTCGGCTCGATGCTCATCGCCTCGGCCGTCTCCATCGCCGCGTACTTCGAGGCGTTCGGCGACTACGGCAAGGCGTACTCCCCGTTCATCGCCCTGTTCCTGGCAATGGTGCTCTCGCCCCTGTTCGCGGTCCTCACCAAGGGCAAGTACTACATCGCCCGCCTCGACGACCTGGAGGAGCCGCTGCTCGGCCCCGACGGACTCCTCTCGGCCGTGGAGCTGACCTGCACGGTCTGCGCGACGGACTTCGAGCGTCCCGACGTGGCGAACTGCCCCTTCCACTCGGGCGCGATCTGCTCCCTGTGCTGCAGCCTGGAGAAGGACTGCCACGACTCCTGCAAGAGCGGCCCCGGCGCCACGGGTCCGGTGGACCTCGCGATGCCCGCCGTACGCTCGGCGGACTGACCGCCGCGCCCCCACCGCTCCGGCCCGCGTCCTGCGACACGGGCCGGAGCGTCGCGCGTGGCCGACCCGGCCGATCGGGAGAATCACCCGCATGACCTCCCACGTTCTCGTCACCCGCGCCCGACGACTGGCGGGCGACCTCCTTCGCCCCGCACGCCGAGCAGGTCGACCAGGAGGGCGTCCCGGCGACACACATCGAGGCGGTCAAACAGTCCGGCCTCCTGGGCGTGAGCGCCCCCGTGGCCTACGGCGGCTCGGCGGCGCCCGGCGCGGTGACGAGGGAGACGGCGGAGATCCTGGCCGGGTCGTGCTGCTCCACATGGTTCGTCCAGACGCAGCACCACACGCCCGTCATGACGCTGGCGAAGAGCGAACTGCCGGTGCGGGAAAGGCTGTTGGGCCCGCTCTCGCGAGGTGAACTGATGTCCGGGGTGGCGTACGCGCATCTGCGGGCGTATCCCCGGATCCCGGTACGGGTGTCGCGGGAGCGGGGCGGCCGGCGGTTCGACGGGACGGTGCCCTGGTACACGGGCTGGGGCCTGAACGACGTGATGCTGCTCGCGGGGGTGACGGACGCGGACGAGGCGTTGTTCGCGTTCACCGAGGCGCGGGAGCAACCCGGCCTGCGCGCCTCGACTCCTGTGCGGCTGGCGGCACTCACCGCGTCCCGGACCGTGTCGCTGGAGCTGGACGGCCTGTGGCTTCCCGAGGAGGCGGTGGCCCTGCGCACGCCGTACGCGGAGTGGGCGAAGGCGGACCGTCCGAAGCCGACGAACGCGTCACCGGCGGTGTTCGGAGTCGCGGCGGCGGCGCTCGCCCTGCTCGACGACGACACCGCCCGTCCGCTCCGCACCCGCCTCGACGAGGTACGTGAACAGGCCTACTCGCTGGCCGAACACCCGGTACCGCACGAGCACTTGGCCGAGCGGCTGGCCCTCAGGACACAGGCGTACGACGTGCTGATGACGGCCACGACGGCGGCCGTGGTGGCCGGAGGCGGCAGATCCCTGTCCTTGACGAGCAGGGCCCAACGCCTCGCGCGCGAGGCCCTGTTCCTGCTGGTCCAGGGCCAGACGTCGGAGTCGAGAGCGGCCCACTTGAAAGCACTGGCCGACGCGTAATTCGCTTGACCCGGTCACGCAGCGACGCTGCACTGTGGCGGGGCATCACGGGACGTGGTGCCGGTACCCCCAGGAGGCAGCGACAGTGGTGGAGATCCGTCCCACGACCGACGAGGACCTCGACGTCTTCGTCGACACCCTCCATGCCGCGTTCGGGCACTTCCGGGAAACGCCGACCGAAGGCGGCGGTCTGTGGTGGTCGGCGCTCGAAATGGACCGCTGTCTGCTCGCCACGACGGCGGACGGACGGCCCGTCGGCACCGCCGGCGCATACTCCTTCGAGCTCACTCTGCCCGGCGAGACCGTCGCCCCGGTCAGCGGGGTGACCGCCGTCGGCGTCCTGCCCTCGCACCGACGCCAGGGTGTGCTCAGCGCGATGATGCGCCACCAGCTCACCGAGCTGCGGGCCCGCGGGGAGTCGCTCTCCGTGCTCCTGGCCTCCGAGGCCCTGATCTACCGCAGGTTCGGCTACGGACCGGCGACCTACACCCAGCGGCTGACGGTGCCGCGCCACCGGGCCGCCCTCGACCTTCCACGGGCGCAAGGCAGTGCCGACGGCTCGGCGTCCGGCTCGGTCGAACTGCTGCGTCGTGCCGAGTGCGGCGAGATCCTGGAGGAGGTCTACGACCGCTACCGCCGCGCACAGCCCGGCGCGCTGTCCCGGCCGCACCGCTGGTGGGCCCTGCGCGCGGGGCAGCCCCCGATCTCTCCGAAGCCTCGCTACGTCGCCGTCCACCGGGACGCCGACGGAGTCCCGGACGGCTACGCCAGCTATGCGCTCGGCGATTCCCGAACCCTGACCGTGGACGAGACCATCACCGCCGACGACGCCGTCTTCACGGCCCTGGCCCGGTTCGTACTCGGCCACGACCTGGTCGGTCAGGTCGTGTTCAAGCAGTTCCCGCCCGGCCACCCGCTGCGCTGGCAGCTCGCGGACTTCCGCGCCGGAGAGGTGAGCGGCGACACCGACTGGCTCTGGGTGCGGCTGCTGGACGTCCCGCGTGCGCTGACCGGGCGCGGCTGGTCCATGGACGGCGAGCTCGTCCTCGACGTCGACGACCCGTTCCTCGACGAGCACGGCCGTTACCTGCTGACCGTCCGGGACGGCAAGGCCGACTGCGTCCTCACGGGCCGGGAACCCGACCTGTCCATGGACGTCACCGACCTGGGCTCGGTCTACCTCGGCGGCACCACTCCGAGCACCCTCGTGCGGGCCGGACGCATCCGGGCCCACAGCCCGGACGCGCCCGCCCTGGCCGACGCGCTCTTCCGGTCCGATCGCTCCCCGCACTGCCTGCACTGGTTCTGATCACGGCTCAGCCGGCGAACGGCACCTGTGCCTCAGCAGGCTGCCGCCCGCCGACCGGGTGCCGCCAGACTCCCTCCGCGGCCAGCCTCGGCAGCACCCCTTCCCCGAACCAGTACGCCTCCTCCAGATGCGGATACCCGGACAGCACGAACTCCTCGATCCCCAGCGCCGCATACTCCTTGATCCGCTCGGCGACCTCCTCGTGGCTGCCGACCAACGCCGTCCCGGCCCCACCCCGGACCAGCCCGATCCCGGCCCACAGGTTGGGGTGGATCTCCAGCCCGTCCCGGCTGCCCCCGTGCAGCGCCAGCATCCGCTGCTGCCCCTCGGACTCGCTCCGGGCAAGCCCGGCCTGTACGGACTTCACGGTCTCGGCGTCGAACCCTTCGAGCAGCCGGTTCGCCTCGGCCCAGGCCTCCGCCGATGTGTCACGGGTGATCACGTGCAGCCGGATACCGAACCGCAGCGTCCGCCCCTCCTTCGCCGCCAGCCCCCTGATCCACGCGGTCTTCTCGGCGACCTGGGCGGGCGGCTCGCCCCAAGTGAGGTACACGTCCGCGTACTTGGCCGCGATCTCCCCCGCGATCGGCGACGATCCCCCGAAGTACACCTCGGGCACCGGCTCCGGCAGCCGGGCCAGCTTCGCGTCCTCGACCCGCAGGTGCTCGCCGGCCAGGTCGACGGTCTTGCCGTCCCACAACTGCCGGACGATCTCCAGGAATTCGCCGGTACGGCGGTAGCGGTCGTCCTTGACGAGGAAGTCGCCGTAGGCCCGCTGCTCGTGGCTCTCGCCGCCGGTGACGACGTTGAGCAACAGCCGTCCGCCGGTCTGCCGCTGGAACGTGGACGCCATCTGCGCGGCGAGCGTCGGGGAGACGAAGCCGGGCCGGAATGCGACCAGGAACTTCAGGCGTTCGGTGTGCCGGCTGACCATCGCGGTGGTCAGCCACGCGTCCTCGCACCAGGCGCCGGTGGGCGTGAGAGCGCCCACGAATCCAAGGTCCTCGGCCGCGCGGGCGATCTGGCTCAGATAGGCGACCGTCGGCGGCCGGTCCCGTCCGGAGGCGGTGGCGGGGGTGCCGTGACCGCCGCCGACGACATAGCGGCTGTCCCCGTTGGTGGGGAGGAACCAGTGGAAGGTGAGGGACACGTGGGGTCTCCGATCCGGACTGTCCTGAAGGGGTGTTAGAGGAGGCCGTGGCGGGGTGGCCTGGTGCCGTTGAGCACGTAGCTGCCGATGTGCTGGATCTTCCAGCGCGCCGGGTCGTGCAGCGTGTGGGTGCGGGCGTCCCGCCAATGCCGGTGCAGGTTCAGGGAGTCGAGTGCCGAGCGGGTGCCCGACACCTCGAACAGGGCGCCCGCCACCTCCACCGCCGTCTGCGCGGCGTGCACCTTGGCCGCCGCCACCGCGATGGAGGCCTCCGCCGCCGAATCGTCGGTCAGGTTGGCGCGGGCATCGTCCACGGCCCGGGCCGCCTGGACCAGCAGGGCCTCGGACGCCCTTACCTGGATGGCGAGTTCACCGAACCGCTGGATCAGCAGCGGGTCCTCGGCAGCGGTCTCCACCCCGCTCTCGAACCACGGGCGGCTCTTCGTCCGTACGAACTCGGCCGCTTCGGCCAGCGCTCTGCCGGCGATTCCGGCGTCGATGGCCGCGTGCAGCAACTGGGCGACGGCACCGTGGAGTTGGGGGCCGTCGAAGGTGAGGTGGTGGGGCAGGACCCGGTCCGCCGGGACGGAGACCGCCTCCAGGCGGACCGTGCCGCTGGCCGTCGTACGCTGTCCCATGCCGTCCCAGTCGTCGACGACCGTGACGCCCTCGGCGTCCCTCGGGACATAGGCGACATGCAGGTTGTCGTTCTCGGTACGGGCGAGCACGGGGATCCAGTCGGCGAAGAGGGCGCCGGTGGAGTAGTGCTTGACGCCGGTCAGTTCGTACGAACCGTCGGGCCGGAGTGCCAGCCGGGTGCGGATGTCCTGGACGTGTTTGGTGCCGGCCTCCGACTGGGCGTTGCCGAAGCGGCGGCCGGCGAGCAGTTCGGTGAAGAAGAACTTCCGCTGGTCCGGGGTGCCCTGACGGCGGATCACATTGACGTAGGCGAAGTGGCTCTGCGGGATCTGGGCGAGGCTGCCGTCGGCGGAGCCGAGCAGCCGGAAGATCTCGGCGAGGCTCTGAGAGCTCACGTCGGCGCCGCCGTACTCGGCGGGTACGGTGACGGCGAGCAGCCCGGAGTCGGAGAGCCGGTCCAACTCGGCGCGCGGGAGCCTGCGTTCGCTGTCGCGGGCGGAGGCCCCGGCGCGGAACTCGTCGGCCAGCGCGGCGGCGAGGACGAGGGCCTCGGTGTCGTCGGCGATCACGTGGGCGGTGGCGCGGGCGGGGTCTTGGGCGGTCATGGTGGTCAGCCCGCCGCCGCCAGGAGCGGGGTGCGGCCCAGGGCGGCCGAGAACTGGTCCACCACCTGGGTGAGGGCCTCGGTGGTCGCCGGGGCGACGGTGAGGGATCCGTCCTCGTGGGCGGTGATGTCCTTGTCGAGGGTGAACCAGCCCTGGACTATGTGCGCGGCACCCATGGAGTTCAGCACCGGGCGGAGCGCGTAGTCGATGGCCAGCACATGTGCGGTGGACCCACCGGTGGCGAGTGGCAGCACCGTCTTGCCGGTGAGGGCGTACTGCGGGAGCAGGTCGAGGAGCGCCTTGAGGACTCCGGAGTAGGAGGCCTTGTAGACGGGGGTGCCGACGACCACTCCGCCGGCGCGGGCGAACAGTTCGGTCGCCTCGACGATCGCCGGGTGGCGGAAGTCCGCGCCGAGCAGGGCCTCGGCGGGGATGGTGCGCACGTCGAGCGGGATCACCTCGTGTCCCTGGGCGATCAGCCGCTTGTCCAGATGGCGCAGGAGCCGGTTGGTGCGCGAGGAGACGGAGGGGCTGCCGGAGACGGACAGGACGGTGGCCATGGGTCCTCTTTCTGGTCTGCTGCGGGGGCGATCAGGCATTCACGGAGACGGATTCGGCCTCGGCGTCGGGGAGTTGGGCCTCCAGTTCGCGAACGAGAGGCAGTACTCGCCTGCCGAAGTACTCGACCTCCTCGTGGTAGTGCAGGAAGCCCAGCAGGAGAAGGTCGACGCCCAGCTTCCGGTAGGCGACGATGCGTTCGGCGATCTGCTCCGGCGTGCCGATGAGCCCCGTACGGAAGCCGTCGTTGTACTGCACCAGGTCCTCGAACGTGGAGTCCTGCCACATGCCCTTGCCGTCGGCCGAGGACTGTCCGGCCTGCTTCACCGCGGCCCCGAAGCCCTCGACGGCCTCGCGGTCGGCTTTGTCGACGATCTCGCGGAGCGTGTCGCGGGCCTCGGCCTCGGTGTCGCGGGCGATGAGGAAGCCGTTGAGGCCGAACTTCGGTGCGGTGCGGCCGACTTGAGCGGCCGAGTGGCGTACGTCGGCGATCTGCTCGATGACGCCGTCGAAGTCCTTGCCGTTGGAGAAGTACCAGTCGGAGACGCGGCCGGCCATCGCGCGGGCGGCCGTGGAGTTGCCACCCTGGAAGATCTCGGGGTGGGGTCGTTCGGGGGTGTCGAGGGGCTTGGGCTTGAGGGAGAAGTCGCGCAACCGGTAGAAGTCACCGGCGAGTTCGGTGTGGTCCTCGGTCCAGATCTGGCGCAGGGCCCGGATGAACTCCTCGGAGCGGCGGTAACGCTCGTCGTGCTCCAGCCAGGGTTCGCCGAGCGCGGTGAACTCGCCCTTGAACCAGCCGGAGACGACGTTGACCGCGAAGCGGCCGTTGGACAAGTGGTCGGCGGTGGCGCCGAGTTTGGCGAGGACGCCCGGGTGCCACAGGCCGGGGTGGACGGCGGCGATGACCTTCAGGCGCTGGGTGGCGAGGAGGAGGGCGAGGCTGAAGCTGGTCGACTCGTGCTGGAACTCGGCGCCGTAGCTCGCCATGTAGCGAACCTGGCTGAGCGCGTACTCGAAGCCGTTGTTCTCGGCGAGGACGGCGAGTTCGCGGTTGTACTCGTAGCCCCAGTCGGTGCGTTGCTCGATCTTGCTGGTGACGAGTCCCCCGCTGACATTGGGGACCCAGTAGGCGAATTTCACGGGCTCTGCGGGCATGGCGAACTCCTGTTGCGAAATACGTTTCCGGGCACGCCGAATCAGGCCGGAGCGAATTCCGGCGAATGTCGGGCGGAGGCGGAAAGAGAGCGGCGGATCGAAAAGGAGAAGAGGGGGATCAGGCCGCGGTGCAACAGGAGGCACTGGAGACGCGCGCGAGGTCGACGTGGCGTCGCCGCGTGAGGTCCAGTCGCATCTTCATGCTGTCGATCGTGGCAGCCGTCCGCGAGGAGCGTCAAGGAAAACCCGACCGGTCTCGTATCGCGGACCATTGAATTTCACGAAGGTGTGACAGGGAAACCCTTGAACAGGCCGGGAAATGGGCCGCATTCTGCGGGCATGCGGACCGAACAGCTGGAATACATCGCGGCCGTGACCCGGCTCGGCTCGCTGCGCCGGGCCGCCGAGGAACTGCGCCTGTCGCAGCCCGCGTTGAGCGAGACCGTGCGGAATCTCGAACGCGAACTCGGGGTCGACCTCCTGGAACGCAAGAGGACCGGCGCGACGATGAGCGCGGCGGGCCGGGAACTGCTGCCGAAGATCGTCGACGTGCTGGACGCGGTGGACCGGCTGCGGGCGGCGGCGGGCGAGCGGCACCGGATCAGTCGCATGGTGCGGGTGGGCACGGTGAACGCGGCGACCGTGCCGCTGCTGCTGCCCGTCGTGGGGGAGTTCCGCGCCTCGCATCCGCTCACCCAGGTCGAGGTGATCGGCGCGCAGCAGGCGGACATCCACCGGGCGCTTGCGGAGGGCGGTTTCGATCTCGGGCTGGTCAACCACCTCGACGGTGACGACATGCCGGCCGACTTCGAGTCCACCGAGCTGCTGTCCGGGCTTCCGGTGGTGTGTGTACGTCCCGAAAGCCGACTGGCGGCCCGGCCGACCGTCACTGTGGACGACCTGCTCACCGAGCCGCTGATCGGTATGCGCTCCGGCTATGTGATGCACCGCTATGTCCACCGGCTGCTTCATGGGCGGGGACCGGCTTTCGCCTACTCGACCGATGGCGCCGAGATGGGCAAACTCATGGTCGCGGAGGGGCTGGGGGCGACGGTCCTGCCCGACTTCAGCGTGATCGGGGACCCGCTGGAACGGCTCGGCGCGATCACCTACCGGCCGATCGCCGGCGACACGGCCCGGGTGCTGCTGATGCTGCGCCGCCGCCGCGCGCAGTCCGTGCCGCAGGCGGCCGGGGATCTGTACGAGGCGTTCGTCCGCCGGGCGCGCGAGCTGGGCGGAACACAGCCCTGAGGCCGGTGCGCCCTGTGGTCAGTCCTCGTCGCCCACCGGGACCACCACGAGGAACGCGTCGGACTTCAGGTCCATGACCACACTGGCGGACTGACCCTCGGCGCGGCGCCGGGCCGCGAACTCCTCGGCGGGCCATGATCCGCGCGGGGCTCCCGCCGGAAACCGCTCCAACACCTTCGCGCCCATGTCCGCAGACACCTCCAGCATCGACCCTCGGTTCCCCACGGGGACCGTCGTACCTGTCCGCCTGCCCGCGATCGACGCTGACATGCCCACCTACTTCGTAGGACCTGACAGGTCTCGGGGCCCGGGACAGCACGTAGCTCCGGGAACGGGCGCCTGTGCCGGTTCGGCGCCATGTGCGCGGCGAACGCGTGATCGTCCGTCGAACCGCGCATCCGGTTCGGCCCCGCACGGGGAAGTGATCACAGGGGGTACACCGACACGAAGGGCCGTGGACCGATGCACGCTGACGAGGCCGTACCGGGCCTGCGCTGCCTGGTGACCGGAGCGACGGGCTACGTGGGCGGCCGGCTGGTTCCGGAACTGCTCGCGGAGGGCCACCGGGTGCGCTGTCTGGCCCGGACCCCCGCCAAGCTGCGCGACCACCCATGGGCGGCCGACGTGGAGGTGGTGAGCGGCGACGTCACGGATGCCGCGTCGGTCGCCGCGGCCCTGCGTGACGTCGACGTCGCCTACTACCTCGTGCACGCGCTGGACACGGGCGACCGCTTCGAGGAGACCGACCGGAAGGCGGCACGGATCTTCGGCGAGCAGGCCAGGGCCGCAGGAGTGCGGCGCCTCGTCTACCTGGGCGGTCTGACCCCGTCGGGCGTACCGGAACGGGAACTCTCGCCGCACCTGCGGTCGAGAAGCGAAGTCGGCCGGATCCTCCTCGACTCGGGCGTGCCCACCACGGTCCTGCGCGCGGCCGTGGTCATCGGCTCGGGCTCGGCCTCCTTCGAGATGCTGCGCTACCTCACCGAGCGGCTGCCGGTGATGATCACTCCGAACTGGGTGCGCACGCGGATCCAGCCGGTGGCGGTGCGGGACGTGCTGCGCGCGCTCGTCGGCAGCGCGCGCATGCCGGCCGACGTCAGCCGCACCTTCGACATCGGCGGTCCGGACGTACTCACCTACCGCGAGATGATGACCAGGTACGCGGCCGTCGCCGGCCTCCCCCGCAGGCTGATCCTCCCCGTCCCGGTGCTCACCCCCCGTCTGTCCAGTCACTGGGTCGGTCTGGTGACGCCCGTACCGGCGTCCATCGCACGGCCGTTGACCGAGTCGCTGCGCCATGAGGTCGTCTGCCGCGAGCACGACATCGCCCGGTACGTGCCCGACCTGCCCGGGCATCCGCTCGGTTTCGACGAGGCTGTACGGCTGGCGCTGCAACGTATCCGCGAGGCCAAGGTCACCACCCGCTGGTCGTCGGCCTCGGTGCCCGGCGCGCCCAGCGATCCCCTGCCCACCGACCCCGACTGGGCCGGCGGCAGTCTCTACACGGACCTGCGGGAGCTGCCGGTGGACGCCTCGCGCGAGGCCCTGTGGCGGGTGGTCGAGGGGATCGGCGGCGAGAACGGCTGGTACTCCTTCCCTCTGGCCTGGGCGGTACGAGGCCGGCTGGACCGGCTGGTGGGCGGTGTCGGGCTGCGGCGGGGCCGACGGGACGCGGCGCGGCTGCGCGTCGGTGACTCGCTGGACTTCTGGCGCGTCGAGGAGATCCGCCCCGGACACCTCCTGCGGTTGCGGGCCGAGATGCGGCTGCCGGGCCTGGCCTGGCTGGAGATGTACGCGGAGACCGACGACGCCGGCCGCACCCGCTACCGGCAGCGGGCCCTGTTCCATCCGCACGGGCTGGCGGGCCACGCCTACTGGTGGAGCGTCTCGCCCTTCCACGCCGTCGTGTTCGGCGGCATGGCACGCAACATCGCGGCGGCCGCGGCCCGGACGCCGACGACACCGGCGGGGGAACCCACTCCGATCGGTTGACGACCGCATCCGCGGGGTCCTCCGCGCCGGAAGCACCTCACCGGCCACTCTTCCCGTCTCCCGGAGTCCGCATC
This sequence comes from Streptomyces sp. NPDC050549, assembly GCF_040655035.1. Classification (NCBI taxonomy): domain Bacteria; kingdom Bacillati; phylum Actinomycetota; class Actinomycetes; order Kitasatosporales; family Streptomycetaceae; genus Streptomyces; species Streptomyces sp. NPDC050549. The sequence continues at coordinate 137,903 of NZ_JBFAJD010000016.1, forward strand.
ATGAACGTCTCGGTCGTCCTGTTCACCTCCGACCTGCGTCTGCACGACCATCCCGCGCTGCGGGCCGCCACCGAGGCGCGCCAGGTGGTCCCCCTGTTCGTCCGCGACCGCGGTGTGGCGGACGCCGGGTTCGCGGCACCCAACCGGCTGGCGTTCCTCGCCGACTGCCTGCGCGACCTCGACGCCGGACTGCGCGAGCGGGGCGGCCGGCTGGTGGTCCGCTCCGGCGACGTCGTCGACGAGGTGTGCAAGGTGGCCGCCGAGACGGACGCCGACGAGGTCCACCTGGCGGCCGACGTCAGCGGCTACGCCCGGCTGCGCGAACGGCGGCTGCGCCACGCCCTGGAGGCTGAGGGACGCAGGCTGCACGTCCACGAGACGGTGACCACGGCCGTCGCTCCCGGCGCGGTGACCCCGGCGTCCTCGGGCCACTTCGCCGTCTTCACCCCGTACTTCCGCCACTGGTCCGGGCTGCCGCTGCGCGACCCCCTCGCCGCCCCGCGCGCCGTGCGGGTCCCGGACGGCGTCGGCTCCGAGGAACTCCCCACCCGTGCCGGTGTTCCGGGCCTGTCGCCGGACCTGGCGACCGGTGGGGAGAGCACCGGCCGCAAGCAGCTCGCCCGCTGGCTGCGCGACGGTGTCGCCACCTACGAGGACCGCCACGACGACCTGGCCGGGGACGCCACCTCACGCCTCTCGCCCCACCTGCACTTCGGCACCCTGTCCCCCGTGGAACTCGTCCACCGGGCACGGCGAGCGGACGGACCGGGAGCCGAGGCCTTCGTACGGCAGCTCGCCTGGCGGGACTTCCACCGCCAGGTACTGGCGGACCGGCCCGCGGCCGCCACCACCGACTACCGCACGAAACACGACCGTTGGCGCTCCGAGCGCACGGCCAGGGAGGACATCGCGGCCTGGAAGGAAGGTCGTACCGGCTATCCGCTCATCGACGCGGCGATGCGTCAGCTGCGTCACGAGGGCTGGATGCACAACCGGGGACGGCTGCTGACGGCGAGCTTCCTCACCAAGACGCTGTACGTCGACTGGCGTGTCGGCGCCCGGCACTTCCTCGACCTGCTGGTCGACGGCGACGTGGCCAACAACCAGCTCAACTGGCAGTGGATGGCGGGCACCGGCACCGACACCCGCCCCAACCGGGTCCTCAACCCCGTCACGCAGGCCAAGCGGCACGATCCCGACGGCGCGTACGTCCGCCGCTGGGTTCCCGAACTCGCCGGGCTGGAAGGGCCGGCGGTGCACGAGCCCTGGAAACTGCGCGGGCTGGACCGGGCCGTGCTCGACGACTACCCGGACCCGATCGTCGACCTCGCCGAGGGCCTCGCCCGTTTCAGGAAGGGCCGTGCGGGCGAGTGAGGTGGGCTCCGCGGGGCCGGGAGGTCAGGGCCGTTCCCCGGACGCCTCGGCCCCGTGCGCGCCAGTCAGGATCTCGACGGCTTCGTCGAGGGTCGTCGGCCGGGTCATGCCCCGCGCCGAGGAACCGGACCAGCCGGGTCCGCCCAGCACCACCAGGGGCTGCCGGCGTGCGCCCTTCACACCCCACCGGGTGTCGGCGACATGCCGGGCCAGCGCCAGGCTCGCCGTGGAGCGCGCCTGCGCCCACAGGACTACGGCCGACGGCCCCAGCCGCCGTACCGCGGCGGTCAGCGCCTCGGCGGGCACGGCGGCACCGAACATCCTTGTGGGCAGGCCGACTTCGGCCAGTCCGGCGTTGAGGGCCTCGATCGGCAGGGTGTGCTGCTCACCCGGTACGCAGGCCAGGACGACGGGCCCGGCGGGCGAGACGTCCGTCCGCCGCTCCGGAGGCGGGGTGTACCGGCGCAGGGTGGTGGAGACGTGCCAGGAGAGCAGGTGCTCCACCTCGACGTAGCGGTCTCCGGACGACTCCCACTTGCGTCCCACCGCGTGCAGGGTCGGCACCATCACCTCCTGCCAGGCGACGGCGACGCCGTACCGCTCGACGGACAGGGCCAGTTGCTCCTCCACGGCCGGCGCGTCCAGCCGTACGGCGGCGCGGGCCAGGCCGCGGCACTCCTGCCGCACGTCTCCCAGCGGGAGCGCGCCGGCCGCCCGTGAACCACCACGTGCCCGCCCTCCGTCCGGCCGTACGGCCACGCCCGCACCCCTCACAGGTGAACCGGTGGCCTCTTTCGCGGCGCGGGCCGCTTCGGCAGGCGGTACTCCGGACGAGGTGAGCCGGCACATGGCCTCCAGCACCGCCACGTCCTCGGGGGTCCAGCGCCGGTGCCGTCCGTCGGCGCGGACCGCGGGCCCGATGCCGTAGCGGCGGTCCCAGGAGCGCAGGGTGGTGGGCGACACCCCCAGCCGGCGGGCCAGCGCCCCGGTCGTCAGGGGCACCGCGGTCGGCTCGGAGGGGCGGCCGGGCCGGTCGTCCGTGCCGCCGTCGACGTACAGCTCACTCACGCATCGACTATACGACGCAGAATCGACGCAAGTTGAGCCGCATGGCTCCCCGCTCGCACGATGGACACACCGGGGCACATCCCGGCAGACGTCCCGAACCGCCGTGGTGGCAGGTGCTCGCCCGGACCGCGTACGACCGGGGCGGACTCCGTCCGACGTGAGGAGCCGTCGTCATGAGCCCGCAGCACAGTGCCGTCCTGCCGAGCGACGAGGAGCTGGCCCGCGGGCTGGCCGACGGCGACGAGAGCTGCCTGACCGCCGCGTATCAGCGCTGGTCGGCCCTGGTGCACGCCCTCGCCTGGCGCTCGCTGGGCGATGCCCGGGAGGCCGAGGACGTGACCCAGCAGGTGTTCCTCGGTGTGTGGCGCGGCCGACGCACCTTTCGGCCCGAGCGCGGCACCATCGGCGGCTGGATCGTCGGTATCACCAGGCGCAAGATCGCCGACGCGCTGTCCGCCCGGACCCGCCGGGTCGCTCTCGTGACCGCGGCGGGCTCGGCCCTGGCCCTGGCCGATCCGGCCGCCCGGCATCCCGAGGCGGTCCTCGACCGGGTCCTCGTCGGGCGCGAGCTGGCCCGGCTCCCCGGCCCCCAACAGCGGGTACTGCGGCTGGCGTTCTACGAGGACCTCACCCAGACCCAGATCGCGGAGCACACCGGCTGGCCGCTGGGCACGGTCAAGAGCCACTCCCGGCGCGGCCTTCACCAGTTGCGGCGCTGCCTGCGGCAGCAGGACGTCTGAGGGCGCGCGGTCTCCCGCACGACACGCGCGCCCATCAGCCGGACGGGGAGACGGTCACCCCATCCCACCCATCGCCTGACCTCTACACATAAAGCAAAAATAAGAGCAGAATGGATGAAAGCGGCTCTTACCGCACACCGCACCAGACGCGGTCAGGCCAGCAACTCAAAGGAGACGAGTCATGGCCAACGTCTCGCACACCAGAGGTGACATGGCGAGCCACCCTGATGTCTCCGAAATGCAGGCGCGCTACGCCCGCATGCTCGGTGGACGCGATGTGGCGCTCGTGGACGGACCGGTGTTCCTGCTCGGTCTGTACTGCGCCGTATCCCCGTGGATACTCCACTACACGACGAGCCAGCCCGCGCTCGTGCCGCACAACCTGATCATCGGCATCGCGATCGGCCTGCTGGCCCTCGGGTTCACCAGGGCGCCGGAGCGCATGTACGGCCTCAGCTGGGCGATGTGCGCCCTGGGCGTCTGGATGATCGTCTCGCCGTGGATCGTCGGCGACAGCCCCGACAAGGGCGTCATCCTGAACAACGTCATCATCGGCGGACTGGCCGTGCTCCTGGGCATCGTGTGTGCCGCCACGGCGGCGCGGAGCACTCCCAAGCCGTAGGAATCCCCGCCGTCAGGACCCCGAAAGGCAGGCACGCCCCCTTCAGTGGCCGCCCGGCACCAGCCACGGCGACTGCGGGAGGGGGCTGCCGGTTTCGAGGACCGACTTCAGGTTGGACAGTACGGCCGGCCAGCCGCCGGCCACGTCGGACAGCTCACCCTCGTCGGCGAGGTCCTCGTGGGTGACGGTGAGGCGCACGATGTCCTCGTGCCGCCGGATGTCGTAGGTGACGCGGGAGTGCGTGTCCTCCTCGCCCTCGTTCTCCGGTGAGGCCCACGTGGCGACCAGGCGGTTCGGGCGGTCGCTCTCGACCACGGTCCCGACGACGTCGGCGATGCCGGAACCGTCGATGCGCACATGCTCCCAACGGGAACCCTGCCGCCAGTCGGACACATTGCTGTGACCCCAGTAGGCGGCGGTCAGGTCGGCATCCGTGAGGGCGTCCCAGACCTTCTCGGGAGTGCTCGCGATGTAGGTGACGTAGACGAATGTCGGTTTGTCGGTCATGGCTTCCTCGGCTCGTCGCTTCAGGTCTCCGAGCGCGCGCAGGCGCGGGCGCTCGAACTTGTCGATCCACCGCTGCTGTATCTCGTGCAGCGGGACCGGATTGAGGTAGTGCAGCTTCTCCCGCCCGCGCCGCACCGTGCTGACCAGGTTGGCGGCCTCCAGGACGGCCAGATGCTGGGTCACCGACTGTCGGGTCATCTCGATCCGGCCGCACAGCTCGCCGAGCGTCTGCCCGTTGTGCTCGTGCAGCCGGTCCAGCAGCCGCCTTCGGGTCTCGTCGGCCAGCGCCTTGAAGACCGCGTCCATACCTGGGTCATGTTCGGATCGCACACCCAAAGTTATGCAGGCAATTACCTGCATGTCAAGGCGGGCGTCGCCACGGCCCGGGACGTGTTCGTCTCAGGCCAGGAAGGCGCCCAGCTCACGGCGGTGCGCGGCCACCCAGTCGCGCGCGGCCCCGATCTCGTCCACGACACCGCTCGCCAGCAGTCCAGCCATGCCCCGTCCGCCGCGCTCGGCACCGGCCTCGATGCCTCGCCGGCAGCGGTCCTGCCACCACAGGACGGTGTCGATGAGCCGGCCGGTGTCGTCGAGGCCGTACGCCTCGCAGATCAGCGCGATCCGGCGCGCGGTCTCGCGGACGTCGGTGACGGCCGGGCCGAGGTCCAGGTACTGCCAGCAGACATGAGCGACGTCGTGGACGCGCTCGCCGGGGGCGGCGAGATCCCAGTCGACGAAGGCCGTGGGGTGCCACGCGGTGTCGTAGACAGTGTTCTTGGGGGCCAGGTCGTTGTGACACACGACGTCGTGGCCGCCCGCCTCCGGTGTGCCGTGAGTCAGGTCGTGGAAGGCGCGGACGAGCCGTGCGACGCGGACCAGGCTGCCGTCGCCGCGGGCGGCGGAGCATTCCCCGGGGCCGACGGCCGCCCGGCCCTCGATGTACTGGAACACCTCCCGCCCTCGCTCGTCCGTACCCAGAAAGCGAGGCGCCCCTGCCCACCCCCGCCGCTCGAACAGCGCGAGCAACTCGGTGACGTACCGCGACCGTTCGGAGGGGGTGCGGCGTACGGTCGTCCCGACCCGCACGACCTCGTTGACCGCGCCTCCGCCGAGCACCGACTCCTGCACGCGGCCCGCCTCCCCGAATCCGTTCGACCGCACGAGTATCGCTCGGGACGCTGATCCCGTGGATCGCGCGGAGGTACTGCTCATCGGGGGACGCGCCGGGGTCGGGAAGACGACCGCGGGCTGGGAGGTGTCGGCGCGGCCGCGGGCGTCGGGGGTCGCCCATGCGGTGATCGAGGGCGACTTCATGGGGCAGGTGCATCCGGCGCCGGACGGCGATCCGCACCGGGCAGCGATCGGTGAGGCCGACTTGACCGCTGTGTGGGGAAATTACGCCGGGCTTGGGTACCGGGCGACTCGTGTACACGAACACGGCGTGTGTGCTCGACGAGGCGGCGGGGCGGTTCCGTCGGCCGACGGGGGCGGACGTGCGGATCGTACGGGTGCTGCCCACCGCCTCCGACGCCACCGCCGCGGAGCGGCTCAACGGGCGTGAGATCGAGAGTGAGTTGGAGCACAAGTTGGCCAACAGTGCCCGTAAGGCGCGGCTGTTGGACGAGCGGGCGCCCGCGGACACCGTGCGGGTGGTGACCGACGGGCGCTCCGTCGTGGACATCGCGGGTGAGGTGCCGGCCGCCTCGGGATGGCTCAACAGCCGTTAGGCACCGGCGGGTTCCGGCACCGTCTCCGTGAGGTACTCCTCCGTGATCTCCTTCGGACCGAACGGCCACACCTTCTCGAAGCGGGCCCAGGCGACGAACGCGACGCAGCCCAGGGCGAGCCAGGCGAGGGACCACTCGATGGGGTGGCGGCCCGGGGAGTTCTTGTCGGCGTAGCCGTAGATCACGCACCAGCCGACGAAGGCGACGATGCTCGGCACCGGGTAGAGCCACATGCGGTAGGGGCGGCGGAGGGTCGGCTGGCGTTTGCGCAGGACCGTGAGGGCGATGATCTGGGCCAGCGCCTGGACGATGACCATGACCGTGGTCAGGAGCTGGATCAGGGTCGCGAGGTCGGTGTGGCGGCCGATGAGGAAGCCGATCGCGGTGATCACGCCCATGGTGGCCAGGCCGAGCGTCGGGAAGCGGTGCCTGGGGTGGAGCTTGGCGTAGGGGCGGAAGAAGACGCGTTCGCGGGCCGCGTCGTAGGGCACCCGGGAGCCGCCGAGGAGGCCGGTGAAGACCGAGGCGAAGGCCGTGATGAGGATCAGGACGGTGACCGTGTCGGCGGCGCCCTTGCCCCAGGTCTTCTCCAGGACCGCCGAGGCGACGGAGGAGGAGGCGATGTCGTTCGCGTGGGTCATCCGGTGCCAGTCGATGACGCCGAGGGTGCCGATCTGGAGCAGCAGGTAGATCGCCATGATGCCGACGATCGAGAACAGGATGGAGCGCGGCAGGGTGCGGCCGGGGTCCTTGATCTCGGCGCCCATGTAGGCGGTGGTGTTGTAGCCGAGGTAGTCGTAGATGCCGATGGTCAGGCCGCCGGCGAAGCCGAGCCAGAAGTGGTCGCTGCCCAGGTCGAAGGCGTGCGCGGGGTAGGTGAAGGCGAGGTGTCCGCTGAAGTGGGTGGCGGCGGCCAGGATCACCATGGACACGGCTGCGATCATCACGGTCCACATCACGGCGGTGATGCGGGCGATGTTCTCGATGCCGCGCCAGAGGAGGAGGACCACCAGGGCGATGACGCCGAGGCCGATCAGGTCGCCGGAGGTCTTGCCCAGGTCCGGTGCCAGATAGCCGAGGTACTGCACGAAGCCGACCACGCCGGTCGACATGATCAGCGGGATGAAGAGCATCGCCGTCCACACGAACAGGAACGGCATCAGCCGGCCGGTGCGGTACTGGAAGGCCTGGCGGAGATAGACGTAGCTGCCGCCGGAGCCGGGCATCGCGGCGCCCATCTCGGCCCACACCAACCCGTCGGCGAGCGCGAGGATCGCGCCCGCGACGAAGCCGATGACCGCCTGCGGACCGCCGAACGCGGCGACCATCAGCGGGATCGTGACGAACGGCCCGATGCCGCACATCTGGCTCATGTTGATGGCGGTGGCCTGGAAGAGGCCGACGCTACGGACGAAGCCGCTTTCTGGGGGCGGACTACCGGACATGGGGGCTCCTGAGGGGGTGCGTGACTCGGGGAAAGCGGGGTGCGGCGTGCGGGCCGGTATCCGGTGGCTGACTGGGCGATAAAGTTAAGGAGCCTTACTAGACTCGTCAAGAGGGTGTCCCCGATGAGTGAGAATGGTGCGATGCCCGCCAGCGACGCCGTAGAGCAGCAGGAACAGCCCTGGAGCCGGCAGCGGCTGCGGAGCACGAACGAGCGGCTGCTGCTCGACCGGCTGCGCACCGCCGGTGCCGCCTCGCGTGCCCAACTCGCCCGCGAGACAGGGCTGTCGAAGCCGACGGTCTCCAGCGCGCTCGCGGCCCTGGCGGAGGCGGGACTGGTCCACGAGGTCGGCACCCGGGCACCCGAGCGCGGCCGGACCGCCGTGCTCTACGCCCCCGATCCGGCCGCGGGCTACGCGCTCGGGATCGACGTCGGGCGCAGCTGGCTGCGGGTCGCGGTGGCCAATCTGGACGGCGAGGTGGTGGCCCGGGCCGACGTCCGCAACCGGGCCCGCAGCTCGGGCGCCATGGCCGAGCTGGTGGTCGCCACCGCGCACCAGGTCGTCGCGAACTCCGAGGTCGCACCGGCCTCGGTGGTGCACGCCGTGGTGGGCACGCCGGGCGTGTACGACGAGCAGCGTCGGCGGGTGCGCTACGCGATGCATCTGCCGGGGTGGGGTCGGGCCGGGCTGTTCGACCGGATGCGGGAGGAGCTGGGCGTCCCGCTGGAGGTGCACAACGACGCCAATCTCGCGGCGCTGGGCGAGTACACCTATGGCGTCGGCGCGGGCAGCCGGTTGTTCGCGTACATCATGATCGGCACCGGTCTCGGCATGGGCGTGGTCAGCGAGGGGCGGCTGTTCACCGGGGCGCACGGCGGGGCCGGGGAGATCGGGTTCCTGCCGTGGCCCGGGCAGCAGAAGCCGGAGACGCTGGAGGACGCCGTGTCCGGGGTGGCCGTCGTCGAGGCGGCCCGTGTGTTCGGCATGAGCGGGCAGCAGCTCACCGCGAAGGCCGTGTTCGACGCGGCCCGCCAGGGGGATCCCGCCGCGGTCAAGGCGGTCGAGCTGGAGGGCGAGCGGATCGCGCACACGGTGGCCGCCGCCGCGGCCGTGCTCGATCCGGACCTGGTCGTCCTGGGCGGCGGGGTCGGGCACAGCGTGGATCTGCTGCTGCGTCCGGTGCGGGAGAACCTGCGCGCACTCACCCCGCTGCGGCCGAAGATCGTGCCGGGCGCGCTGGGCGAGGACGCGGTCCTGCTGGGCGCGGTGGCCACCGCTCTGGGCACCGCGCGGGACCTCGTCTTCGAGCGTCACTCGGCGTCCTGAGCCCCTCGCCCACCAGCAGCGCTCGACATCCTGAACAACTCACCCACGCGCAACGGTGATTGACACACCCCATCGTCCGGCCTACCTTCTGTCGCAGTTAGTAAAGTTTCCTAACTTGACGAGGCTGGAGTCCCCCGTGTTCCACCGCCCCGCCGTCCACCCCCTCCTCAGGGGCCGTCTCATCACGGCCGCGATCGCCCTCGGCCTGCTGGGCACCCTCACCACCAGCGCCTGGGCGGGAGCCCGGGAGCCGTCCCCGCAGCAGCGCGCACAGGCCCGGGTGACCGCCGTACGCCCGACGGCCGGGGCCGCCACCCCGCTGTCCGGCTACGCGATCCAGTCGTCCGCCAAGGTCACCGACTCCCCCGCGGCCGTCTCCTCCCCCGGCTATCGGGCGAGGGGCTGGTACCCGGCGGGCGCGCGCTCGACGGTCCTCGCGGCACTGGTCGCCGACGGCGTGTACGCCGACCCCTTCTACTCGACCAACCAGCAGAAGATCCCGAAGGCCGACTTCCAGGTGCCGTGGTGGTACCGCAGCGACTTCACGGTCCCGGACGTCTCGAAGCGCACCTATCTCGACTTCAGCGGGGTGATCTCGGCGGCCGACGTCTACGTCGACGGCAAGCAGATCGCCAAGGCCGCCGACGTCAACGGCGCCTACACACGACACGAGTTGGACGTCACCTCGCTCGTGCGCTCCGGCACGAACACGGTCGCCTTCCGCATCCGGCCGAACAATCCGAACAAGAACCTCACCATGGGCTGGATCGACTGGCTCCAGCCACCGCCCGACCAGAACATGGGCATCGTCCGTGACGTCCTCGTCCGCCGCGGCGGCCCGGTCGCCCTGCGCGACGCACATGTGGTGACCAAGCTGGCCGTCCCGTCGCTCGCCACCGCCGACCTGACGGTCAAGGCGCAGGCGCGCAACGAAACGAACGCTCCCGTCACGGCGCAGGTCAGCGGCAGCATCGGCAGTCGGACCTTCGGCACGCCCGTCTCCCTCACCGCGCACGAGACGAAGACCGTCACCTTCGCCGTCCACCTGAACTCCCCGAAGGTGTGGTGGCCCGCGGGCATGGGCGGCCAGCCGCTCTACGGCCTCGACCTCATCGCCTCCGTCGACGGCGCCCCCTCCGACACCGCGCACCAGACCTTCGGCATCCGCGACGTCCGGGCCCCGCTGAACTCGGACGGCGCCCGCCAGTACCGGATCAACGGCCGCAAGTTGCTGATCAAGGGCGGCGGTTGGTCGCCGGACGAGTTCCTGCGCTGGGACCGGACCTATGTCGAGGACCGCCTGAAGTATGCCCTCGACCTGGGCCTGAACACCGTCCGCCTGGAAGGGCACATCGAGCCGGACGAGTTCTTCGACCTGGCCGACCGTTACGGCATCCTGACCCTCCCCGGCTGGGAGTGCTGCGACAAGTGGGAGGGCCAGGTCAACGGGGACGAGACCGGCGACAAGTGGACCGCAGCCGACTATCCGGTCGCCAGGGCGTCGATGGCCGCCGAGGCCGCCCGGCTGCGCGACCACCCCAGCGTGATCTCCTTCCTCATTGGCAGCGACTTCGCCCCCGACGCGAGGATCGAGAAGACCTACCTCGACGCGCTGAAGGCCGCCGGATGGAACACCCCGGTGGTCGCCGCAGCATCCGACAACTCCTCGCCGGTCAGCGGCAGTTCGGGCATGAAGATGACCGGCCCGTACGACTGGATCCCGCCGAACTACTGGTACGCAAAGCGCGAGGGCGGCGCCACCGGCTTCAACTCCGAGACCAGCGCGGGCCCCGACATCCCCACCCTCGACACCCTGCGCCGCATGATGACCCCGGCCGAACTGGCCACCCTCTGGAAGGACGCGGGCGCCAAGCAGTACCACCGCTCCCCGTCACCGGTCTTCAACACCCTCAAGCTCTACGACAACGCCCTCAGCGGCCGCTACGGACCGCCGACGGGCCTCACCGACTACGTGCGCAAGGCCCAGCTCGCCCAGTACGAGAACGTGCGCGCCCAGTTCGAGGCGTACGAGCGCAACGCCACCGAGGCCTCGAAACCGGCGACCGGAGTCGTCTACTGGATGTTCAACAGCGGATGGACCTCCCTGCACTGGCAGTTGATGGACCGTTACCTCGACCAGGGCGGCGCCTACTTCGGCGCGAAGAAGGCGAACGAACCGCTGCACATCCAGTACTCCTACGACAACCGCTCGGTCGTCGTGGTGAACAACCGCAATGCGTCCGCACGCCAACTCACCGCGCGGGCAACACTGTTCAACACCGACGGCACGCAGCAGTACGACAGGCAGGTGGCCGGAGTGACGGTCTCCGGCGGTGGCGCCCACAGCACCGCGCTCACCCTGCCCTCGTCGGTGGCCGGGCTGTCGACGACGTACCTGGTGCGGCTGACGCTCACGGACGCGTCCGGCAAGGAGGTGAGCCGGAACGTGTACTGGCTCTCCGCGAAGCCCGACACGCTCGACTGGGCGCACACCGACTGGTACTACACGCCGACGACGAGCTACGCCGACCTGAAGGGGCTCAACTCGATGGCGCAGGTGCCGGTTTCGGCGACCGCGTCGACCTCGGCGGGCACGGGCGGCACCTCGACCACGACGGTCACGGTGCGCAGCTCCGGGAAGGGGAAGACACCTTCACTCCTCACCGACGTGCACCTCGTGGACTCGGCGGGCAGGCCGGTGCTGCCGGTCACGTGGTCCGACAACGAAATGAGCCTGTGGCCCGGGGAGTCGAAGACTCTGACGGTGACCTACCGGACGTCCGAACTGCACGGGTCGGCGCCGCGTGTGCGGGTCTCCGGCTGGAACACACCGGAGCGGACGGTCCCGGCGGCGTGAACACCTGAGAACCCGTGGGGCCCGGCCGCCGCCGGGCCCCACCGGTCGTCGTCAGCTCACGTTGAGCGCGGTGTCGTCGATGACGAAGGACGTCTGGAGGGTGGATCCTTCGACGCCGCTGAAACCGATGGTGGCGGTGGTGCCGGCCAGCGAGGAGACGTCGAAGGACTTCAGGACGTATCCGGAGGCCGCGTTCAGGTTCGAGTAGGTGGCCAGGGTGGTGGATCCGGCGGTGACCGTCAGCTTGTCGTAGGCGGTGCTGGTGGTGGTCTCCGCGGTGTCCACGTGCAGATAGAAACTGAGGGTGGCGGAGCAGCCCGACGGGATGGTCACCGACTGGGACAGCGTGTCGGTGTGGGCCGTTCCGTAGCCGTCGAGCCAGGCCTTGTAGGAACCGGTGCGGGCGGCCTCGCTGCTGGAGTTGGTGATGACGCCGCTGCTGGCGGTCCAGGTGGTGTTCCCGGACTCGAAGCCCGGGTTGCCGAGCAGCTGGGCGGCGGTGCAGGTGCCGCCACCCCCTCCGCCGCCGGTGCTGCCGTCGCCGGCCAGCCACGCGGTGGCGTTGAGGGCGAGGGCGGCGTTGGTGGCGCCGGTGTCGTTCCAGCCGTCGTAGAGCGTGTTGCCCGACTGGCCGGTGCCGTCGTCGATCGGCGAGCTGTCGCCCCAGAAGGCCACGCGACCGCTGCCGAAGGTACTGGTCGCGAAGAACGCGCCGGTGTTGCCGGAGTAACCGCTGCGGTACACAAGGCCCTTGACGTTCGCGTTGTCGGCGGGCTTGAGAGTGGCCGTGGTGCCGTCGGCGATCAGGCTCTTGGTGACCGTGCCGAAGGCGCCGTTCAGGACCGCGTTGCTGCTGTCGCTGATCGCCGCGGGATAGCCGGAGCTGATGTCGAGGGTGTCGATGGAGAAGCCGAACGGGTCGGTCGAGTCGACGCTGTTGTTCGTCATCAGGTCGTTGAGGATCTCGACCGCGTCGTAGCCGTCGCTGTTGCGGTCGGCTCCGGTGTGGTCGGAGATCATGAACAGGCCGCCGCCGTTCTTGACGAACGTCATGATGGCGGTCTTCTCGGCCGTCGTGAACAGCGTGTTCGGCTCGGGCAGGACCAGTGTGTCGAAGTTCGACAGGTCGGTCGCCGAGGAACCGCCGTACGTGAGCGCGCTGGTGGCGGTCTTCAGGCTGTAGCTGCCGGTCTTCTGCAGGGCGACGCCCCACGAGGAGAGCGCTCCGGTCCAGTCCGTCTCGGCGGACGGGGAGGAGTCCTGGGCCAGCGGGTCGGGCTTGCTGGTGGAGATGATCCAGTCCGCGTTGCCCGCCTCTTCGGCGTGGCCGTCGTCGAACAGGACGCGGTGCGTGGTGGCCGCGTGCGCGGGCGTGGCCGTGGTGGTGACCTGGAGGGCCGCCCCCGTGACGAAAAGTCCCAGGCCGGCGAGGGCGGTGGTGAGTCTGCGGCGGGATCTTCTGGATCCAAGCATCCGGCGAACCTCCGTGAGGGGATGGGAAAGGTGCGGTGCGGGCGCCTGATCTGCGCGCGTAGAACGGTAGTTGGGGAGTTCTACACGCGTTGAACGATTGAAAGGTACATGGCATGAAGGGGTGGTGAACAGAAAGTCGCGGCAATAACAGTCGGCAGAACTCGGCGGAGTGGCTCAGCCCGCAGCGGGCAGAAGGTGAGAGCGAGGACAACGACAAAGAGGGGCGGAGATGGAGATCTCGGGCATCATCAGTGCCATCATCATCGGCATCATCATTGGCGTGCTGGGACGGCTCGTCGTCCCCGGGCGCCAGCACGTCGGCGTTCTGTTGACGATCGTGGTCGGCATCGTGGCGGCGCTCCTCGGCGCGGCGATCGCTTCGGGCCTGGGGGTCGCCGACACCAAGGGCATCGACTGGATCGAGTGGCTCATCCAGATCGGCCTGGCGGCCGTCGGCATCGCCGCACTGGACCGGACAAGGGTGCGCCGCTGAGCGGGGGACGGGAATTGCGTTGCGGGTGAGACCGGGCGGCGGCAAGCTACTGCGAGCCCGCCGCCAGGTCCCGTGCTTCGCGTATCCTTCCCGGAGAACCCTTGTCACCACGCGTCATCCCGCTCGTCGATCCGGAGTCCGGTCCGTCGAGCCGTCGTCTCGTCTGGCTCGCCCAGGACGGCGACGGTGTGCCCGTCGGGTCGGCTTCGCTGCGCCTGTTCCTCAAGGAGGGGCAGGCGCATCTCGCTGAACTGGAGCTCTCGGTGCACGCCGCCGAGCGCCGGCAGGGCATCGGCACCCGGCTGTTGGAGGCGGCGACAGCCGCCGCCCGCGCGGAGGGCCGACGCTCGATCGTCACCCAGGCCCAACAGGGCTCGCCCGCCGACGAGTTCCTGCCCGCCCGCGGCTTCCGTCCGGTACTGACCCTGACGTACGCCCGGCTGTCGCTGGCCGACGCGGATCTCACGGCGATCGGCGCACATGCCCAACGCCCGCACCCCGGTTATGAGTTGACGGAATGGAACGGCACGGTTCCGGCCGGACTCGCCCACTCCTACGCCGAGTCCCGCAGCGCGATGGACGACATGCCGATGCAGGACACCGACTACGGCACCGTCGCATGGGATGTCGAGCGACTGGTCGCGGCGGCCGAGGCGGTCGCACGACGAGGAGAACTACTGCACACCGTCGCTGCCGTGGACACCACCGACAGGCGCGTCGTCGGTTTCTCCGAACTGGTCGTGCCGGGCGACGGGCGCGGCGACGCGCAGCACTACGGTACGGCCGTACTGCCGGCCCATCGTGGCCGCGGTCTCGCCCACTGGATGAAGGCCGCCTCGATCCAACGGGCGCGCCGACTCCACCCGCTGCTGGCCGGGTTGCTCACGGACACGGCGGACGACAACGCGCCGATGCGGGCGGTGAACGACGCGCTCGGCTATGTGCCGACGCATCGGGCGGTGGAGTACCAGCTCGACCTGTAGGCATCGCCATGGCCCGTACCGATCAGCGCGCCGCGCGCAGCGCGGCGAGACCGTCCTGACTGGACGCGTACGCGGGCGTCCAGCCGAGTTCGCGTTCGGCCTTCGCGCTGGACACGCGCCGGCTGCTCGTCATCATCGTGTGGGCGTAGCCCATCGGACGGACCGTCCACAGCGGCAGTGCGATCGGCTTCGGCAGCCCGAACTCCCGGGCCACGCACAGGACATGGGCGCGGAATCCGAGCGGGGTGCGGTCGGTGACGTTGTACGCCTGCCCGGGCCGCCCGTGTTCGACGGCGGCGGCCACCGCGCGGGCCGCGTCGGTGAGTTCGACCCAGGGCAGGACCCGGCCGTGGTCGTCGGGGGCGGGCAGTCGACGCCTGCGCAGCATGGGGAGGACGGCGTCGGTGCCGCCGGGGCCGTAGAAGAGGCCGAAGCGCAGGGCAATGCCCTCCAACCCCTTTGCCGTGAAGGTGAGTTGCTCCTTGGTGCGCATGCCCTCGATGTGCTTCTCCAGTTCCGGCGTGGTGCCGCGCGGGCCGAAGGGGTCGTCCTCGGTGAGCGGGCGGGGGCCGAAGTCCCCGTAGCCGTAGCCGAAGACCATGGATTCGGCGATGAACCGGCGGGCGCCGGTGGCCCGGGCGGCCTCGATGAGGTAGGCGGTGCCTTCGGTGCGCAGGGCGTTCGTGGCGTGCAGGTCGCGGTGGCGCAGGGGTGCCTTGCGCAGGGCGGTCGCGGCGTGGACGACCGTGTCGAAGTGGTGTCCGTCGACCGCGCGGAGCAGTCCGTCGCGGTCCATGAGGTCGGCGCGGATGCCGTTGCCGGGTCCCCGGCCGAGGCCGGTGACCTTGTGGCCGGCGTCGGTGAGGGCCTTGGTGATGTGGCCGCCGAGCACGCCGCTCGCACCGGCGAGGAGGATGCTCCGCCCGTTCTGACTGCTCGGATCCGTCGTCATGCCGGTGCGACGGATCGGGTCGGCGCGGATGTGACATCGCGCCACCGAGCTGTGGTTCTACGGCTCGTACAGGTACGGCGTGGTGGTCGTGAGCGGGGCGAGACCGAGGCGTTCGAGGATGGGGCGGCTCTGGTCGGAGGCGTCGACCTGGATGTAGCGGTAGCCGCGGTCGGCCGCGATGCCGGCGCGGTGGGCGACCAGGGCGCGGTAGATGCCGCGACCCCGCCAGCTCTCCACCGTGCCGCCGCCCCACAGGCCGGCGAACCGGGTGCCGGGGACGAGCTCCATCCGCGCCGCGCTCACCGGTTCGTCTCCGGCGAGGGCGACGACGGCGACGACCGTGTCCGGGTCTGCGGCGAGCCGGGCGAGCAGGCTGGAGCGCAGCCGGGAGCTGTCCGTGCCGAAGGCCTTCTCGTGGACGTCCGCCACGAGGTCGACGCCCGCACGGTCGGTCGCGGGCAACAGGCGGATGCCGTCCGGCAGTTCGGGGTCGAGGGCGAGTGCCGCGATCTCGCCGATCATCAGGGTCTCCTGCGGTTCGGGGGTGAATCCGGCCGCCGTCAGCCGCTGTCCGAGATCCGTCGGCAGATCGTGGCCGTAGAGCTTCCACTCGAAGTCGCGGCCGAGTGCGGTGAAGTACGCGACCTGTTCGGCGATCGCCGCGTCGGCGTCGGTCTCGTCCAGGTCCGTCCACAGGACGCCGTTCCAGCCGTCCGCGTCGGCGACCTGGCGCACCACTCCCCCGGTCCGCTCCACCCGGGCACCGGTCCCGTCGGGTCGGGCGCGTTCGCGCAGGTCGCGGTCGTGGAGGGCGAGCACCTCGGCGTGATCCATGCGTCCACTTCAACATCCGGGGGCGGAACCGGCAACGGGATTACGCACCCGGGGCGTGACGCCGCTGCCGGCGATCCTTCTTCCCTACTCCATATCGAAGTAGTGGCCCGCTTCGAGGTCGGCGAGCAACCCGGCCTCCACCGGCTGCCACCCCGTCTGCTTCTGTGTCAGCGTGCTCGACGCAGGGCAGTCCAGCGAGGCCACCAGGCCCAGGAAACCGAAGTGTCCGACCGCGTCCTCCGGCGTCACGCTTCCCGTCGGGACGTCGAGACGGGCGGCGATGATCTCCGCGATCTCCCGGAGCGGCAGCCCCTCGTCGCCGACCGCGTGGTACTGCGCGCCCGCCGGGGCCGACTCCAGGGCCCAGCGGTACAGCCGGGCGGCGTCGAGGCGATGCACGGCAGGCCACCGGTTGGTGCCGTCGCCGACGTACGCCGACAGGCCCTTCTGGCGGGCGACGGCGATCAGCCCGGCGACGAATCCCTTGTCGCCCGTACCGTGCACTGACCGGGGCAGCCGTACGACCGAGGACCGTATCCCGCGCTCCGCGAGCGCCACCGCCGCGATCTCGGACGGCTGCCGTATCGCCGAGAAGGACTCCGGGTCGACCCGGTCCTCCTCCGTGGCCACTCGCCCCTGGTCGAGCCCGGGGGTGCCCGAGGTCACCACGAAGGGCTTGTCGGTGCCGGCGAGCGCCTCGCCGATCGCCTCGATCGCGCGCAGGTCGGTTGCGCAGTTGGCGGCGAAGTCGGTGAAGTCGTGGATGAACGCCAGATGGCAGACCCCGTCCGCCGCCCCGGCGCCGCGGCGCAGGCTGTCGAGGTCGTCGAGCGAACCCCGGTGCGCGGCGGCGCCCGCGGCCGTCAGCGCCTCGGCGGACGCGTCGGAGCGGGCCAGACCGGTGACCGTGTGTCCTGCGTCGAGCAGTTCACGGACCACGGCGGAGCCGATGAATCCGGTCGCGCCGGTGACGAATACACGCATGCTGCGTTCCTTCGGTGGGTGGGTGTCGAACTGGGTCGTGCTGTGCTTCCATCGTGGTCGGGACACTGGTTCCGGGTCCAAAGCCTGTTTCGCATGAGGCAATGCGGATAAGGCATCACAGCAGATGAGAAGCCCTTTCGGCGCGATGTCCGGTGCGTCACGCAGTACGCTTGGAGCATGACGGACCTGCCTTCCGCGCCCGACCTCGAACTGCGTCTCGTGCGGTACTTCATCGCCGTCGCCGAGCAACGCCACTTCGGGCGCGCCGCCGAGGCCCTGCACATCACCCAGCCCTCCCTGAGCCGTCAAGTCCGGCGCCTGGAGGAGCAGTTGGGCGCCAGGCTGCTGGACCGCACCCCGCAGGGCACTCGGCTCACGGAGGCCGGGGAGGTCTTTCTGCCGCGCGCCAAGGGGCTGTTGCGTGCCACCGCCCAGGCCGCCGCCGAGACCCGCGCCGCCGCGGAGCCCAGCCGTCTCACCGTCGGATACATGGCGAATCTGTTCGTGACCCCGGCGGTGCGCGAGGTGCGGCGCCGGCATCCGGACGCCGATGTGCACGTCGTGCATCTGGCCTACGACGACGTACGCGCCGCGCTGTTCGAGCGGCGGGTGGACGCGGTGGTGGCCCGACTGCCTTTCTCCACCGACGAGTTGGAGGTCACGATCCTCTACGACGAGCCACGCGTCCTGCTCGTGCCGCTCGATCACCGGCTGGCCGGCAAGGAGTACGTGACGGTGGACGACATCGCCGACGAGCCCGTGCCGCAGGTCCCCGGCGCGGACCCGGCGTGGGCCGCCTTCTGGCGTATCGATCCCCGGCCCGACGGCCGGCCTGCGCCCGGGGGTCCGGTGATCCGGGCCCTGGAGGACAAGTTCGAGTTCGTCGCCGACGGACGGGCCGTGGCCATCGTGGCCGGTGTCCGCCCCGGGCAGACGATCCGCCCCGACATCGTCGCGATCCCCCTGCACGGCGTCGAGCCGAGTCATGTCGCCCTCGCGACCCGGTCCGGCGAGCACAACCGGCTGCTGTCCGCCTTCCGGAAGGCGGCCCACGCACTCCTCAGGGCTCCGGCCGATTCCGGGGAACACCCTGACACGGCCCACTAGTCGGGGTCCCCTACGCTTGTCCGGCATGACCGCGGACAACATCGCACTGCGACCGGTGGACGAAGTCGGCCTGGCCGTCATGGAGCGCTTCCTCAGCGACCCGGGGGCCGCGTCGGAGTTCCAGTGGTACGGCTGGAGCGATGTCCGGCGCTGGCGTCGGCAGTGGTCGGAGGACCGCCTGCTCGGCGCCGACCGTTCCTGTCTGATGGTGGTCCGGGGTGGCGAGCGGGTGGGGTTCGTCGCCTGGCGGAAGGTCACCTCGACGCCGACCTGCCACTACTGGAACATGGGTATCACCCTGCTGCCCGAGGCGCGCGGACAGGGCGTCGGGACCGAGGCGCAACGGCAGTTGGTGCGCTATCTGTTCGCGCACACTCTGGTGATGCGCGTCGAGGCGGACACGGAGGCGGAGAACATCGCCGAGCAACGCGCCCTGGAGAAGGCCGGGTTCACCCGGGAGGGCGTTCTGCGCAGCGTCGCGTACCGGGACGGGCAGTGGCGGGACGGGGTGCGGTACAGCATCCTGCGCGGCGAACTCCCCTGATCCAGCAAGGCGGTTCGAACGGCGGAGGCCCCACCGGCCGCCTGCCCGGTGGGGTCTTCCGTTCTGGCGCGAGTGCTCGGGTCAGCGGCCCGCCCTGGGGCGGAAGCGCCGGTACAGGGCGGCGCCGCCCAGGACGAGGGCCGCGCTCGCGGCGGCGGCCGGGATCGTGCCGTCGGTGCCCGTGTGGGCCAGCGAGGCCGCGGCGGCTGGCGGGACGGGGTGTCTCCGTGCCTCCGAAGCCGGTGCCGGGTGCGGCTTCGGAGGCACCGGGGTCGGTGCCGGTGGCTCGGGTGTCGGCCGCGCCGGGTGCTGGGGATGGTCACCGGAGGTGTTCACGGACCGGTTGCCCCCGACGGGATTGGCGACGCCCACGACATTCACGGAATTGCCGGTGACATTCACCGGGAGACGGATCGGGAGCTGTACTCCGTTTCCGGTCACCACACCGGGCGCATCCTTTCCGTCGCCGTGCGCCGAGGCTCCTCCGCGCGGTCCGGCGGGACTCTTCGCGCCGCCGCCTTCATTGGCGCAGCTGTTGCCCGCGGCCGGATTGAGCAGCCCCACCACGTTCACGGTGTTCCCGCACACGTTCACCGGTACATGCACCGGGAGCTGGATCGTGTTGCCGGAGACCACCCCCGCCGAACCGGCTGCCGAGCCGTCGGCGGCGGAGTCGGCGAACGCCGGCAGCGCGGCGGCCATCGCACCGGACGCGGCGGCTACGGCGATCATCCCGTTTCGGGTAACCCGTTTCATAGGCTCCCTGCCTTCCAGACTTGGTCGCGGGCGGTCACCCGCACCGAATAAAACGTGGGCGCACCATCCGAGTTATGGCTTATCGGCCTTTCACTCCATCGAGCGTCACGGTTATCGAACTACTCGTAACAAAGCCCTGCCAATACCCCGGGCCAATCGGAAAACCATTAGTCGGAAAACCCCTTATGCCTATTGAAGGGGTGCAGAATACGGCACCGGTCACCGTTCCGCCCGCCGGGAGGCGGGCTCCGTGAGGCCCGCTTATCGTGATCGAGGGCGCTGGTCACAGCGCGTCCTTGGAGGCATTGATGCTGGCCAGGCTGTCATCGCGGCCCGCGTTCCGGCGCTGCGCGTTCACCGGGGTCCTCACGCTGGCACTGCTCGGTGCGGGGCTGCCCACGCTCGCCACCGCCGACCACGGGCCGCGGCCCGACCTGTCCCGGTTCTACCGGCAGAAGGTGAAGTGGACCGCGTGCAAGGACCTGGACGCGCCCAAGGATCTGCAGTGCGGCAAGGTCACCGTTCCGCTCGACT
The DNA here is from genome assembly GCF_040655035.1 of Streptomyces sp. NPDC050549. NCBI lineage: Bacteria > Bacillati > Actinomycetota > Actinomycetes > Kitasatosporales > Streptomycetaceae > Streptomyces > Streptomyces sp. NPDC050549. The sequence goes on from NZ_JBFAJD010000016.1 coordinate 158,229, forward strand.
ACGCGAAGCCCCGCGCGGCGACGCTCGATCTCGCGCTGGCCCGCTACCGGGCGACCGGGAAGTCGAGGGGTTCGGTACTGCTGAACTTCGGTGGTCCCGGCGGTGCCGGCGTCAGTGAACTCGCCTCGGACGGCAAGGAGTTCATGGATCTGACGAACGGCTACGACGTCGTCACCTTCGATCCGCGCGGTGTCGGCCAGTCCTCGCCCGTGAGTTGTGGCGCGGGCGCCGACCAGGGCTCGGCCGCGACGGACGAGGATCCGGCGGACCTCGACAGCAGCGATCCGAAGGTCGTCCTCAAGCAGTTGCGGAAGGCGGCGGCCGTCTGCGCCAGGTACTCCGGCCCGGTCCTGCCCCACATAGGCACGGTCAACGCCTCCCGGGACCTGGACGTGATGCGCCAGGCCCTCAGCGACAAGAAGCTCAACTACCTCGGCTTCTCCTACGGAACGCGGCTCGGCGCGGTCTACGCGGCCCAATTCCCCAAGAAGGTGGGCCGGTTGGTGCTCGACGGCGTCGACACCCTCACCGAGCCGCTGTCCGAGCAGGGCATGGCGGGCGCCGAAGGGCAGCAGACCGCGCTGGAGGACTTCCTCAACTGGTGTGTGCAGGACATCGCCTGTCCGTTCGGCACGGACGCGCGTTCGGCGCCGGACCGGGTCGTAGGGCTCGTCGACTCGCTCGACCGGGATCCGGTGCAGACGGACTTCGGCGACACCTTCTCCGGGCAGGACCTGGTGGGCGCCATCGGTCAGGCGCTGTACAGCAAGCAGTTGTGGCCGACGCTGGAGCGCGCCATCGCCTCACTGATGGAGGACGGCGACACGCGCGCCGTGATGGCCTTCTCGTCCGGCGGGTCCGGGCTTCCCGGCCTGCGGAGCGGCGGCGAGGAGTCGGGCGGCGGCCTCGTCGACGCGCAGGACGTCCCGCTCGACAACCTCCCGTCCGCGCTGATGGCCATCAACTGCGCCGACGACCCCGACCGCCCCACCGCCGCACGGATCACCAAGGACCTGGCCGGGCTGCGCGCCGAGTACCGTGCCGCGTCACCGGTCTTCGGCCGCTACCGGCTCACCGAGGTGCTGATGTGCTATGGCCGCCCCAAGGGCACCGACTACATCCGGGACGACGTCAAGAACGTCGACACGTCGAAGATGCTGCTCGTCGGCACCCGGGGCGACCCGGCGACGCCGTACCGCTGGACCGTGGAGACCGCGCACAGGCTCGGCTCCTCGGCCGTGGTGCTCGACAACAAGGGTGAGGGCCACACCGGTTACGCGTCTTCCAAGTGTGTGCACACCAAGGTCAACGACTTCCTGCTGTACGGCTCGCTGCCGCCCAGCGGGAGTTCCTGCCCGCCGGACACCACCTCAGGAGAGTGAGATCTCGGGTGTGTAGAGGTCCAGCCAGAGCGCCAGGTCGAGGGCGCGTTCCAGACCGCGCCGGCCCGCCTGGGTGCTGATGGGGGCGTCGCGGTGGGCGACCTGGCGGAGCCTGTCGCGGTCCACGAGGTCGAAGACCGGGTGGGAGGGGCGGGCGAGCAGGTCCTTGGCGTGGTCCTGGAGGGCGACCGCGTACTTGGGGTCCTGGGTGGACGGGTACGGGCTCTTGACCCGGTCGTACACGGACTTCGGGAGGACGTCCGCGGTGGCCTCCCTGAGCAGGGTCTTCTCCCGGCCGTCGTAGGACTTGAGGGACCAGGGCGTGTTGTGGACGTACTCGACGAGCCTGTGGTCGCAGAACGGCACCCGGACCTCCAGGCCGACGGCCATGCTCGCGCGGTCCTTGCGGTCGAGCAGGACGCGGACGAAGCGGGTCAGGTGGAGGTGGCAGATGCGCCGCATGCCGTACTCGAAGTCGCTTTCGCCGTCGAGGCGTTGGACACCGGAGATGGCGGCGCGGTAGCCGTCGGCGATGTACGACTCCGTGTCCAGTGCCTCGGTCAGGTCGGTGCGCAGCACGTCGGTGTCGTCCCCGAGATCCGCCGGTCGGCGTCCCACCGGGCGGTGCTCGTCAGGAACCGGCCACGGGCAAAGAGTTCACCAACATCCCTGGCTCGCCCGGCACTTCAGAACTCCACCGGGTCCCGCACGATCGGGCAGGTCATGCAGTGACCGCCGCCCCGGCCGCGCCCCAACTCGGCGCCGACGATGGTGATGACCTCGACGCCGGCCTTGCGCAGCAGGGTGTTGGTCTGGGTGTTGCGGTCGTAGGTGAAGACCACGCCCGGTTCCAGCGCGACCGCGTTGTTGCCGCTGTCCCACTGCTGGCGCTCGGAGGCATAGATGTCGCCGCCCGTCTCGACAACCCGCAGCTCGGGCAGTCCGAGCGCCTTGGCGACGACGTCGGTGAAGGGGGTCCGGCCCTCGTCGACGATGTCGATGCCGGGGCCCCTGTCGCCGGGGCGCAGGGAGAAGGTGTGGACGGCGTCCATGATCGCCGGGTACAGGGTCACCAGGTCGCGGTCGGCGAAGGTGAAGACGGTGTCGAGATGCATCGCGGAACGCAGCTTCGGCATACCGGCGACGACGACGTGCTCGGCGGCGCCCAAATCGAAGAGGGCCTTGGCGACTTGGGTGATGGCCTGGCGCGAGGTGCGCTCACTCATGCCCATCAGGACCACGCCATTGCCTACGGGCATGATGTCGCCGCCCTCGAACGTGGCCTGCCCCCAGTCGAGTTCGGGGTCGCCCCACCAGACGAGGGAGCCCGCGAAGTCCGGGTGGAAGGTGTAGATCGCCTTCATCAGGAGGGTCTCGTCGTGCCGGGCGGGCCAGTAGAGCGGGTTGAGGGTGAGGCCGCCGTAGAGCCAGCAGGTCGTGTCACGGGTGTAGAGGGTGTTGGGCAGCGGCGGCATCAGGTATTCGCGGACACCGGTGGACTCACGGGCGAGGGCGACGTAGTCGGAGCGGTAGTCGTCCGGGAGGTCGGTGGTGGCGAGGCCGCCGATCAAGTACTTGGCGAGTTCGGCCGGTTCGAGGCTCTCCAGGTAGGCGCGGGTCGCGTCGATGAGGCCGAGGCCGACCTCGTTGGCGACGATCTTCCGGTCCAGGAGCCAGTCCTTGGCGGCGGGGATCGTCATGGTCTGGGCGAGCAGTTCGTGCAACTCGACGACGTCGACGCCGCGTTCGCGGAGTTTGTTCACGAAGTCCGCGTGGTCGCGCTGGGCGTTCTCGACCCACATCACGTCGTCGAAGAGCAGGTCGTCGGAGTTGGTCGGGGTGAGCCTGCGATGGGCCAGGCCCGGTGCGCAGACCAGCACCTTGCGCAGTCGGCCGACCTCGGAGTGGACGCCGTACTCATGTCGGTCCACGGTGTCTGGGCTGGTCACGGTGCACACACCTTTCCGGAGGTCGCAGACGGGGTCAGAGGCTGATCCAGCCCGCCGCCGGGGCGATAACGCCGACGACGGCACCCGCGACCGAGACGGCGGGGATCACCGGTTCACGGGCGGAGAAGGGCGAACGCCCTTGTTCCCTGCGGGCCTTGACGAACAGGAAGGTGGCGGGCGCGTAGATGATGAACGAGACGAGGAGGTACTTGAAGCCGGCCGCGTAGATGAGGAACGCGGTGTAGACGGTGCCGAGCCCGGCGACCGTCAACTCGCGTCGCCCTGAGCGAGTTCGCGCGAGGGCGATCCGTACGGCGAAACCCGCCGCCAGCAGGAACGGGATCAGTGTCAGCGAACTGGTCAGGTCCAGCGCGAAGTTGCAGGCGTCGTCGGAGAAGTAGGTGACGACCAGGACGACTTGGCCGAGCAGGGTGGTCATCACCAGTGCGGGCACGGGCACGTCGGCCGCCCTGGACTTCTTCAGGAAGCGCGGCATGTCGTCGTTCTTGGCAGCGACGAACAGCACCTCGGCGGCCATCAACGTCCAGGCGAGATAGGCGCCCAGCACGGAGACGATCAGTCCGACACTGACGAAGACCCTTCCCCAGGTGCCCACCGCGTGCTCCAGCACGCCCGCCGTGGAGGGCTGCCGCAGTTCGGCGATCTCGCCCATCGGCATCAGACCGTACGACACGACCGTGACCGACGCGAAGACGGCGAAGACGCTGAGGAAGCCCAGGACGGTGGCGCGGCCGACGTCCTCGCGGCGTCTGGCGTGCCGGGAGTAGACGCTCGCGCCCTCGACACCCAGGACCACGAGGACGGTGGCCAGCATGGTGCCCTTGACCTGCTGGAACAGGGAGCCCGCACAGTCGGCGCCGCCGAAGTTCTCGGCGAAGACATGGGGTTTGAGGTAGAAGAGCGCGAGGACGACGAAGACGAGGATCGGCACGACCTTCGCGACGGTGACGATCCGGTTGATGGCCACCGCCTCCTTCACCCCGCGGCTGATCAGCAGGAAGAAGAGCCACAGTCCGACCGAGGAGAGGACCACCGCGAGGACGGTGTCGCCCTCGCCGAGCGAGGGCGCGATCGTGCCGATCGTCGACATGATCAGCACCCAGTACGTCACATTGCCGACGCAGGCGCCGGCCCAGTAGCCGAACGCGGCGAAGAAGCCGAGGTATTCGCCGGAACCGGCCTTCGCGTAGGCGTAGACACCGGCGTCGAGGTCGGGTCTGCGGACGGCGAGGGTCTGGAAGACGAAGGCCAGCATCAGCATCCCGGTGCCGGCGACGGCCCAGGCGATCAGGGCGCCGGCCACGCCGGTCTCCTGCGCGAATCTGCGCAGGAGCGAGAACACCCCGGCCCCGACCATGGAGCCGACCACCATGGTGGTCGGCGTCGGCAGGCGCAGCTTGGCGGCCGTGGTCCGGGTGTCAACAGTGGCGGCTTGCGTCACCCAAGGGACGTTAGCAACGAATTGCCCCAATTGCCTGGCAGGCTTCCCCCATATGCCCCATCCGTCATTCGGCCCTATCGTGCTGTTATGGAGCACGCACTGAGTCCCGCCACCCTCACCGAACTGCGGCGCCCGCGCCCCTACCCCGCGGTCTCCGTGCTCACGCCGACACATCGTCGCGAGCCCGACAACGCACAGGATCCGGTCCGGCTGCGCAATGTGCTGGCCGAGGCCAAGAAGCAGCTGGAGGCCGATCCCGCGGTCCCCCGGGACCGGCGCATCGACGTCGTCCGGCATCTCGACCAGGCCCTCGCCGAGATCGATCTCGCGCACGCCGAAGACGGTCTGGTGATCTTCGCCGCGCCGGGCGAGCACCAGGTGTGGTCCCTCGCCAGGTCCGTGCCCGAGCGTGTGGTGCTCTCCGACACGTTCCTCACCCGCAATCTCGTCTCCGCGCAGGCCTCAGAGCGGCCGTTCTGGGTGCTCTCCGTCTCCGCCGACCGCGTCACGCTGTGGAACGGCGGTGTCGACCGGGTCGCCGAGGACCACACCGGCGGCTTCCCGCTGACCCGCGACCACCGGGACAACTTCGACGCCGAGCGCCAGGAGCGGATCGGCGACATCCCGAGCACCTTCCGCGACGAGGACACCCGGCACTTCCTGCGCGAGGCCGACACCGCGATGGGCCGGATCCTGCGCGCGAACCGGCGCCCGCTCTACATCACCGGGGAGCAGGCGGCCCTGTCGGCGCTGGACGAGGTCGGCAGCGCCACGAAGGGCGCGACGCACATCGCGCACGGCGGCCTCGCACACGGCACGCCCGACGCGGTGTGGCAGGCCGTACGGCCACTGGTCGACGCGGAGGCGCGCAGGAACGCCGTCACGGTGACCCGGGAGCTCGAATCGGCGCGCGGGCGCAAGGAGTTCGCGGCCGGCGTCGACGAGGTCTGGCAGAACGCCCGCGAGGGCAGGGTCCGGCTGCTGGCCGTCGAGGAGAACTACCGCGTCACGGTCCGCGACGACCACGGCGACCACCTGGTACCGGCCGACAGCGGCGACCTCGACGCCCGCGAGGACATCGTGGACGAGATCGTCGAACAGTGCCTGGAGACGGGTGCCGAGGTCCGCTTCGTCCCCGATGGCAGTCTGACCGACGCGGACGGCATCGCGGGCGTGCTGCGCTACTGAGCTCGCCCCTCCACCCCCGAGACCGCCTCTCCCCTGCGGCGTACGCTACGGCGTGATCGTCGACGTAGAGGGAGAGCACACGTGGGTGACCTGCTGGGCGTGGCCGTGCTGGGTGCGGGACACATGGGAGCCGACCACATACGACGCCTCGACCAGGTGGTGGGCGGAGCCAGGGTCGCCGCGGTGGCCGACCCGGACACCGAGCGCGCCAAGGAGGCGGCGGCAGCTCTGGACGCGGTCGCGGTGCACGAGGACGCCGTGGCCGCGCTCGACGCCCCCGGGGTCGAGGCGGTGCTCATCGCCTCGCCGGGCCCCGCTCACGAGGAGGCACTGCTCGCGGCCTTCGCGCGCGGGCTGCCGGTGCTGTGCGAGAAGCCCATGGTGCCCGACTCCACCGGGGCACTCCGGGTGGTGGAGGCGGAGGCGCGACTCGGGCGGCGGCTGGCGCAGATCGGGTTCATGCGACGCTACGACGCCGAATACCAGCGCCTCAAGTCCCTGCTGGACAGCGGGCAGTTGGGGCGCCCGCTGATGCTGCACTGCACCCACCGCAATGTGTCGTCGCCGCCCTGCTTCACCTCCGCGATGCTCATCGACAGCTCTGTCTCGCACGAGATCGACGCGGCCCGCTGGCTGCTCGGGCAGGAACTCACGGCGGTGACGGTGCTCAGTCCGCGCCCGTCGGCGAACGCCCCGGAGGGGCTGGTCGACCCGCAGCTCGTGCTCTTCGAGACCGACGGCGGTGCCCTGGTCGACGTCGAGGTCTTCGTCAACTCCGGCTTCGGCTACCAGGTGCGCTGCGAGGCCGTGTGCGAGGCGGGCAGCGCCCGGATCGGCGAGGACCACACGATGGTCGTCACCACGCACGGCAGCGCGCACGAGGACGTGCCACTGGACTATCTCGTGCGGTTCGCGGACGCCTACGACCGCGAGGTGCAGTCCTGGGTGGACGCCACCCGGCAGGGCCGGGTCACCGGCGCGAGCGTCTGGGACGGCTACGCGTCCTCCGTGGTCGCCGAGGCCGGGGTCCGGGCGCTGGAGAGCGGCGGCCGGGTGACCGTCGAACTCGCCCCGCGCCCGGACCTGTACGCCGACGTCAGCCGCTGACGCTCGCCGCGCCCGACTCCAGGTGACCGGTGAACCGGCGCGACCAGGTCGCGTCGGAGTCGACGGTGACCGTGAAGTCGTACCAACCGCCTTGGTAGGCAACGGCGTTGAAGAAGTCCTCCGTCGACGCGCCCGCCGCGACCGCGTAGGTCCACGGCCCGTCGCCACGGTAGTGGTTGGAGGTAATGGTGAACTTTACGGACGCCGCGGACGAGTTGGCCATGTCGAAGTAGATCGCGAGCTTGCCGGTACCCGACTCGACCGCGTAACGGATGCTCACCTCGACGGACTTGCCCGGCTTCGTGGCGTCGCCCTGGAAGCGGCGCAGGAAGCGGTTGGGGCCGACCATGGAGAGGTCGTACTTGCCGTTGCCGTAGCCCGTACCGATGTTGAAGAAGTCGGAGGCGGTGCCGCCGGGGTCGATCGTGTACTGCCAGGGCGTGGTGTCGCGGTAGGCATTGGGGTGGATGGAGAGATGGGCGGCGCTCCTGGCGGCGCCGCCCTGGTTGGCCATGGCGAACCAGGCGAGGATCTTGCCGCCCGACCCGAATTCCAGGTGGTCCAGGTATCCGTTGGGCTGGTACGGCAGCGCGCGGGCGGGCCGGGTGCCGGTCTCCTGCGCCGGCAGGGCGTTGTTCGTCGGGACCGGGTTGGGCAGCGGGCCGCAGGTGGAGATGCCGATGACACTGGTCGCGGGGAGCGCGACAGAGCCGTGGACCGGGTTGGCGAAGTCGAAGACGCCGGTCAGGTCGCCGCTCACCTTGCGGCGCCAGGTGCTGATGTTGGGGCAGGCGGCCGGCTTGCCGAGGGACGTGGTCCAGGTCTCCAGGAAGCGCAGCACCGAGGTGTGCTCGAAGACCTCGGAGGAGACCCAACCGCCGCGCGTCCAGGGCGAGATGACGATCATCGGGACGCGGAAGCCGAAGCCGTACGGGACGCCGTTGAGGAACTCGCCGTCGGTACCGGCGGGCGGGACGGGTGGTGGGACGTGGTCGAAGTAGCCGTCGTTCTCGTCGTAGTTGAGGAACAGGACGGTCGAGTCGAAGACGTCCGGATCGGCGGCGAGGGCCTGGTAGACGAGGCTGATGAAGTGGGCACCGTCGCCGGGCGGGGCGTAGGGGTGCTCGGAGAAGGCCTGGTTGGGGACGACCCAGGAGACCTGCGGGAGGGTGCCCGCGAGGACGTCGGCCTTGACGGCGGCGGCGATGTCGTCGGGGGTCGAGCCGGTGACGGCCGGGACGGAGGCCATGCCGCGGTCGTAAAGGGCGCTGCCCGCCTTGGAGTTGGCGAAGTTCTTGAAGTAGGCGCAGGCGTTGTCGCCGAAGTTGTCCGCCGCGTTCTGGTAGACCTTCCAGCTCACTCCGGCGTTCTGCAGCGCCTCGGCGTAGGTCTGCCAGGTCAGCCCCGACTCGTCACCGCCGTCGTAGCTGGAGGAGTCGACCTTGCCGCTCCACAGATAGGTGCGGTTGGGGCCGGTCGCGCTCAGGGTGGAGCAGAAGTAGGCGTCGCAGACGGTGTAGTTGTCGGCGAGCGCGTAGTGGAAGGGGATGTCGGCGCGGTCGAGATACCCGAGCGAGCGGACGTTGCCCACGCCCGAGACCCAGTTGTCGAGGCGGCCCTTGTTCCACGCGGAGTGCTGGGAGGACCAGGAGTGCGGGAGGTCGCCGTTGCACTGGGCGAGGGTCTCGCCGTCGTGGCCGCCCGAGGCCGGGGTGGCGCTCAGCTTCCACGGGTACTGACGGCCGCCGCCGTTGGGCTGGTCGAAGACCGGGTAGCCGCCGCCGAGGGTGATACCGCTGCGGTCGTCGAAGCCGCGGACGCCCTTCAGGCGCCCGAAGTAGTGGTCGAAGCTGCGGTTCTCCTGCATGAGGATCACCACGTGCTTCACGTCCGAGATCGTGCCGGTCGCCGCCTGCTGGGCCGCGATCGCGGGCCGTATGCCGGTGCCCGTCACCATGCCCGCCGCCACGGTGGCGCCGAGTCCCACGAAGCCTCTTCGGCTGATCGGTGTCATGCGCTCCGCCCTCGTCACAGGCGTGCCCGAGCGGCACACCGCGCGCAAGGGTGCACCGGGTGATCGCCAAGGTCCATACCTGAACGGTGAGATGGAGGTGAACAAAGGTCAAAGCCGTCGCCCTGGACCGGAGTTGCCCTCAGACGCTCCCGAACAGGGCGCTCAGCCCCCGGTCGACGACCGCGTCCATGTCCTCCTGCCCGGTGGCCACCACGTCGTACGTCCGCAGCAGGAAGCGGCGCAGGGCCGGGGTGTGGAAGTGGAGCAGGGCGAGCCCGAACGGCGAGTGGAACTCGAGCACCATACGGGCCAGGCCGCACGGCCACAGGTGCACGTCCCCGCTCCCGGACGGCCGCCGCAGCCCCTCCTCCAGCAGCGCCCGGGCGAAGGTCCACGTGACACCGTCGCCGTCGAGAGACACCTCGGGCGGGAAGTCGAGGTGCACGGCAAGGGGGTCCGAGGAGAGGTAGCGAAGCGTGGCCGACACGGGAATCTCGGTGTCGTCCGCCGTGATCAGCCGGGCTCGGGTGGGCTGTTCGAGGGTGATGTCCATGGTCGGTCTCCGCTACGGGTGAGAGGTCGGCCGGATTGCCGTGTGCCTGTACGACCTCGCAGGTGCCGTTTGCATTACGCGGAACCCCGAACGAGTTCATGTGACCTGCATCACATCATCGCTGCACCGCCCTCTCCGGAGGCCGCGTCGCCGCCGTCGAGCGCGGCGACACGCAGGGCGGCCGCCACCCGAGCGACCGCCTCGCCGGGCGCCCCCGGAAGCCGCGCCAGCATCAGTCGCCGCTGCTCCTGGGGCCCGCCCCGTACCGGCAGGACCCGTACCCCCGCCGGGACGGCCGGAGCAAGGGAGGCGGAGACCGTGGTCAACCCGCAGCCCGCTGCGACGAGTTGGAGTTTGGCCAGCCAGTCCCGGGCGGTGTGGGCGATCTCGGGGCGTTCGTCGAGGCCGGGCCATACGCCCATGAGGCGGTCCTCGCCGGACGAGGAGCCGGCGATCCAGCGTTGGCCGCGCAGGTCGGCCACGTCGGCGAACTCGGCGCGGGCCAGCGGATGGGTGGCGGGCACCGCGAGGTACAGCGGGCGCTCGGCGAGGGTGCGCAGCACCAGCGGGGGCGATTCGGTGTCCGGCGGGCGGAACGGCGGCGCCGACGCCAGCAGGGCCAGGTCGAGGCTGCCGGCCCGCAGGGCGCGTACCAGCGCTGGTGTGCCGCCCTCCCGGCTGACGACATTCAGGTCCGGGTCGCTGCGGCGCAGGGCTAGCAGGGCCCGTGGCAGCAGGGCCGCTCCGGCGCTGGGCAGCCAGCCGAGGCGGACGGTCGCGGCCTCGCTGGGCAGCCCGGAGAGTTCGCGGGCGGTGGCGTCGATCTCGTCGAGTACGACCGTCGCCCTGCGCATGACGATGCGGCCGGCCGGGGTCAGCCGTACGCCGTCGCGGCGCCGTTCCAGCAGCTCCGCGCCCGCGGCCCGTTCGAGCGCGGCGATCTGCCGGGACACCGCCGACTGGGTGTAGCCCAGCGACACGGCGGCGGCCGTGAAGGTCCCCTGCTCGGCGACCGCGCGGAAGACGCGCAGCGCGGTGAGTGACACATCCGTGAAGTCCATGACGATTACGCATACTAGTGGTGCATAACTCTCGTTGGACGCATGGCCGTGATCGTTCCTACCGTGGCAGACATGAACGCTCCGCGCATCGCCCTCGTCACGGGCGCCAACCAGGGACTCGGCCGCGCCCTCGTCGAGGGGCTGGCAGCCCGCAGGGGCCCCGACGACACTGTCCTGCTCACCGGCCGCGACGAGCGGCGGGTCGCCGACGCGGCCCGCGAGGTGGCCGCCCTGCCCGGCAGCCGCAGCCGGGTCGAGGGCCGGGTCCTCGACGTCACCGACACCGACGCCATCGCCCGCCTCGCCGACGAGCTCCGACAGCGCCACGGCGGAGTCGACATCGTGATCTCCAACGCCGTGACCCGGATGCTCCCCGGGGAGTCGCAGTACGAGCGCGCCGACGAGTTCGTCGACGTGTCCAACACCGCCACCCACGCGATGCTGCGTTCCTTCGGTCCGGTCCTGCGCCCGGGCGGCCGGTTCCTCGTCGTGGCCAGCAGCCTCGGCACCCTCGGCCATCTCGACCCCGCGCTGCACGGCCTGTTCGACGGCGCGAGCCTGGACCAGGTCGAGTACGCCGTCGAGTCCTGGCGCAGCGCCGTCCACCACCGGACCACGGCCGAGGCGGGCTGGCCGCTGTGGCTGAACGTGCCCTCGAAGGTGGCCCAGGTCGCCGCCGTCCGCGCGGTCGCCGCGGAACGCCGTCAGGACGACCTGGCGAGCGACACCCTGATCGCCTCCGTGTGCCCCGGCATGGTCGACACGGCCACCTCCCGCCCCTGGTTCGAGGACTTCAGCCAGGCCAAGTCCCCGGCCGAGGCCGCTGTCGCCGTGCTCGACCTCGTCTTCGCCGAGCGGGTCGATCCCGCGCTCTACGGCGAGTTGGTGCGCTTCGGCGCGGCCCTGGACTGGCGCTCCGGCAAACCGCTGGCCGAGCAGGACCTGAAGCTCACCCCCTGACCACGGCGCGGCACGCAAGCACGGCACGGACGTCGTGGACGGGGTCGCTGCCGGGCCGCGTCCCAGCTGTCGGGGTGACCGGTGACGCTGTGCGGGGAGGTGCGGTGGACGAGGACCGGGCGGAGCGCCCTGTATCTCCTGCAGCGGTGGCGGCCACGGTCGGCACGCTGTTGACGCCCGAGATCAAATAGCCCCCGGGCACAACTGCTCCGGCCGCGCCCGCCCTCCGGTGTGAGCCGGAGTACGGGCGCGGCCGGGACCGTCATGGACGGTCAGTCACGCGGGCTGCGGGTCAGGGGGTCAGCTGCCACTGCTCGATGTAGCCGACGTCGATCGCCGCGTGGTCCTGCACCCTCAACTTCCAGGTGCCGTTGACCGGTTGGGCCGAGGCGTCGACGGTGAAGGTCTGGTCGACGTTGTCGGCGGAGCCGCCGGAGCGGTTCAGCAGGGAGTAGACGGTTCCGTCCGGGCCCACGAGATCGACGGTCAGGTCGCCCCGGTAGGTGTGGACGATCTTGACGTAGACCTGAGTGGTGGCCGAGGCGTTGCCGTCGCGGCCGGTGACCGTGATCGGGGACTCCACGGCGGCGGCGTTGTCGGGGATGTCCACCCGGGTGCTGCTGGCGTAGATGTTCGCCACCCGCCAGGTGAAGGAGGTGGTGGCGGTCGCGCCCGTGTCGTCGGTGACGGTCACCGTGACGTCACTGCTCCCGAGGGTGGTCGGGACGCCGGAGATCAGGCCGGTGCTGCTGATGGAGAGCCCGTCCGGCAGACCGGTGGCCGAATAGGTGAGGCCCGCACCGGAGTTGGTGGTGTAGGCGTCCGTCTGGAGGGAGACGGACTGTCCGACTCCGCTGATCTGTGCGGAGATCGGGGCCACGTTGACGCCGAGCGCGATCCGGCTGCCGACGTCGATCGCCGCCCACGCGTCGGCCACGGCGAGGTACGTCGGGCTGTACGCGCCGAAGAGGTCCGCCGCCGCCTGGAGCGTCGCGGTGCGGGCACCGGCGTAGTTGGTGGACGAGGTCATGTACGTGGTGAGCGCCCGGTACCAGATCTTCTGGGCGTTGTCGATGCCGATGCCGGCGACGGGCACGCCGTCGTAGGTGGGGCTGTCGTAGGACACCCCGTTGACGGTCTTCGCACCGCTGCCCTCGGACAGCAGGTAGAAGAGGTGGTTCGCCGGGCCGGAGGAGTAGTGGACGTCGACGCTGCCGAGCGTCGAGCTCCAGTAGTCGCGGGACGCGCCGTCCTTGGAGGGCTTGTCCATGTAACGCAGCGGTGTGCCGTTGCCGTTGATGTCGATCTTCTCGCCGACCAGGTAGTCGGGGACGTCGGCGGGCAGGTTCTCGTGGAACTCCACCGCAGCGGCGAAGATGTCGGAGGTGGCCTCGTTGAGGCCGCCCGACTCGCCGGAGTAGGTGAGGCCGGCGGTCGCCGCGGTCACGCCGTGGCTCATCTCGTGCGCGGCCACGTCCAGCGCCGTCAGCGGGTGGGTGTTGCCCGAGCCGTCGCCGTAGGTCATGCAGAAGCAGGTGTCGGACCAGAAGGCGTTGACGTAGTTGTTGCCGTAGTGGGCCCGGCTGTAGGCGGCCACACCGTCGTTGCGTATGCCGTTGCGGCCGAAGACGTCCTTGTAGTAGTCCCACGTGGCCGCGGCGCCGAACGCGATGTCCACGCCCGCGGTCTGCCGGTTGGCCGCGGTCCCGTCGCCCCAGACATCGTTGTCATCTGTAAACAGAGTGCCTGTGCCCGAGGTGCCCTGGTTCAGGTCGTAGGTCTTGTGTCCGGCACGGTCGCCGTCGAGGAGTTGGTACGTCGACGTCGCCGGGTCGAGCGTGGTGCCGAGCGGGACCGTTCCGTTGAACTGGCCGGTGCCGGTGCCGGTTTCGATGCCCTGGTACTGGAAGACGGGCTTGCCCGAGTCGGCGTCGGTGATCACGTGGAGTTCGCTGGGGGTGCCGTCGTCCTGGAAGCCGCCGACCACCGCCTCCCAGGCGAGGACGGGCCTGGCTCCGGCGGCCCAGACGACCAGGCGCGGGGCGCCGTCGAGCTTGGCCTGCTCACCACCCGCCTTGGTCGCGGTCGCGAGCGCCTTGGTCTTCACCGTCGCCGACGACACGTTCGGGGTGATGTCCGCCAGGGCCAGGCCGGCCTTCGTGGCCTTCGTCACCGTGAGGCGGCCGCTCCTGGCATGGACGACCAGGTCGCCGCCGAGGACGGGCAGTCCGGCGTACGTCCGCTCGTAGCGGGTGTGGGTGGTGCCGTCGACGTCCTGCGTGACGTCCTTGACGACCAGTTTCTCCTTGGCCCCGAGGCCGAGGTTCTTCGCCGTACTCCCGACGGCCGCACCCGCGCTCTTGAGGAGGGCGGCGTGCTTCGCCGGTGTCAGCGCGGCCGGGGCGACTCCGGCCCGGGGGGTGGCCAGGATCTTCGCCGGGGCGTGGCGGCCGCCGGGAACGGCGGAGGCGGTGCCGGTCTGCATTCCGGCGGCCAGCAGGGTGCCGACTGCGGTGAGCACCAGAGCGGCGGTGTATCTGGGGTGGTGCGGATAACGGTCATGCCGGGTCAAGGCGTTCTCCTTATGTGGGGTGGTCGGACTCGGTGGAGTCCTGGAGAGCGGGTCGGGCCGGGGTACGGCCGTCCGGCGGCGCGCGGGTGCGAGGAGGAAGGGTGAGGAAGAAGTGAACGCTCGGTGAGCGTGATGCACAGCAGAGTGGCATCACACCCACAGAATTGTCATGGCTACAACAAAGCAACGGCTCAAAATGACCGTTGCGTACTGCGGATCACTCACCTGAGCGACACTTTTCGGCCTGTCGCCGGACGGCCGTGCCATGCAGGAACACAAGACCGTCGAACAGGTGGTTGAATGTCGACTCCAGCGGGTGATCCATCCCCCAACTCGCGTACCGCGTATGCGACTTGCCCCACCGGGACAGCTACGCCACCAACACGGCACAATCCGTCCGTGAAGACGCTGGCATATGCCAGAAGCACCACCGGATCGGGTGTTGCCAAATCCCTTACAGGGCGTCGCGGGCTGTGCGACAGTCGTAACCGGTCCCTCCATCCGCCTTGGTCGAACCGTCCCCGCATCGGAGTGCGTCATGCCGTCCCATCTCTCTGCGGACCGCCCAGCCGCCCAGCCGCCCGCGCGCGGCTCGGTCGACGCGCTGATATCGCAGGCACGGCGGCTCATGGGCGACGTGGACGCCGTACGGCGGGACGCGCAGCGGGACGGTTCGGATCCCCGGGAGCGGTGGCAGCGGGCGCTGTGCGATCTGGCACTGCATCAACTCAACGACATCGACGAGCACTTGGCCCAGCTGCGGGACGGCCCGCCGCCCGTGCCGACGGCCGTCGAGGCGCCGCTCGCACCGACTGCCGTACCGGAAGCGACCCGAGACGACTCGCTGCTCAGCCGGGTCGGCAGTGCCGAGTGGAATCTGCTGACGGACGAGGTGAGTTGGTCGGGGGAGCTGTACCAGATCCTCGGCCGCGATCCGGCCGCTCCCCCGCTCACCCTCGACGAACTGCCGTCCCTGGTCCTCGACGAGGACCGGCCGAGCCTGACGGCGATGGTCACGGACTGCCTGGTCGACGCCAAGCCCATCGACGGCGAGTTCCGCGTCGTACGGCCCGACGGCGCCGTACGGACCGTGCACATGATGGGCGAGCCCGTGCTCGACGCCGACGGTGGCACCGCCTCGATGTGGGCCGTGCTGCGGGACGTCAGCGAACTGCGCCGCAGCCAGCGGACGGTGAGCGAGACCCGTGACTCGCTGCAGCGCCACCGGCACCACGCGCAGACCGAGCGCCGGCTCGCGGTCGAGCTGCAGGAGGCCGTGCTGCCGCCGTGGCGCGGTTCCCTGCGGCTCCCGCACCAGGGACCGGAGACGCTGGACCTGGCCGCCCGCTATCTGCCCTCCTCGACGAACGCGCTGATCGGCGGCGACTGGTACGACGCGCTCCAACTCTCCGACGGCGCCACCCTGTTGAGCGTCGGCGACCTCACAGGACACGGTGTCGCGGTCACCTCGGGCATGGCGATGCTGCTCGGCGCCCTGCGCGGCATGGCGATAGCGGGCACCGAGCCCGGCCAACTGATGTCCTGGCTCAACCAGTTACTGGACGCCACCGTCCAACCGGCCCTGGGCAGCGCGGTGTGCTGCCGATACCGGCCCGAGACCCGCACCCTGACCTGGGCGCAGGCAGGACACCCCGCCCCGCTGCTGTTCCGCGACGGGACGGGGCGCATGCTGAACGCACCGGACGGCGTCCTGCTCGGCGCCACCTCGGGAGCTTCCTACGGACAGGCCGAGGAGACCCTCGAAGCGGGCGACGTACTCCTGCTGCACACGGACGGACTGGTGACCGGGCACGACAGGCCGGAGGCCGTGGACCGACTCCTCGACCTGGCCCCGCGGTTCGGCGAGGCGCGCACCGCACAGGACTGCGTACGCATGGTCGTCGAGGAGTTCGGCGACTCCGCGCGCGAGGACGACGCCTGCGTGCTGGTCGCCAGGACCACCTAGGCCATTTGGATCACTTACGCCTGGGCACTGTTGGCGTTCCTGGTCCTCGCGCTCCTGGACTGTGTTCTGGGCAGGGCGAGTTTGATCTCCTCCCGCAGCTCGTGGATCCTCGGGTAGTTGGAGTACTGGGCGGTGAGCCGGTACATCTCGCGCAGCCGGTCCCAGGTGCGGTGGGAGGAGTTCGATCCCATCGAGGCCAGGGCCAACCGTGCGTACCTGTCGGCCTGTTCGGGGTCGTCGGCGATGAAGCAGGCGGAGGCCATCGACAGGAAGTCGAAGATCTTCGACCGCTGCCGTCCGTCGACCCGCAGTGCCAGGGCCTTCTCCGCGAAGTGCTGGGCGTGCACGGCCGCTCCCGGCTCGTGCTCGGCCAGGGTGCGGTAGGCCAGGGCCTGCATGCCGTAGAGGTCCTCCTCCTTGAACGTCTGCATCCAGCTCGGGGACGGTACGTCGCCGCGGTCGGAGACGAAGAGGTCCTCCGCCTGGCCGAGGGTGCGGCGCATGGCCTGGCCCTTGCCCATCGACGCCTGCGCCCAGGCCTCGACGGTGTAGAGCATCGCCCGGGTCCGCGGCAGCACCTCGTCGCCGGAACCGGTCTTGGCGAGTTTCATGAGGTCCAGCGCGTCGTCGGGCCGGCCGAGGTGCACCATCTGGCGCGCCGCCCGGGAGAGCGCCTCCCCGGCGCGGGGCCGGTCGCCGCCCTCACGGGCCGCGTGGGCGGCGATGACGAAGTACTTCTGGGCCGTGGGCTCCAGGCCGACGTCGTGCGACATCCAGCCCGCGAGTACGGCGAGGTTGGCGGCGACGCCCCACAGGCGCCGCTGCAGATCGGCGGGGTGCCGGTAGGCCAGCATGCCGCCCACCTCGTTGAGCTGTCCCACCACAGCCTTGCGTTGCAGCCCGCCGCCGCGGGCCGCGTCCCAGGCCCGGAACACCTGGACGGACTCCTCCAGTTCCTCGATCTCCTGCGACCCGATGGGGGCGGCCTCATAGCGGTCGAACCCAGCAGGGTCGGCGTGCAGGGGATCGTCGAACCGGGGAGCGTCGGCGGAGAGAGTCGGATCGGAGTGCAGCCATGCGTACATGGCGCTGCTGAGTGCGGAGCCTGCGGCGAGCGCGGCGCCCGCGCCCACCAAGCCGCGTCGGTTGAGCATGAGGTCCATTCCCGTGAATTCGGTGAGGACCGCAGCTGTCCGTTCGGGCGCCCACGGCACACCGTCGGGATGTTCCGCACTCCCGTCGTCGGGCCGTTTCCCCGTACGCCCGTGCCGGACCAGACCGAGGTCCTCGATGGTCACGACACGGCCGAGACGCTCGGTGAACAGGGCCGCCAGCACCCGCGGCACCGGATCGCGCGGGATCTCTCCCGTGTCGATCCAACGCCGTACCCGCGAGGTGTCGGTCGAGAGCTGGGGGTGGCCCATGGCCGCCGCCTGCCGGTTGACCAGCCGCGCGAGTTCGCCCTTGGACCAGCCGGCGAGGCCGAACAGGTCCGAGAGACGGGAGTTGGGTTGTCCGTTCACGTCAAGCCCCCAGGTTCTCGGCTGACTTGAACATAGCCCGGTGCGCCTTGCCGGGCGACTATTCGCCAGGGTTCGCCAGGGTGCGCCAGATGGTGTGCCACTGCGCATCTGGTGTCAGGTAGGAACGCGCCACCCCGACCCGGTCACCGAGGGACATTCCCCAGGATGCACCTGCGGGACCGGGCCGGGTAGCGCGCTTGCTTGGACAGGCACTGCAGGCACACGAAGGGATCTGTCTCTCCCATGTACACAGCATCGTCCTCCGTGTCCGCCCCGCCCCGGTCGCTGCACCCCCGCCCGGGCGCCGGCGGCCCCTACCTCGACCCGGCACGCCCGGCGGCCGGCCCCGTTCTCGGTGCGGGCAGGCCGCGGCGCGTTCCGGCGCTCGGCACCCAACCGCTCAGCGGGAGACTCGACTTGTCCGGCCCTCAGGGCGCCCAGCTGCGTACGGCGATCGCGTCGGTGCACCGGATCTGTCCGGAGTTCACTCCGGTGCAGGTGCTACGCCGCAACGGGCGCTCCGTGCTCCTGGTCGGAACGACCGGACGCAGCACGGCCGTAGCGAAGTGTTTACTGGACCACTCGCCCGCGTGGGCCGAGCGGGTCCGGCACGAGATAGCGGCGTACCGCTCGTTCGTCCGGCACCGTCCGCCGGTGCGGGTGCCGCGGCTGATCGCGGCGGATCCGGACAACTGCACGCTCGTCATCGAGCGGATGCCGGGCCGGGTGGCGGCGCTGCACCGGCACCCGGCGGAGGCCCCGCCGCGGGCGGACATCAGGGCGGCGCTCGGCGCGATCTGCCGGCTCAACGCGTGGCGGCCCCCGGCGGGCACCTTCGACGCTCCGTTGGACTACGCGGCCCGGATCTCCCGCTATCACGAGCTGGGGCTGCTCACCGACCGGGACATGGGAGACCTGCAGAAGCTGCTGCACGGCATCGCGCACTCGGCGGGCCGGCAGGGCATGGGCCAGTTCTGCCACGGCGACGCCCTGCTGTCCAACATCCTCCTCTCACCGGCCGGTCCAGTGCTGGTGGACTGGGAGCACGCGGGCTGGTACCTGCCGGGCTACGACCTCGCCACGCTGTGGGCGGTCCTCGGGGACGCGCCCGCGGCCCGGCGGCAGATCAGTCAGATCGCGCAGTCGGCGGGGCCGGCGTCGCGTGACGCCTTCCTGGTGAACCTGATGCTGGTGCTGACCCGGGAGATCCGCACCTACGAGATGGCCGTGCAGCGTTCGATGTACGACACGACCCCGGCGGCACCGGGAGCTGCCCACCCGGGTGCTGCGCCGTCCGGCGAGGAACAACGGCTGCTGCTGAGGCGGCTGCACGACGACTGCCAGATGGCCCGACGGGCCGTGCGTGCGGCGGTCGGCACTCGCTGACGGGGATGACGGTCCGCGGTGCGCCCTGCAGCGGCGCACCGCGGACCTTCGTGTGTCCCGGCCACCTGTGCCTCCGCCACGCACGACTCACCCATTGGTGTAGTCCACTGACGCCCCGCAGGCCCGAAAGCCGCCGCCACGAAACTCCTCGTATCCCCTGATGACAAGGGAAATCACCTCCCTCTGGGCATGATTGACGGATCGTCGGCCAGCCGGTACCACTGACGCACGCCCGGCCCCGAACGGATCGTCATACCCCACCGTCCCAGGAGGCTGCATTGCGAGGATCCTCGACCGACCCCACCCGCACTCCCGGGCACAGACGCGCGCGCAAAGCCGCCGGCGCGCTCGCCACCGCCGCCCTGCTGCTGCCCCTGCTGGGCGCGGCCCCCGCCGAGAACGCCACCGGCTCCGCCGCCTCCACCCTCCAGCGGGCGTTCGCCTCGGCGTCCGCCGAGTACCACGTGCCGCAGACCGTGCTGCTGGCCGTCTCCTACCTCCAGTCCCGCTGGGACACGCACGGTGGAGCACCGAGCGTGACCGGCGGCTACGGCCCGATGCACCTCACGGACGCGCACACCGCGCTCGCCACGACGGAGCACCTCGGCGAAGGCACCGAGGACCCGCGCGGTGACAGCGCCCGCGCGGCCCTGCACCCCACCGCGCAGCTCCCGGCGAACTCCCAACTCCCCGCTCGGCTCAGGACGTTGACGAAGGCGGCCGAGCTGACCGGGCTTCCGGCCGCCGCCCTCCGTAGCGACGGGACCGCGAATGTGGCGGGTGGCGCCGCGCTGCTGGCCGACGCCCAGCGGGGCCTGGGCGAGCCGCTGAGCGCGGACCCCGCCGAGTGGTACGGCGCGATCGCGCGCTTCTCCGGCGCGGACGACACCGCGACGGCCGCCGCCTATGCCAACGATGTCTACGACGTCATCCACACCGGCGAGCAGCGCACCACGGACGCCGGGCAGCAGGTCGCTCTGGCCGCGCAGCCCGAACTCGCCCCCGACACCGCGCAGTTGGCGGAAACCGGACTGCGCACCGTCTCCCCCGACGGCACGGAGTGCCCGAAGAAGGTGTCCTGCGAGTGGATCCCGGCGCCGTACTCCCAGTTCGGGGACAACGACTACGGCAACCACGACCTGGGCGACCGGCCCGCGTCGCAGAGCATCAAGTACATCGTCATCCACGACACCGAAGGCCAGTGGGACGGGGTCCTCAACCTGGTCCAGGACCCCACCTATGTGTCGTGGAACTACACGATCCGCTCCAGTGACGGTCTCATCGCCCAGCATGTGAAGGCCAAGGACGTGGCCTGGCACGCGGGCAACTGGTACATCAACGCCAAGTCGATCGGCATCGAGCACGAGGGCTTCCTCGCCGCGCCGGACGCCTGGTACACGGAGGCGATGTACCGCTCGTCGGCCCGTCTGGTGAAGTACCTGACGAAGAAGTACGGCATCCCGCTGGACCGGCAGCACATCCTCGGCCACGACAATGTACCCGGGCCGACCACGTCCACGGTCCCCGGGATGCACACGGATCCGGGCCCGTACTGGGACTGGGCCCACTACTTCGCCCTGCTGGGCCACCCCTTCGAGCAGACCGGGAAGAAGAGCGGCGGCATGGTGACGATCCGCCCCGACTACACCACCAACCAGCCGGTGTACACGGGCTGCGTCACAGCCGGCCAGCCGTGCGCGGTGCACGGTTCGAGCGAGGTCCGGCTGTACTCGGGGCCCGGCGAGACCTACCCCCTGATCAAGGACATCGGCCGCGGGACGACCCCGACCACGGGGGTCAACGACCTCTCCTCCCGGGTCTCCACCGGACAGCAGTACGCGGTGGCGGATCGTTCCGGCGACTGGACCGCGGTCTGGTACCTGGGCCAGGAGGCCTGGTTCAAGAACCCGAAGAAGCATCCGACGGCGATCGGGGCGGCCGGCTGGGTGATCACTCCGAAGGACGGTCTGGACAGCGTCCCCGTGTACGGCCGCGCCTACCCGGAGGCCTCGGCCTATCCGGCGGGAGTGCCCGTCCAGGCGGTGTCCCCGCTGCCGTACACCCTGCTCAAGGGCCAGAAGTACGTGGTCGGCGGCAAGGTGCCCGGCGAGTACTACTACGCGGTCACCTTCACCACCGACTCGCACAAGGTCGTCGTAGGAAAGGATCTCTACTACGAGATCCAGTACGGGCACCGGGTGGAGTTCGTACGGGCCGCCGATGTGACGCTGGAGCGGTCGGGCCGGTAGCCGGGCCTCAGCCCTGCTGGAACAGTTCCGCCGGGAGCGGTTTCAGCAGGGCGTAGAGGTCGTCCGTGATGGGGCGGTCCCAGGCGGCGATGGTGACCAGGACGTTGTCGCTGCGGTCGAACTGGACGCAGGAGATCCGGCTCTCGGAGAGCTTGAGGCGGCGCACGATCAGCAGGTTGTCGCCCTGCATCACCGGCATGTCCTCGGTGTCCACGACGGTCACCTCCTCATCGTTCTCCAGCGCGAGGAGCAGTTGCGCGACCTCGAAGGGGACCTCGTCCTCGGCGACGTCACGGGCCGGGGAGCCCTCCGGGAGGTTGCCGATGACCATCGCGGGGCCCCGGCCGCCGAACAGGTCGTACCGCAGGAACACGCCCTGGCAGGTGCCGTCGGGGGCGGGCAGCAGACCGGCGCCGAGGTTGCCGGGCCAGTCGCCCGGGTCCATGGCCAGCACATCGAATTCGGGGCCGGCGGGGGTGGCGCTGCGGCGGCGGAGGAACGACATGAAGACATGGTACGGGGTGCCGTTCGGCGATGGGGCCGTGGCCAGGTGCGGGTTCGTTGTCGGGTGCGGCTTGGCGGGTCTGGGCGCGCCCACGCGGCGGAGCCGCATATCGATACAGCCCCGCGCTCCTAAAGAACTCGGCCCTCCGTGGGCTTGATCAGTGCCGTTACCAGGCCTGTGCGGTCCGTTCCCAACTTTTGGTACGCCGCTGAGAGCAGGCGTACTGCCGCCTGTTCGTCCGTGTCCAGTTCTACGGCGATCTCGTGGTCGGTTCTGCCGTGCGCGGCCAGGGTCGCCGCTGTCCGCTCGTCGGTGGTGAGGGTGTCCGTCTCGGTGCTGTGGAGGCGGCGGGGGCGCAGGCCGGCGGCGGCGAGTTCGGCTCGGGTGGTGTCGGCGAGGCCGTCGGCGCCGCACTGGACGGCCGTGTCGAGGCCCCGGTAGAGGTAGTCGGCGGCTTCCCTGGAGCGGCCGGTGCGGCGGAGTTCGGTGCCGAGGGCGACCAGCGCGCACGCCAACTCGTAGGCGGCCGGGGAGCGTTCGAGGTGGGAGACGGACTCCTCCAGCAGCTTGGCGCGGTCCGAACCGGAGGAGACCTCGGCGGCGACGCGCAGGGCCTGGCCGATGGCGGACGGGGTGCCGAACTGGCGGGCGCGGGCGACCGCCTCGTGGGCGGTGGCGACAGCGCGTTCGGGGGTCTCGTGGCGCTCGGCGCGGGCCAGGTGGAGCTGCCACGGGCACCAGGCGGGGTTGCGGATGCCGCGTGGGTCGAGGCGGCGGCCGGCGGCTGCCAGCTCCTCGGCCGCGTCCTTGGTGAGGCCGCGGGCCAGCAGCAGTTCGCCGTACACGGTCTGGGCGTCGGGAAAGACGACGGCGGCCGGGAAGGGCTCCGCGAAGGCGTGGTCCTCGGCGAGCTGTGCGGCCTCCGCGACCCGGCCGCGGGCGAGCAGGACCTCGATGAGGATGCCGGTGCCGTACCAGTAGACGGGGGTGCCGGGTCCGACCCGTTCGGCGAGGCGCAGGCCCGCGCGGGCGAAGTCCTCGGCCTCGGCGAGCCGGCCGCGCCGGTAGCGGAGGTAGCCGAGGAGGGTGTAGCCGAAGGCCAGGTGGGCGCCGCGCCAGCCCTGTTGCTCGAAGTCGGCGATGCCGGTGGCGAACAGTTCCTCCGCGCGGCCCGGCCGGTCGCAGTACATGTGGGCGAGGGCCACCAGCACCGGTACTTCGAAGCCGCGGTCGGCCTCCGCCCAGCCGAGGCCGCCGTTGAGCGCGCGCTCGGCATGGTGGAGGGCCACATGCGCGGGTTCGCCACGGAGGACGGCGTCCCAGGTGCGCAGGCCGATGATGTACCGCTCGGTGAGGTCGCGGCCCTTGAGGCGGTCGGCGAGTTTGGTGAGGCGGCGGGAGCGCGAGGGGTGGTCGGGTTCGTCGGCGCGGAAGGCGTCCCACATGAACTGCTCGGAGAGCATGCGGAGTTTGACCCGGGCGTCGTCGGTGACGCGGATCTCGCGGGCGAGGGTGTCGGAGGCCTCGGCAAGGCGGTCGCTGTGGGCGAGGACCTGGGAGAGGCGGTAGACGATGTTCTGCCGCAGGCCCGCGTCGCTGATCGGCTCTTCGAGGGCGGCCCGGAGATGGTTGACGGTGGTCGCCGGTTCGGTGAGCAGGGAGGCACTGCCCAGTTCGTAGAGGACGGCGGCCCGGTCGTCGAAGGGCGGGGGCTCGCGCAGGGCGCGGGCGAGGTAGCTGCAGGCCGCGTCGGGGGCGCCCGCGCGCAGGGTTTCGCCCGCTGCCGCGCGGAGTTGCTGGACGACCCAGTTGTCGCCGTCGGGGTGGGTCTCCATGAGGTGGCGGGCGGCGGCGGAGGGGCCCTGGCCGTCGTTGATGACGCACCACGCGGCCTGGCCGTGCAGGGCCACGCGGACGCCGGAGGGGATGGCCCGGTAGACGGCGGTGGCGATGAGCGGGTGGACGAATTCGAGGGTGCCCGCGGCGGTCGGCGTACTGGTGAGGATGCGGGCCCCGCGCAGCGCCTCGGCGGCGTCGGCGGCTTCCTCGTGGCCGAGCCCGGCGACGGCGGCGGCGAGCGCCGGACGGGTCTCGGTGCCGAGCACCGCGCAGGCCCAGGCGAAGCGGACAGTGGAGGCGCCGAGGCGTTCGAGGCGGGTGAGGAGGCCGCTGCCCTTGACGGCGGCGGCGAGATCGCGCAGCAGGTAGGCCCCGGACTCGGTGGGGGTCAGGCCCCGGTCGTAGATCTTGGCGGTGAGTTCCACGGTCTCGAACGGGTTCCCGGCGGTGACCGCCCAGCACTCCTGGCAGAACGCGTCGTCGGCATGCTCGCCGAGCGTCTCGCGCACCAGGCCGGCGACGGCGTCGGCGCTGAGCGGTTCCAGGTCGAGGGGACGACCGCCGGCCCGGCCGGGCAGTCCCCTGAACGACTCGGCGTGGTCCGGGAGTTCGTCGGGGCGGTAGGCGACGACGACCAGGAGCGGGAGTTGTTCGGCGCGGGGCGCGAACGCGGCCAGCCAGCCCAGGGATTCGGGGTCGGCCCAGTGCGCGTCGTCGAGGACGAGGACCATCGGGGCGCGTTTCACCGCGAGGTGGGTGAGCACCCAGTCGAGGCCGTCGCGCAGGCCCTGCTGGTCGGGCGGGGAGCCTTCGGTGGGGGCGCGCAGACCGAGGGCCGGGCCGACGATGTCGTACCAACTCCCCAGCGCGGCGCGGAGATCGGCGTCGGCGGAGCCGGCGAACTGCGGTTGCAGCAGCTGGCGGGCGACGTGGAAGGCGACGCGCTGTTCCTGGTCGCCGCCTCGCGCGGACAGCACGGTGCAGCCCTGTGCGGCGGCGCGGCGGCGCACCTCGGTGAGGAGGGTCGTCTTGCCGATGCCGGCCCGTCCCGAGAAGGCGAGCAGGGCGCCACGGGGCCGGTGTCCCGGCTCGGCGCCGTCCGTGCGCAGGCCGGTGAGCTCGCCCAACGCGTCGTCCACGGCGAGGAGTTCACCCTCCCGTTCGAAGAGCGTCCTGTTGCCGCGTGCGCTCCGCTGTCCCATCCCATACCCCCTGCCACGGCGGGCGCGTCCGCGCGGGGAGCGAACGCATACCGTGAGCTACAGAGACCTCAGCGTACGCTTTCCGAAGGCGCGGCGACCTGTTAGTCGACGAAGGCGTACTGGTCAGTTTTCCGCGTGCGCGGTCCGGAGCGATCTCACTCCTCCAAGGCCTGCGGTGGCACGACCGCGACCGGGCTCGCCGCGTGCAGCAGGACGGCCTGGGTGACCGAGCCGATCAGCCGGGCCGGGGCCGGCAGTCGTCGGCGGTGACGGCCCACGACGGCGAGCTCCGCGTCCTTGGAGGCGGCGACGAGATGGCCGGCGGCGGCACCCGGTGCGACGTACGGCTCGACGCGGACGTCCGGATGGTCCTTGCGGTGCGGGCGAGTAGGGCCTCGGTGAGGACGCGGGTCTCGTTCTCGACGGCGTACTGGTCGATGACCGGCGGGACGAGTTCACCGGCGGCCACCCAGATCTGCGGCGGCCACGGATAGGCGGCGACGACCTGGAGGAGGGCTTCGCGCCGGGCGGCCTCGGCGAAGGCGAAGGCAAGGGTGGTGTCGTCGGGGCCGTCCACGTGCAGGCCGACGACCACCCGGGATCCGGGTTCTGCGGGGGTCTCGCCGTGGACCTCGCGTCCGGGCCGGGGCACCACGACGACGGGGCAGCCCGCGTCGCGGCCGGCGGCCATGCCGTTGGAGCCGAGCAGCAGGCCGGCGAAGCCGCCGCGGCCACGGGAGCCGAGCACCAACAGCTGTGCCGTGGCGGCCAGTTCGGGCAGTACGGCACCCGCCGCGCCCTACAGCCCGAGGTACTCCGTGACCGGCCGGTCGGGGCGCCCGTCGAGGTACCCACGGATCTGGCCGCGCACCTCGTCCTCGTCCGGGGCGGGCGGTCCGGCGGCCAGGACTCCGGGCGGCGTCCACGCGGCGGCGTACTGCCACACATGGACGACCCTCAGCGGCACCCCGCGTCCACGCGCGGCGTCGAGGGCCCAGTCCAGGGCGCGCAGGCCGCCGTCCGAACCGTCGACCGCCGCGATGACCGGCAGGCTGCTCTTGGGGGTGCTCATGGGGCTCCTGACCTCCGGAGTGAAGGGACCTTCCCCTCCGGGGCCAGCCCGGCTCAGCCGCCGGCTCCGGAAGGGCACTCAAGGTCGCGTGTCCGGAAGAACAGGTGGGACACCCTCCGGATCAGGTGAAACGCCCTTCAGGTCAGGTCGAACTCCCCTTCCCGCGCCCCCGACACGAACGCGCCCCATTCCGCGGGCGTGAAGATCAAGGAAGGGCTTTCCGGGCGGCCGCTGTTGCGCATCGCGATGAATCCCTCGACAAAGGCGATCTGGACATCCCCCAGTCCACGGCTCCCTGAATGCCACTCGGCGTCACTGAGGTCCAGCTCCGGCTTGTCCCAGCCCGCAAGCGGGTGCTGCTGGATGGTGCTCTCGGCCACGTCCGTGCTCCTCCCGGTTCGTCGTCCGCGGCCAGCCTAGCGATCGGTTTCTGATGCCAACAGGCCACGTGAGGGGGACCTTTCAGGAGGCGGGGGGTTCGCTGCCCACGAGCCACATCGAGAAGAACTGGGATCCGCCGCCGTAGGCGTGCCCGAGAACCCGCCGGGCCCCTTCCACCTGGTGTTCTCCGGCCTGGCCGCGCACCTGGAGGGCGGCCTCCGCGAAGCGGATCATGCCGGAGGCGCCGATCGGATTGGTCGAGAGCACCCCTCCTGACATGTTCACGGGAAGGTCGCCGTCCAGCTCGGTCACCCCCGACTCGGTGAGTTTCCAGCCCTCGCCCTCGTCGGCGAATCCGAGGTTCTCCAGCCACATGGGCTCGTACCACGAGAAAGGCACATACATCTCGACGGCGTCGATGTCCCGGCGCGGGTCGGCGATCCCCGCCTGCCGGTACACATCGGCCGCGCAGTCCTTGCCGGCCTGCGGCGACACACAGTCCTTTCCGGCGAACAGTGTGGGCTCGCTGCGCATGGCGCCGCCGTGCATCCAGGCCGCCGGGCGTGGGGCACGGGCCGCACCCGCCCGGTCGGTGAGGACCATCGCGCAGGCGCCGTCCGAGGAGGGGCAGGTCTCCGAGTAGCGGATCGGGTCCCACAGCATCGGCGAGGCCTGGACCTTCTCCAGGGTGATGTCGTGCTCGTGGAGATGGGCGTACGGGTTCTTCAGGGCGTTGCGCCGGTCCTTGTACGCCACCAGGGAGCCGACCGTGTCGGGCGCTCCGGTGCGCCGCATGTAGGCGCGCACATGCGGGGCGAAGAACCCTCCGGCACCCGCCAGCAGGGGCTGCTGGAAGGGGATCGGCAGGGACAGTCCCCACATGGCGTTCGACTCGGACTGCTTCTCGAAGGCAAGGGTGAGGACGGTGCCGTGCACCCGGGCCGCGACGAGGTTGGCGGCGACCAGGGCCGTCGACCCGCCCACCGAGCCGGCGGTGTGCACCCGCAGCATGGGCTTGCCCACGGCGCCCAGCGCGTCGGCGAGATACAGCTCGGGCATCATGACGCCCTCGAAGAAGTCCGGCGCCTTCCCGATCACGACGGCGTCGATGTCGGCCCACGTCAACTCGGCGTCGTCCAGGGCGCGTCGGGCCGCTTCCCGGACGAGCCCGGCGATCGACACGTCCCGGCGCGCGGCGACGTGCTTGGTCTGGCCGATGCCTACGACGGCCACGGGCTCCTTGCTCATCGCGGATCCCCTTCGAGTACGGCGACCAGGTTCTGCTGCAGACAGGGGCCGGAGGTGGCGTGGGCGAGGGCCCGGTCGGACTCGCCCCGGTGGATGCGGGCTGCGGCCTCACCGATGCGGATCAGCCCAGCGGCCATGACGGGATTCGCGGCGAGGGCTCCCCCGGACGGGTTGACGCGCACGTCGTCGCCGAGGCGCAGCGCCTTGCGCAGGACAACCTCCTGGGCGGTGAACGGCGCGTGCAACTCGGCGGTGTCCACGGGCCGTTCGAAGGCCCCGGCCTTCTCGGCGGCCAACCGGGTGGACGGCGAGTCGGTCAACTCCCGTACGCCCAGGCCGTGTGCCTCGATCCGGTGGTCGATACCCCTGATCCAGGCGGGCCGTTCGCACAGTTCGCGGGCCCGGTCCCCGGCCGCGAGGATCACGGCGGCGGCTCCGTCGCCGATCGGCGGGCAGTCGCCGGTGCGCAGC
Organism: Streptomyces sp. NPDC050549; assembly: GCF_040655035.1. NCBI lineage: Bacteria > Bacillati > Actinomycetota > Actinomycetes > Kitasatosporales > Streptomycetaceae > Streptomyces > Streptomyces sp. NPDC050549. The sequence goes on from NZ_JBFAJD010000016.1 coordinate 186,319, forward strand.
GGCCGTACGACGTAGTCCCCTTGCGGGACCGAACCCCGCACCTGGGCATGGGAGTTGGCGCTCGCGTCGGTCCGGCTGCGGGCCGCGACGGCGGCGAGCGCGGGTTCGTCGGTGTCGCCCGCGTCGATGAGGGCCTGCGCCTGGAGGGCGGCCAGGGCGATCGAGTCCGGCCAGAGAGGGGCGACGTAGTACGGGTCGAGCTGCCGGGTCAGGACGTCGCGTACGGAGCCGGGGGACGACTTGCCGTACGAGTAGACGAGCGCGGTGTCGGCGTCACCGGTCAGGAGTTTGGTCCAGGCCTCGTAGAGCGCCCAGGCGCCGTCCATCTCGACGTGCGACTCGGAGATCGGCGGCCAGGCACCGACGCCGTCGAGGGCGAGGGTGAAGGAGAAGGCCCGGCCGGCGAGGTAGTCGCTGGAGCCGGAGCAGGTGAAGTCGATGTCGGCGGTCTTGAGGCCGGTCTGTTCCAGTACGCCGTGCAGGACCGGCATGAGCATCTCCACCTCGGAGAGCTCGTCGGTGGTGCGCCGGTGGTCGGTCTGCGCGAAGGCGACGACGGCGATCTCACGCATCGCGGCAGCTCCATGCATCACAGCAGCTCCTTGTAGGCGTCGTAGTCCGCGTCGGGCTCGCCGGTCGGCCGGTAGTGGTCCGGATAGCGACCGCCCTCGCTCCACACCGCCTCGACGCGCAGTCCCATGCGCACCTGGTCGTACGGGATGCCGCCGATCCGTCCGTGCAGCGCGAGGTCGGCTCCGTCGAGGGCGATGTGCGCGTAGACGTACGGCACCTCGATGTCGAGGTTCTTCGCCTTGATGTTGACGATGCAGAACGTGGTGACAGTGCCGCGCGGCCCCACTTCGACATGTTCCGCCGTGGCGACACCACAGGTGGGACACGCACCCCTCGGCGGGACGTACACCTTGCGGCAGGAGGGGCAGCGTTCGCCGACGGTGCGCCGTTCGGAGAGCGCGTGGATGTAGTCGGTCTGGGCGCGGCCGGGCGAGTAGACGTAGTCGAGGCGGGCGGGAGCCACGATGCCGGTGACCATGTTCTCGAACTCGCCGGTGTGGTCGGCTGGTTGACGCGTCTCGTCGCCGTCGTACGGCTCGAAGCAGGCGATGTCCGTGATGGCGCCGGTACGTTCCTCGGCCCAGCGCACGCGGACACGCATGCCGGTGCGTACGGCGTCGGGGCCGGGGGCGTCGAGGGCGTGCAGGAGGGCGGTGTCGGCGCCGTCGAGACGGACCAGGACCCAGGCGAACGGGGTGTCGAGGGGCTGACCGCGGCGGGGTTCGTGGTTCCAGGCCCAAGTGGTGACCGTGCCGGTGGGGGCGACCTCGACCAGGTCGCGGATCTCCTCGGCGGTGACGGGGTCGTACTCGACGGGCGGCACAAGGGTCCGACCGTCGCCGGTCTTCACCCCGAGCACCACGCGCTCACGCAGCCCGGTCAGGAAGGCGCTCTGAACGGGGCCGAGGGAGCGGGTGAACGGGAATTCAAGGACCAGGGGCGCTTTGAGCACTTCGGGCACAGCATCTCCTAGGACTGAAAAGTTCGGGCCACGCATCCCCACCCAGGGGCGCGGGGCTGTGTCGTATGTGCGGCTCCGCCGCGTGGGCGCGCCCAGCCACAACGAACCCGCAGACACAAACCGGCCTCTTGGCGGAGCACTACGCCCGCTTGTAAACAGGCGCCCGCTTCTCCGCAAAGGCACGCGCCCCCTCCTTCGCATCGGCGGTGTCGAAGATCGGCCACCCGCGCTTGAGTTCGGCGGCCAGCCCGTCCGTCTCGGTCAGCTCCGCGGTCTCGTACACCGACGCCTTGACCGCCTCGACCGCCAACGGCCCGCACCCATTGACGAGTTCGGCAATCTCCAAAGCCTTGGCGAGAGCCGTCCCGTCGGGGACGACGTGTCCGATCAGACCGACATCCGCCGCCTCCCGCGCGCTGTACGGGCGTCCGGTGAGCAGCATCTCCAACGCATGGGTGCGGGGAATCTGCCGCTGGAGACGGACAGTCGAGCCGCCGATGGGGAAGAGCCCGCGTTTCACCTCGAAGAGCCCGAACGTCGCCGACTCCCCGGCGACCCTGATGTCCGTCCCCTGGAGAATCTCCGTGCCGCCGGCCACGCAGTACCCCTCGACGGCCGCGATCACCGGCTTGCGGGGCCGGTGATGCCGCAGCATCGCCTTCCAGTGCAGGTCGGGGTCGGCGGTAAGCCGCTCGCGGTACTGCTGGCCCTCCATGCCTTTTCCGGCAAGGGCCTTGAGGTCCATGCCCGCGCAGAACGCGCCACCCGCACCGGTCAGCACGATCGACCGGATCTCGTCGTCCGCGTCGGCCTCGATCCAGCCGTCGTACAGGCCGACCAGCATCGGCAGCGAGAGCGCGTTCTTGGCCTCGGGCCTGTTGAGCGTGAGCACCAGTGTGGCGCCTTCGCGCCGCACGGCCAGGTGTTCCGTACCGCCCATTGCCGTCCTCCCGTCGCCGTACCGCCTCCGGAACGAGAACAGGTTGCAGGAGGCGCCCTGCCAGTACAAGAGGTTTCTGACACTCAGTCAGATTTCTTCTGCGCGGACCCTTCACAGTTGCCGCGCCCTTTGCTCTGATGACCGGCGAACCGACGTCAGGAGGAGTGGTGGAGTACAACATTGCCGACCTGTTCGAGTCGGTCGTCGACGTGGTCCCGGACCGCGAGGCGCTCGTGTACATCGACCACCCGGGCACGGGCGCGGAACGCCGCCTGTCCTACGCGGAGTTGGACGCGGCGGCGAACCGCATCGCCCACCATCTGATCGATGCCGGGATCCGTCCGGGTGAGCACCTGGGGCTCCATCTCTACAACGGCGTCGAGTACCTGCAGACGGTGCTGGGCTGCCTGAAGGCGCGGGTCGTGCCGGTCAATGTCAACTACCGTTATGTCGAAGAGGAGTTGGTGTACCTCTACCGGGACGCCGATCTCGTCGCGCTGGTATTCGACACGGAGTTCACCGCGCGGGTGGCCGCCGCGCTGCCACGCGCGGAGAAGCTTCGGCACCTGGTACGGGTGGGGGCACCGGCCCAAGGCGCCCCGGAGGTAGCGGCCGTGGCCTTCACGGACGCGGAGGCCACCGGGTCTCCCGGGCGGGGATTCCCGGACCGTTCGGGCGACGACCAGTTCATCATCTACACCGGCGGCACGACCGGCATGCCCAAGGGCGTGATGTGGCGCCAGGAGGACCTGTTCTTCTCGGGGCTCGGCGGTGGCGCGCCGACCGGCGAACCCGTGAAGACACCCGAGGAGTTGGCCGAGCGGGTGGCGGCCCGCGGGGCGGGGATCACGTTCTTCCCCACTCCCCCGCTGATGCACGGCACCTCCACCCTCACCGCGTTCATCGGCTTCAACTTCGGCCAACGCATCGTGATCCACCGCAAGTTCGTGCCTGAGGAGGTGCTGCGGACCATCGAGAAGGAGAAGGTCACCAGCATCTCCCTGGTGGGCGACGCGATGCTGCGGCCGCTGATCGACGCCCTCAACGGGCCAATGAAGGGCACGGACTGCTCGTCGGTGTTCAGTGTCTCGTCGTCGGGCGCGATCATGTCGGAGACGGTGCGCCGGCAGTTCCAGGAGCTGCTCCCGAACACGATGCTGCTGAACAACTACGGTTCGTCCGAGTCCGGCTTCAACGGCACGGCGACGGCCGACTCCGGGGCCGGGCAGTCCTTCCGTATCCGGGTCAACTCCCGTACTCAGGTGGTCGATCCGGCCACGCACGAGCCGGTCGCCGTCGGCGAGATCGGCCGGGTCGCGCAGTGCGGCCATGTGCCCCTCGGCTACTACAACGACGAGCGGAAGACCGCCGAGACCTTCTTCGAGAAGGACGGACGGCGGTGGGTCCTGCTCGGCGACATGGCGACCGTGGACGAGGAGGGCGTCGTCACGGTGCTCGGCCGTGGCTCGCAGTGCATCAACACCGGTGGGGAGAAGGTGTATCCGGAGGAGGTCGAGCAGGCGCTCAAGTCGCATCCGGACGTCTACGACGCGCTCGTGGCCGGGGTGCCGGACGCGAAGTGGGGCAATCACGTGGCCGCCGTCGTCGAGTTGCGCGCGGGTGCGGTACGGCCGTCGCTGGACGACATCCAGACGCACTGCCGTTCCCAGCTCGCCGGGTACAAGATCCCCCGACAGTTGGTGATCGCGGAGACGATCCAGCGGTCGCCGAGTGGCAAGGCGGACTACCGGTGGGCGCGGGAGGTGGCCGTCTCCGCAGCTCAGTGAGTCAACAGTGGGTCAACAGGCAGGCCGGATTGAACTGGCGGTAGCGTGCGACCGTACTGGTGGTGACGGATCTGGTGGCCCGGGCCAGGTACGCCATGCCATCACCGGGCTCAGCACGGAAGGACGTTCGGGTGCCGCTCTTCACTCGCTCTCACCCATTGGCGCAGCAGAAAGCCACCGGGGAGACCGACTCGACAGCGGCGACGGAGGCCGCCGCACCAGCCGATCCACAGGGCCCACCCGAGCCACACGACTCGGCGGACACGTCCGGGCAACTCGAAGCGGTCGACGCACCCGAGACGGCCGCCGAGTCCACGGGCCCCGCGGAATCCGACGAGCCCTCCGAGCCGGTGGAGCCCACGGCCTCCGAGGCGGAATCCGCCGCCGACTCCGCCGAGCGGTCGTCTCAACTTCCGCCCCGCGCCGGTTGGTTCGGCTGGCGGACTCGTTACCCCCGTACCGCACGTGCCGTGGGGGTGGGCACGACCGTACTGGCCGGTGTGCTGCTCTTCGTCGCGCTGCTCGTGCCCGACCGCCTCGACCGGATCACTCCCCAGTCGTTCTTCCGCTTCCCGGTCGAGGCGATCGTGCTCGCGATCGTCCTGCTCGTGCTGCCCGCGAAGGCACGGCGGATCGTGGCCGTCGTCCTGGGGGCGTTCGTCGGGCTGTCCACGGTCCTGAAGTGCCTCGACATGGGCTTCTACCAGACCCTGGCCCGGCCGTTCGACCTGGTCTTCGACTGGGTCCTGCTGAGCGACGCGGCGGACTTCCTGAAGGACTCGGTCGGCCGCTCGGGCGAGGTGCTCGCGATCGTCGGGGTGATCGTGGCGCTGATCGCCGTGCTGGCGGGGAGCGCGCTGGCGATGGTGCGGCTGTCGGACGTGATGGCCAGGCACCGCCCCATGGCGGTACGCACCACACTCGTCCTCGGTGTCGTGTGGATCATGTGCTTCACGCTGAGCTTCCAGGTGGGCGGCGTCACGCTCGCCACGAAGGGCTACAGCACGTTCCTCGCCAACCGGGTGCAGTACGTCCGCGAGGGGCTGGGCGACGCCGACGTCTTCAAGAAGCAGCTCAACGTCGACGCCTTCGCCAAGACCCCGCCGAACCAGCTGCTGACCGGCCTGCGCGGCAAGGACGTGCTGTTCACCTTCATCGAGAGCTACGGCCGGGTCGCGATCGACGATCCGACGATGGCACCGGAGATGGACGCGACGCTGAAGGCGGGAGACGCCCGGCTCAAGGCGGCCGGCTTCGCCTCGCGCAGCGGCTGGCTCAGGTCGCCCGTCACGGGCGCCGGCAGCTGGCTCGCCCACTCGACGTTCCTGTCCGGCCTGTGGGTCAAGAACCAGCAGCGGTACCGCACCGTGACCACCAGCACCCGCGCGACCCTGACCAGCTACTTCCAGAAGACCGGTGCCTGGCGCACGGTCGGCATCGTCCCCGGTGTGCGCAAGGCCTGGCCCGAAGGCAAGTACTTCGGCCTCGACAACATCTACGACTCCACCCACCTCGGATACAACGGCCCGTACTTCAGCTGGACGCCGGTACCGGACCAGTTCAGCCTGCAGTCCTTCGAGGATCTGGAGTACGGCAAGAAGAACCGCGACCCGATCATGGCGGAGATCATCCTCGCCTCCAGCCACAACCCCTGGTCCCCCATCGCCCACACGATCCCCTGGAACCAGCTCGGGGACGGCACGATCTTCAACCAGATCAAGAAGGAGGGCACCAACCCGACGGAGGTCTGGAAGAGCGCCAAGCGCGTGCGCACCGAGTACCGCAAGGCCATCCAGTACTCCGTGGACAGCCTGACCCAGTGGATGCAGCGCTACGGCAACAAGAACACCGTCCTCGTCTTCCTCGGCGACCACCAGCCCGTCCCGACAGTCACCGGAGGCACCTCCGACCGGGATGTGCCGATCACGATCGTCGCGCACGACCCGAAGGTGCTGGACAAGATCTCCAGCTGGAACTGGACGGACGGGCTCAAGCCGGCGGACAACGCACCGGTGTTGAGCATGGACAAGTTCCGGGACCGCTTCATGACGACATTCGCGAAGTGACGGTCGCCGTCCGGTCGTCGCCCGCCTCCCCGCTTCGCTCCGCGAGGAACTGCTCCACCACCGCCAGGAATTCCGCCGGCCGGTTCTCGTGCACGAGATGTCCGGCGTCGACGGTCACCAGGCGGGCGTCGGGGATCCGTTCGGCGACCGCAACGACCCGGTCCTGAGGAACCCCGCTGGTGGGACCACCCGCGATCACCAGCGTGGGCACGGTGATCCGCCCCATGTGGTCCCACCACATGGGGTCGGGGTGGTTCGCCCGGCCGTCGGTTGCCTCGATCATGGCCCAGTCGAACGGCAGCTTCCCCGCGGGGCGTTCGGTGGGCGGCCTCGGCGGATCGAAGGGGATCGGCGCCGGCACATCCTCCAGGACCAGTCGCCGTACGACGTCGGGCGCCTCCTGCGCGAGCAGGTACGCGACGATGCCGCCCAGCGAATGGCCGATGACGTCGGCCCGTTCGATCCCGAGGACGGTGAGGAGCGCGCGGATGTCGTCCCGCATCGCCTCGTACGCGTACACGTCGGCCGTGGCTCCCGGCGCGGTGCCGGGCCAGTCGCTGCCTCCGTGGCCGCGCAGGTCGGGGGCGTACACGCGGCGCGGGTCGGGTCCGGCGGCGAGCCGTTCTGCGATCCGCGTCCAGTCGGTGCCGTCGGCGCCCCGGCTGTGGAGCAGGAGGACGGGCGGCTCCTCCTCGGGGCCCCAGGCGCGAAGGGCGAGGTCGATGCCGTTCGCCTTGACGGTACGGATCTCGGTGTCCATGCCGGGAACGTAACCGCTGCGGCACCGGTCCCGCCCCTGCTCTGCCGAGGGCAGAACCGCACCGTCCGCGTCGAGAAACGCGACGACACGGCGCACGAACCACTCCGGATCGTCCAACCACGGATAGTGACCGGCGCCCGGCTGCACCACCGAGGTGGCGTTCCGGAACACATCGGCGCTGCGACGGGCGAGCTCGGGCCGTGGACCGCCGTCGAGTTCACCCGCGAGAACCAGCACAGGTGCGGGCAGCCGGCCGAGGGCGGCCCGCAGGACCGGTGGGTCGAAGGCGCCCTCGGAGAAGTACCGGTCGGCGGCTTCGTCGTTGGTCTGTTCGTCTTCGAGCGCGGAGTTCTGTTCGGCGACGGCATCCCAACGGCCGTAGAAGAAGGGCTCGAAGACGGGGTCGAAGTCGGCGGTGCCCGCGAGCCACGCCTCGAATGCCGGGAACGCCTCCTCGAACCACGGTTCGCCCTTCCGCAGCCGGGCGGCGGCGAGCCGTGCCTCGGGCGTGGCCGGCATGCCCAGCGCCCAGGGGGTGGCGGTGATCAGTGCCAGGCGTGTCACCCGCCCGGGGTGGCGGGCCGCGTACAACATCGCGAGACTGCCGCCCGCCGAGTGCGCGAGCAGATCCAGGTGGTCCAGACCCATGTGGGCTCGCAACACCTCGACGTCGTCGACCAGTCGGTCGCAGCGGTACGTCTCCTCGTCGGCCGGCGCCGCGGAGTCACCGGTGCCCCGCAGATCCAGCAGGATCAGCCGTCGGTGCGCGGTCAGTCCTCCCAGGTCGCCGAGGTAGGCGGAGGCCCGCATGGGCCCACCGGGCAGGACGATCAGCGGCTTGCCCTCACCCCGTACGTGGTAGGCGAGTTCGGTGCCGTCGGTGGCGGTGAAGGTGCCGGTCACGGTCTGCATGACGGTAGATCCTCACGGCCGACCGGGCGTGGGCGCAAGACGAGGCTCAGCCGTCGAACCGCTCCCGCAACTCCCGCTTGAGGATCTTTCCGCTGGCGTTCCGCGGCAGCTTCTCCACGAACACGACCCGTTTCGGTGCCTTGAAGTGGGCGAGCTTCTCGCGGGCGTGGTCGATGAGTTGGGCCTCGGTGACCTCGCCGCACGGGACGACGACCGCGGTGACGGCCTCGATCCAGCGGTCGTCGGGGAGGCCGATCACGGCGACCTCGGCGACGCCCTCGTGGGTGTAGAGCGCGTCCTCGACCTGGCGTGAAGCGACCAGTACGCCACCGGAGTTGATGACGTCCTTCACGCGGTCGACGACGGTGAAGAAGCCGTGCGCGTCCCGTACGGCGAGGTCGCCGGAGTGGAACCAGCCGTCGCGGAAGGCGGCAGCCGTCTCCTCGGGCTTGTCCCAGTATCCCTCGCACAACTGCGGTGAGCGGTAGACGACTTCGCCCTGTGTGCCGTCGGGTACGTCCTTGCCGTCCTCGTCGACCACACGCGCGTCCACGAAGAGGACCGGACGTCCGCAGGAGTCCAGCCGGCCCTTGTGCTCGTCGGGGCCCAGGACGGTGGCCAGCGGGCCGATCTCGCTCTGTCCGAAGCAGTTGTAGAAGGCCAGCTCGGGAAGGCGCTCGCGCAACCGTTCCAGGACGGGTACCGGCATGATCGACGCACCGTAGTACGCCTTGCGCAGGCCGCTCAGGTCGCGGGTCGCGAAGTCAGGGCGGTTCGCCAGGCCGATCCACACGGTGGGCGGGGCGAACAGACTGTCCACCCGCCCGGCCTCGATCAGGTCCAGGAGCCGGTCGCCGTCGGGCGCGTCGAGGATGAGGTTGGTGGCGCCGACCGCCAGGTACGGCAGCAGGAACACGTGCAGCTGCGCCGAGTGGTACAGCGGCAGCGCGTGCACGGGCCGGTCCCCGGCGCTCAGGTCCAGGGCGGTGATCGCGCTCAAGTACTCATGCACCAGGGCCCGGTGGGTCATCATCGCGCCCTTGGGGAGCGCGGTCGTGCCCGAGGTGTAGAGCAGCTGCACCAGGTCCTCGGTGCGCGGCTCGGGACCGTCGTACGGCGGCGCGGACACGAGCCGCTCCAGCAGCGAGCCGTCCGCGTCCCGCAGCGGCAACGTCCTCACGTCGTCGGGCAGTTGACCGGCGAGGTCGGGATCGGTGAGCACCAGCGCGCTGCCGGACTGGCCGACGATGTACGCGAGGTCCTCGCCGGTGAGGTTCTGGTTGACCGGCACGTGCACGAGGCCCGCGCGGGCGCAGGCCAGGAAGCCGATCAGGTAGGCGTCCGAGTTGTGGCCGTAGGAGCCGACCCGGTCGCCCGGTGCGAGGCCCTGGTCGAGGAGCACGCTCGCCGCGCCGGAGACGGCGTCGTCGAGTTCCTGGTACGTCCAGGAGCGCTCGCCGTAGTCCACCGCCACGCGGGCGGGAGTGCGCCGGGCACTGCGTCGCAGTACCCCGTCAACAGTGCTGCCGTGTCCGGGCGTCATGACACATGATCCTCGGGCCGGCGCCCGGGCGGGTCAAGCCGGGTGGCCGAGGTGGGCCCGGCCCACATGTGCCGGGCCCGTACAGGCGCACTCACATGGGCCGTGCATGCCCCTCCCAGTACGGGTCCCGCAGCCGCCGCTTGTACAGCTTGCCGTTGGGGTCGCGGGGCATCTCGGTGATGAAGTCGATGCTCTTGGGCCGCTTGTAGCCGGCGAGTTGCTCGGCGCAGTGGTCGAGGAGCGCGGCGGCGAGGTCCGGGTCCGGCTCGTACCCCGAGGACGGTTCGACGACGGCCTTGACCTCCTCGCCCCAGTCGTCGTGCGGAATGCCGAAGGCGGCGGCGTCGGCGACGGCGGGGTGGGCGAGGAGCGCTGACTCGATCTCGGCCGGGTAGATGTTGACGCCGCCGGAGATGATCATGTCGATCTTGCGGTCGCGGAGGAAGAGGTAGCCGTCCTCGTCGAGGAAGCCGAGGTCGCCGACGGTGAAGAAGTCGCCGATCCGGTTGTTCCTCGTCTTGGCCTCGTCCTTGTGGTAGGCGAAGCCGCCGGTGCTCATCTTCATGTAGACGGTGCCGAGTTCACCGGGCGGGAGCCGGTTGCCGTCGTCGTCGAAGACCGCGAGTTCGCTGATGGGCCAGGCCTTGCCGACCGTGCCGGGCTTCTTCAGCCAGTCCTCCGCGGTTGCGAAGGCACCGCCGCCCTCGCTGGCCGCGTAGTACTCCTCCACACAGTCGCCCCACCACTCGATCATGGCCCGCTTCACATGGTCGGGGCACGGGGCGGCGCCATGGATGGCGTGCCGCATGGACGAGACGTCGTAGCGCGCCCGTACGTCCTCGGGGAGGGCGAGGAGGCGGTGGAACTGGGTCGGAACCATGTGGGTGTGGGTGCACTTCTCGCGGTCGATGAGGCGGAGCATCTCCTCCGGGGTCCACTTGTCCATCAGGACCAGGCGGTGCCCGATGTGCAGGCTGGCGCCCGCGAACTGGAGGACGGCCGTGTGGTACAGCGGCGAGCAGACCAGGTGCACGTTGCCGTCGAACGGCCTGATGCCGAAGATGCCGAGGAAACCGCCGAGGTACGCCGACTCGGGTGGCTTGCCCGGCAGGGGGCGGCGGATGCCGCGGGGGCGGCCGGTGGTGCCGGAGGTGTAGTTCATGACCCAGCCGAGCGTGCGGTCCGCGGGCGCCGACTCCGGTTGTCCTTCGAGGAGTTCGGGGTACGGCCGGAAGCCCTCGACCGTGCCGACCGCGTACCGGTGGGTGGCGGGGAGGCCGGCCTCGTCGGCGGCCTGGCGGACGGGCTCGGCGAACCGCTCGTGCGCGATGAGCACCTTGGCGCCGGAGTCGGCGACGATCCAGGCGATCTCCGGTGCGACGAAGTGGTGGTTGACGGGGACGAGGTAGAACCCGGCCTGGGTGGCGGCCAGATGGGCCGTGAAGAACTCGACACCGTTGGGGAGGACGACGGCGAAGACGTCACCGCGTTCGAGTCCGGCGGCGCGCAGGCCGTGCACGAGCTGGTTGGCGGCGGCGTGCAGGCGGCCTGCGGTCCACTCCTCGCCGTCGGGTGCGATCAGGACGGTGCGATCGGGGTCCTGGGCCGCCTGGGCCCAGAAGCCCGCGGGAGGTGTGCTCTCCCCCTGTGTGCTCACTGGCCGCTCCTTCCGGCGATGCGGTTGATGCGGGCGACGGCCTGCTCGAAGCCGCGCGTGAGGTCGTCGAAGACGGCCTGGACACTGCGTTCGCTGTTCATCCGGCCGACGATCTGGCCGACCGGGGTGCCGAGCAGTGGTTCGACCTCGTACTTCTGGATGCGCGAGACGGCCTCGGCGACGAGCAGTCCCTGCAGCGGCATGGGGAGGGTGCCCGGGCCGTCCGGGTCGTCCCAGGCGTCCGTCCACTCGGTGCGCAGCTGTCGGGCCGGTTTCCCGGTCAGGGCGCGGGAGCGGACGGTGTCGCCGGACCCGGCGGCGAGCAGTTTGCGGGTAACGCCGGGCGAGTGCATGTCGGCTTCCGTGGTGGTCAGCCATATGGAGCCCAGCCACACACCCTGGGCGCCGAGGCTGAGCGCGGCGGCCACCTGCTGTCCGCTGCCGATGCCGCCCGCAGCGAGTACCGGCAACGGGTCGACGGCGTCGACGACTTCGGGCGTGAGCACCATGGTCGCGATCTCGCCGGTGTGTCCGCCCGCCTCGTAGCCCTGGGCCACGACGATGTCGATGCCGCCCTCCGCGTGCTTGCGGGCGTGCCGGGCGCTGCCCGCGAGCGCGGCGACCAGTACGTCCTGGTCGTGGGCGCGGGCGACGACGTCGGCCGGTGGGGAGCCCAGCGCGTTGGCGAGCAGCTTGATCGGGTAGTCGAAGGCGACGTCGAGCTGATTGCGGGCGACCTGTTCCATCCACCCGGTGATGCGCCAGCCGGACGCCTCGCCCTCGGCGAGTTCGGGCACGCCGTACTTGGCCAGGGTCTCGGTGACGAACTTTCGGTGGCCTTCCGGGATCATCGCCTCGACCTCGGCCTCGGTGACCCCTTCGACCTTCTTCGCCGGCATGACGACGTCGAGGCCGTACGGCATCCCGTCGACGTGCGCCTCCAGCCAGTCGAGGTCGCGCTTGAGGTCGTCCGGGGCGGTGTAGCGGACCGCGCCGAGCACTCCGAACCCGCCGGCCCGGCTGATGGCCGCGGCGACGGCGGGGAACGGCGTGAAGCCGAAAATGGCGTGCTCGACTCCCAGTTTCTTGCTCAACTCCGTCTGCATGGGCGCAGAATGCCGCAGTCCTCCGGACGACGGAAGGCCTTTTCTGATGCTCCGTCAGATTTTCCCGACAGCCGGGTCCGCCGCGGCGCCTCTTTCGTCAGCGGCTCTCCAGTCGGACGTGCAGTTCCCGCTCCTGATCGCCCGACGTCACCGCGAGGTCGTGCACGGTGAACAGGGAGTCCAGGGTCGTACGGAACTGTTCGATGGCCCAGTAGCCGCCCTGGAGGTCCGCGTCGACGGAGGCCGAGAGGCGGGCCGGGTCGCCGGTGGGGCGCTCGTGGGTGTCGGCGACGTCGAAGGTGCCGAGCCAGACCGTGGGGCGGGTGTCGTGGTGGTCTCGGGGTACGTCGTCGGCGCACCGGTCGGAGCCGAAGCACGCGCACAGCGTGTCGAACACGATCCGGGCGTCCTCCTTGCTGCACCCGCTGATCTCCACCGAGACGGATTCCGGGTGTCCTGGCACTGTGTGCACGCTGTCCATGGCGAACACTCCTCTCGTCCACTCCCAGAAAAGCACCACTCTCCCGGCAGGGCACCAGGGCGGTCAGCCGGCGCCGCTCTCCAGTACCGCCATGGCCGCGTTGTGGCCCGGCACCCCGCTCACTCCCCCGCCGCGCACGGCGCCCGCCCCGCACAGCAGCACGTTCGCGTGCCGGGTCTCGACGCCCCAGCGTCCGGTGTCGTCCTGGGCGTAGGGCCAGGTCAGTGCGCGGTGGAAGATGTTGCCGCCGGGGAGCCGGAGGTCGCGTTCCAGGTCGAGGGGGGTCTTCGCCTCGATGCAGGGGCGGCCGTCCGCGTCGGTGGCGAGGCAGTCCGCGAGCGGTTCGGCGAGGTGGGCGTCCAGCTGGGCGAGCGTGGCCTTCAGGAGTTCCTCGCGTACGGCGTCGTTGTCCCGTTCGAAGAGGCGCGCCGGGGTGTGCAGGCCGAAGAGGGTGAGCGTCTGGTAGCCGCCCTCTTCGAGGTCGCGGCCGAGGATGCCCGGGTCGGTGAGGGAGTGGCAGTAGATCTCGGAGGGCGGTGCGGCGGGCAGCGAACCGGCCGCTGCCTGGGCGTGGGCGGCGGCCAGTTGGTCGTAGCCCTCGGCGATGTGGAAGGTGCCGGCGAAGGCCTCGCGCGGGTCGACCGAGGTGTCGCGGAGCCGGGGCAGCCGCTTGAGCAGCATGTTCACCTTGAGCTGGGCGCCCTCGGCGGGGGCGGGCGGTTCGTCGCCGGTGAGGGCGGCGAGTTGCTGCGGGGAGGCGCCGACGAGGACGTGCCGGGCGGCCACGATCCCTTCGCCGTCCGCGGTGCGGTAGGTGATCTCGGCGGCGCGTCCGTCCGTGTCGATACGGACGGCCTCGTGCCCGGTGGCGAGGACTGCGCCGGCACTCCGCGCGGCCGTGGCCAGGGCGTCGGTGAGGGCGCCCATGCCGCCGACCGGGACATCCCAGGCGCCGGTGCCGCCGCCGATGACGTGGTAGAGGAAGCAGCGGTTCTGGGCGAGGGACGGGTCGTGGGCGTCGGCGAAGGTGCCGATGAGGGCGTCGGTGAGGACGACGCCCCGGACCAGGTCGTCGGTGAAGTTCTCCTCGATCGCGACGCCGATCGGCTCCTCGAAGAGCATCCGCCAGGCGTCCTCGTCGTCGACGCGCCGGCGCAGTTCGTCGCGGGTGGGCAGCGGCTCGGTGAGCGTGGGGAAGACCCTTTGCGCGAGGCGGCCGGTCATGCCGTAGAGCCGCTGCCAGGCCGCGTACTCGCTCTCGCCGCCGGTCAGCCGGGCGAAGGCGTCGCGGGTGCGGCGCTCGCCGCCACCGACGAGGAGGCCGGTGGGGCGGCCGTCGCGTTCGACGGGGGTGTACGACGAGATGGTGCGCCCGCGGATGCGAAAGTCGAGGCCGAGGTCCCGCACGATCTTCTTGGGCAGCAGGCTGACCAGGTACGAGTACCGGGACAGCCGTGCGTCGACCCCGGCGAACGGGCGCGTCGACACGGCGGCGCCGCCCGTGGTGTCGAGACGCTCCAGGACGAGCACGGAGCGCCCGGCCCGGGCCAGGTAGGCGGCGGCGACCAGGCCGTTGTGGCCACCGCCGACGATGACGGCGTCGTACGTCCGATGTCCGGGTCCCTCGTGTGCAGGCATGGTTCTTCGTAACACGAGGTGATCTAGGTCGGCCAGGGGTGGGTGCGCGGTCCTCCGGGGCTGCGGATGGCCGACGGCGGCCCCGATCGGCCGCGTCCGCGGAAAGACGTGGGCGCACCGCCGTCAGCGCCCACGGGCGACGACGGCAGCCCCGGCCGCCTGTGGGTCCCGGACGCCCGCGTCCAGGGCTGCGGTGGCAGAGGCGGACAAGGCCGACGGCGGGCGCGACCGTCCGCGACCGCGGACAGGCACGGGCGCGCCGGCGTCGGCGCCCGTGGCCCCCACGGGCGGCCCCGGCCGTCAGTACCCGCCGGACGCCCGCCCCTGTCGTAGCACCGCCACCCGGCGGTACAGCTCGACCGCTTCCTGGTTGCGGCCGAGTTGTTCCAGGCAGTGGGCCTCGTCGTTGCGGCTGGCGAGGGTGTCGGGGTGGTCGGGGCCGAGGACGCGTTCGCGGGCGGCGGCGACGCGGCGGTATTCAGTGAGGGCGTCGGTCCAGCGGCCGAGCCAGCCGAGGCCGACGGCGACCTCGCGGCGGCTGACCAGAGTGTCGGTGTGGTCGGGCCCGAGGACGCGCTCGCGGATGGCGCACACGTCGCGGGACTCGGCGAGGGCCTCCTCCCAGCGCCCGAGGCGGCCGAGGTTGACGCCGAGGCCGTGGCGGGCGCGGAGGGTCTCGGGGTGTGCGGGGCCGTGGACGCGGGTGCGGTCGTCGATCAGGTCGCGGTAGAGCTTGAGGGCGTCGGCGCTGCGGCCGAGGCGGCCGAGGCTGATGCCGATCTCGTAGCGGGCGGCGAGGGTGTCGGCGTGATCCGGGCCGAGGGCTTGCGCACGGGCTTCGGCGACCTCGCCGTAGGTCTGGAGTGCCTCCTGCCAGCGGCCCAACTGGCCGAGCGCGTAGGCGACTTCGTAGCGGGTGACCAGGGTGTCGGGGTGGCCGGGGCCCAGCACCCGGGCGCGGGCGGCGGCGACCTCGCAGGCCATGCGGTACGAGTCCTCCAGGCGGCCGAGCCGGCTGAGGTTGAAGGCGAGGTTGTGGCGGCAGCGCAGGGTGTCGGGGTGGTCGGGGCCCATGGTGCCTTCGCGGGCGGCCAGTACGGACGTGTACACCTGGTGTGCGTCGAAGTGGCGGCCCAACTGGCCCAGCACGTAGGCCATTTCCTGCCGGGCGGCGAGTGTGTCGGCGTGGTCGGCACCCAGCGCCCGTTCCCTGGCGCGGGCGACGTGGGTGTATTCGCGCAGGGCCTCGGCGGCGTGGCCGGTGCGGCTGAGGGTGAAGCCGAGTTCGTAGCGGCTGGCGAGGGTGTCGGGGTGGTCCGGGCCGAGGAGGTGGGTGCGTTCGGCGGCGACCGCGCGGTGCACCTCGCCCGCCTCCGCCCAGCGGCCGAGGCGGCCCAGGCTCAGGCCCGCGTTGTGGCGTCCGGCCAGGGCCTTGAGGGCCTCCGGGGGCGGTGCAGACGGTGACTCCGGCGCCGGCCCCTCCGCGTGGCCGGTGGCCGGGCGCGCGATCCACTCGCCGGTGAGGCCGGCCCCGGCGTCCGGCGGGGTGGTGCGCAGTCCGGCGCCGGTCGCCTTGTGCCCGGTCGTCATCCCCCGCGTCCAGGACGGCAGGCGCGCCTCGCGGGACACCGGTTCGGGCGAGGTCAGTTGGGGTCGCGGGGTCACAACCGTCGGCACGTACAGGGGTGTCGTACGGCCCATGGTGATGCGGCGGCCCAACTCGCGGGCGTCGTGCGGGCGTTGCTCGGGGAGCTTGGCCAGCAGGTCGAGGATGACCTTCTCCAGGTACTCGGGCAGTTCGGCGCGCCGGGTGCGGGGTGGCCGGGGCGGGGTGTCGCGGTGGCCGATGAGGATGGCCCAGGCGTCACCGAGGTCGAACGGCGGTGCGCCGGTGGAGAGTTCGTACAGGACGCAGCCGAAGGAGTAGAGGTCGCTGCGCTGGTCGACCTCGGAGCCGCTGATCTGTTCCGGCGACATGTAGTGCGGGGTGCCCATCGCGATGCCGGTGCCGGTCAGCCGGGAGGTGAAGCCGATGTCGGCGCCGAGGCGAGCGATACCGAAGTCGCAGATCTTCACCGTGCCGTCGGTCAGCCGCATGATGTTCGCGGGCTTCAAGTCCCGGTGCACAATGCCCTGTTGGTGACAGTAGGCGAGGGCGGAGGCGACCTGCTCGGCGATGTCGACGACGTCACCGACGGGCAGCGGACGCTGCTGGTTGTCCTCCAGGAGCTGGCAGAGGTTGCGGCCGTCGAGGAGTTCCATCACCAGGAAGAGGACACCGTCGGACTCGCCGAAGTCGTGGACGACGGTCACCCCGCGGTGCTGGAGCGCGGCGGCGACCCGGGCCTCGCGCCGGAACCGTTCGCGCAGGACGCGGGTGAACGACTGGTCGTGGTGCGGGTTCAGCGGCTTGAGGCATTTGACGGCGACATGGCGGCCCAGCGACTCGTCCCGCGCCCGCCACACCTCGCCCATGCCGCCGCGCCCGATCAGATCGAGCAGCCGGTAGCGGCCCTGGATCAGCCTGCTGTCCCCCATCTCCGGTGATCGCCCCCGTCGGTGTTCGTCCTGCCCTCCCCTGGCTCGTCCAGTATGGCGAGCGATCGTCCGACTTTGTACGGGGACGGCCGGGAGCCGGGGCCGAGCCGTGACATGGCACGGATGATGTGCTCGGGCGGGAGGTGCCAGCGCACATCTGCGGGAACGCAGCGCAGCAGGGTGCCGCTGAAGCGCAGTCGCCGGGTGGCGGGCGCGGGGGCCGGTCTGCCGTAGAGCCGGTGGGCGTACGGCGGCAGTGAGGCGTACGCCAGGTGTGCCACGCGCCGCCAGAGCACCTCGCGCACCGGGACGAGGAGTGGGTGCGTCGGCGGGCGGAGCAGGAAGTCGTCCACTTCGCGTGCCTCGGGTCCGGCGACGAGAGCGGGCCGGACCTGCTCGAAGCAGGCGGCGAGTCCGGTCCGGTCGCCCGGTACGGCGGCCGGGTCGAGGCCCACCAGGCGGGCGCTCTCCCGGTGTTCGGCGAGGTAGCGGTCGGCCTGGGCGTCGGTGAGGCGGAAGCCGGAGCGGCGCAGCACGTGCAGATACGAGTCGATCTCGGCGCAGTGCACCCGCAGCAGCAGCTCGGGTTCGTCGATGGCGTACCGCTCCCCCGTGTCCGGGTCGGTCGCCCCGAGCATGCCGTGGATCTTCCGCACCGGGCGGCCGCCTTCTCGGCGGCCTCGGTGGTGCCGTAGGCGAGGGTGCCGACGAAGTTCGCGATGCTCATCAGCCGGCCCCAGTCGTCGCGCCGGAAGTCCGAGTTCTGCATGACCCCGCGGACGGCTCTCGGGTGCAGGGCCTGGAGTGCCTTGACCCCGAGTCCTGGACACGGGTCATGCGGCTGGGGTCAGCGTAGTTGGTGTTGTCCGGGACGCTGCTTCGTAGGCCATGGGACTGCGTTGTCCGAGGCGGGAGTGACGGCGTCGGGTGTTGTAGTGGTGTAGCCAGCCGAACGTGTCGAGGCGGGCCTCGCGCTCGCTGGACCAGTGCTTGCGACCCTGGAGCGTCTCGCGTTTGAACGTCGCGCTGAAGGACTCGGCAAGCGCGTTGTCCGCGCTGAAACCGATCGCGCTCATCGACTGGCGGACGCCGGCCAGGCGGCAGGCATCGGCGAAGGCCCGACTGATGTATTGGGCGAGTTCAACTGGTCGGTGTGCATGACCGCCCCAGCGAGACTGCCGCGGGTGCGTTCGGCCGCGTGCAGGGCGTCGGTGGAGAGATCGGTGCGCATGCGGTCTGCGATCGCCCGGTCGGCCAGACGGCGCCAGGCTCGGTCGATCACGGTGGCCAGGTAGAGGAACTTCCCGCCCTCCAGCGGGAGATGGGTGATGTCGCGGACGTACTTCGCGTTCGGCCCACTCGTGGTGAAGGGCTGCTCGGCGGGTACCGCTGCCCGACGTCCCTGCGGCCGGTGCGAGCCGGCCGCAGGGTCGACAGTCCGACCCCGCCACTCATCGAGTGGCGGGGTCGGGTGTGAGAGGTGGATCAGCGGATGTAGGTGGTGCGGTGTTCCTTCAGGGCGCCGCAGTTGGAGCCGGACACCTGCACGTGCACGTTGCCGATGTTGCCGCCCCAGTCCACGCAGTATCCCTTTCCGTAGGCGTAGGTCGGTCCTGCGTACGAGGTGTACTGCCCCCAGTCCGAGTCGTGCGCGTCGGTGGCGGGGATATAGATCCAGGCAGCCATGTCCATGACAGTTCCTGGGTTGCTGCGGATGGTCGCAACGCAGTTTCTGCCGTTCGAGGCGTTGTACGTCAGGTAGACGGTGCCCCCGGAGCCGACGGGCGCCGAGTTCACGGTCTTGTAGCTACTGCCGCAGACCTTCTGAGGTGTGGTGTTGGGTGCGGCGGCAGCAGGAGAGGCAAGCCCGACGGCCGCCCCCAGCGACAGCGCCGTCAGTACGACAGGAGCCAGAACGAAACGATTCATTTCTTTCCCCTTGCAGTCGTGAGAACTTATCGCTCGTCTTCGGTGCGGCTTGAGGTGCATTAAGGCACTGCGCTGTGTCGACGAGGTAGTAGGGGCAAGGGTATTGGTGAACAAGCGCCCATGTAGTGACTATCTGTCCCATTGTCCAAAACTTGCTGCGATTACGAATATTATGCCCGCGTCTGCACCGTTAGGGCATGTAGTGGATGTGCGGAGCCGATACAAACCTGGCCAGTTGTCACTTCTGGTGTTACTGGCTTTGGAGGGGTGATGTCGTTGGTGAGTGACGGAGTCCGATCGTCGCGGTGTGCCGGTCGTATGAGGTATCCGCAAGGTGGAGGGCTGACGCCTGAACGGCAGGCGTTTCGTGAGCGGACCCGAATGGAGGCCGGGTCGGGTCCAGAGAAGTGGTGTACGGGTTCGACCTGATCCGGGGGTTTGCTCCGGCATCGGGATGGTGCCCGCATAGACGAACGGCCACCGGCTGATCTTCGAAGTGTCGAAGCCTCGAAGGAGATCAGCACGATGACCGCACCCGACAGTCTGCCCCTGCACGCCCTCGCCGAAGACAACCTCGCCGCGGCGAGTCCCGATCTGCTGCGCGCGATGGTGAAGACGTTCGCCGACGCGCTCATGTCCGCGGAGGCCGATGCCCTCTGCAACGCAGAGTACGGGCAGGTCAGCGACGAACGCGTCAACTACCGCAATGGCTACCGCCCGCGCGAGTGGGACACGAGGGCCGGGACCGTTGAGCTGGCCATTCCCAAGCTGCGTCAGGGCAGTTACTTCCCGCACTGGCTCCTCGAACGCCGCCGCCGGGCCGAACAGGCCCTCATCTCGGTGGTCGCCACCGCCTACCTGCTCGGCGTCTCCACCCGCCGGGTCGAGAAGCTCGCCGCCTCCCTCGGTGTCACCCAGCTGTCGAAGTCCCAGGTCAGCGCGATGGCGAAGCATCTGGACGAACAGGTTGCCGCGTTCCGCAACCGGCCCCTGGACCAAGGGCCTTACGCGTTCGTCTGGGTCGACACACTGACCCAGAAGGTCCGCGAGGGCGGCCGCATCATCAACGTCCACGCCCTCATCGCCGTCGGCGTGAATGCCGACGGCCACCGCGAGATCCTCGGCATCGACGTCGCCTCCAGCGAGGACGGCGCCGGCTGGCTCGCCTTCCTGCGCTCCCTGACCGCTCGCGGCCTGTCCGGCGTCCAACTGATCGTCTCCGACGCCCACACCGGCCTCGTCGCTGCGATCGGCGCGGTCCTGCCCGGTTCATCGTGGCAGCGCTGTCGAACCCACTACGCCCGCGGGCTCCTGAGCCAGGTCCCCAAGTCGGCCCAGCCCTGGGTCGCCACGCTGCTGCGGACCGTCTTCGAACAGCCCGACACGACTGCTGTCCAGGCCCAGATGCGGCACGTCCTGGACGCCCTGGAAGCCAAATTCCCCAAGGCCGCAGCCCACTTGGACACCGCCCGGCGCGAGCTGCTGGCCTTCATCACGTTCCCGCGCGAGATCTGGCGGCAGATCTGGTCCAACTGTGAGGCTACTCAGTGCGTTGTGGCAAACCGGATCTCGTTCGAGGTAATGCGGCGCGGGTGATCATCTGGACGGAGGTTCGGGTGCGGTCGCGGGCATGAGAGAACG
>NZ_JBFAJD010000017.1:0-203991 GCF_040655035.1 Streptomyces sp. NPDC050549
CAACGTCTTGTGGGCGATGCTTCGTGACGGACAGTGCTATCAAGGTTCACCTCCCGTCACGGCTGCGGCTTGACATCACGATTGGGAAGTCCTTTGTCAGACGGAACGAGTGACAGATCAACAGAGGTGATGGCCGTCGCCATGTCGTCCTCCTGCGGTGGGGCGCGCAGTGATCACGCTCGACGCTACGGGCGGTGCGCTGGAAGCGGATCCGTCATCTCATCCGTCAAAGGATCGCCAAGCGGCGGTGAACAGGCGGTGTCTGGAGTAGCCCGGGCCACAGCAGGCCCTTAACATTTCAAACAAATGGACCTGTATGGACGGCGCCAGGAACAGGCAGCCCTCGACGAGATCCTTGATGCCGCTCGTCAAGGTGCCGGGGCGGCTCTGATGGTGTGGGGCGAACCCGGTATCGGCAAGACCGCTCTGCTCGATTACGGGGCCGAAGCAGCCGCTGGAGACTTCACCGTCGCGAGATGCCGGGGTACCCGTCTGGAGTCGCGGGTGGCGTTCGCAGGCCTGCATGAACTGCTGTGGCCGGTAACGGACCGGATCAGTGCGCTCCCGGAGCCGCAGGCCAACGCCTTGAACGGGGCGCTCGGCATCAGCGGTGACGTCGCGGACCCGTTCCTGATCAGCGTGGCCGTGCTGACGCTCGTCGGCGAGTTGGCCGGGAAACGGCCGGTGCTCATCGCCGTGGACGATGCCCACTGGCTCGACGAGCCCTCCGCACGAATCCTGGCCTTCGTCGCCCGCCGCCTGCGCGACGAGCCCGTGGCCATGCTCCTGACCGGACACGACGATCCCGTCGAGGGACCGTGGGAGGAGTTGGCGGCGATGGAGGTTCGCGGGCTGGGCGACAAGGACGCCCGGCTGCTCGTCGGTGCCGTCGCTCCGGACGCGGACGAGGCGGTGATCCGCCGCACGGTCCGCGCGGCAGCCGGCAATCCGCTCGCGCTCCAGGAACTGCCCACGTCCATGGCGGCGGGCGACATCTCGGCGCACCCTCTCGCCGGTGAGCAGATCGCCGTCGGGCCCCGCCTGCGCCGCGCCTTCCGCGCCCGCATCGCGAGGTTGTCCGCGCCCGCCCGCACCGCGCTTCTTCTCGTCGCCGCCGATGACCGCAGCGACCGGAACACCATGTCCAAGGCGAATCGTGTGCTCGGCCTCGACTCGGTCGCGTGGGACGAGGCGCTGCACTCGGGCCTGCTCACCACGCGTTCGGACGGTCGTATCCGCCTCCGCCACCAGCTGATGGGGGCGGTGGTCTACGAGGAGGCACCGGCCGCGGACCGACAGGCGGTTCATCGCGCGCTCGCCTCCGTGCTGACCGGTGAGAACGCCGACGAGTTGCGCCCGTGGCACCTCGCCGCAGCCGTGGAAGCCGCGGGCGGACCTGACGGGGAGGTGGCGCGGCTGCTGGAGGAGTCGGCCGACCGCTCCTGGGCACGCGGCGGCTGTGCCACGGCCGGCCGTGCTCTGCGGCGGGCGGCGGCACTCTCCCCGTCCACGGACGACGCGGCCAGGCGGCTCGCTCACGGAGCGAAGGCGGCCTGGGAGGCCGGCCAGGCCGATGTGGCGCGGGACATGCTGGCGCGGGCCGAACAGATCTCCTCCGAAGCCAAGGTCGCGAACCTCAGTGAGGGGTTGCTCGGGCTGATCGAGTTCACGCACGGGCATCTCGAGATCGCCTGCCGTCAGCTGACCCGGGACATGGAGCGGGTGGCCGATCCCGGGCAGGCGTTCAGGCTCGGCAGCGTGGCGCTGTGGGCGGCGTGGGCGGCCGGGCACAGCGCACTGCAGCGCGAGGCGCTCCACCGGCTCGAGCGGCGGCTCGCACAGGGGGACTTCCCGAACGCCGGTCTGCTGCCGTTGCTCCGCGCATGGTGGACGGAGGAGCGGGACAGCGGCGCTGATGACCGCGACCAGATGGTGGCTCTCGGCGGTGAGGGCTTCAACCGGCTCAGCGGCAGTTCCTGGCTCCTGATGCCAACGGCAGCGCTGGGGGTGGCCTGGGGCATCGAGCACGTCCTTGGGGAGGGCCTCCACCGCGAGATCGACCAACTGCGGCACACGGACCAGGTGTCGGCCCTGACCCAGGCGCTGGCCCAGTCCGTGACGGTGGACATCGCGCAGGGATCCTGGGCCTTGGCCGAGGCGAATGCCATCGAGGGACTCCGAGTGGCGGAGGAGATCGGCGACGAGAAATCGGCGGCACAGTACCGCGGCGGTATCGGATGGCTGGCAGCCGCGCGAGGCGATGAGCGGACCGTCGTGGACCATGCCGCCGGGACCGTCGAACTCTGGGCGCCGCGCGGAGTGCGCGTCTTCAGCGCGGCCGCGCAGTGGAGCCTCGGCATGTCGGCGCTCTTCGGCGGCCGGGCCGAGGAGGCTGTGGGCCGCCTGGTCCGGCTGACCGAGGACGGGCACCACGCGGCGCACCCCACCATCGCGATCCTGGCCGCGCCGGACACCGCCGAGGCCGCGGTCCAGGCCGGTCAGCGGGCGACGGCCGAAGAACAGGTGCGGCTGCTGCAGCGGTGGTCCGAGCGGTCCAACGCACCCTGGGCGGTCTCCGCGCTGCACCTTGTCCGTGCCCTGCTGGAGTCCGGGGCGGAGGCGGAGAAGCACTTCCGGCTCGCGCTGGATGTCCCCGGAGCCCAGTCACGGCCCTTCGCCTACGCCCGCACCCGCCTGCTGTACGGCGAGTGGCTGCGGCGGGCACGCCGCCGTGCCGACGCCCGGACACAGTTGGCGGAAGCCGCGGAAACCTTCCGGCGACTCGACGCGGCGCCCCTGCTCGCCCGCACCCGGGCCGAACAGGAGCTGAGCGGACAGCAGGTGCGCCGCGACTCGGGACCGGACCGGGACACCGCAACGGTTCTGACCGCGCAGGAGTCGCGAGTCGTGCGGCTGGCCGCAGAGGGGCTCACCAACCGGGAGATCGGGGCACAGCTGCTGATCAGTCCCCGTACGGTGGGCTATCACCTGGCCAACGTCTTCCCCAAGCTCGGCATCGTCTCGCGCGCCGACCTCGCGCGCGTCGATTTCGAGGACGGGCTGCGCCTGGTGGACTCACCGGGACCTTTCGGCGCCGGCTGAGTGGCGGCTGATGCCCGGCGGGACCCTGAGCGACGGGCCCGGCTGTCTCGCCGACCGCGCTGAGCCTTTACGGCCGCTAAAGGAACCGGAGGGCTTCCGCCACGAACTGCTCGTGGAACTGGAAGATGCCTCCGTGGCCGCGTCGGGATGGATCATCAGCTCGACGTTCTGCAGCCGCCGCGCCAGGTCGGCCAGGTTCTGCGTCGCTGGCACCATCCTGTCGCTCCCGCCGTTGGCGACGAGCACCGGCTGGTCGCCGCCCGCGCGGTGGGCCCGACGGCGACGTCCCTGCATCAGCGGCAGCGGGCCGCCAGGGAGGGCCCCGCCCCGCAAGTGACGACCCAGGTCGGCACACCGGCCCCCTCGCCTGTACCCGACGCCTCGGTAGATTCGGCGCAGTGCGCGTATGTCCTGCACGAACTGGCCGAGACGACTGCCGTGGCCGTCGCTGAGACGTACCGGATGCTCAGGCCCGGCGCGCGGGTCGCCATCGCGGACCACCGCAAGGCCTCGGGCATCGCGCACAACCGCGAGATCGAGGCCTGGTACGCGCGCCGGCCCGGCGGGGCGAGCCTCGACGAGCGCCATCCCACGTCCTCTCTCGAAGGGCCGGAGGAGGTGCGCGCCGCGGACTCGGCCACGCATTCCAGTAGGGCGGTCCTGCTCATGCCGGGGTCACCCCACAGCACCAGCGGTGCTCGTCGCCCTGGCGAGCACCGTCAAGGATCGGGTCAAGGGCTGCCTGCTCCGGGCGCCGTCCGTACAGGTCCATTTACTCAAAAGCTCAATGGGCTGCGGTCGCCCAGAGCCACTGCCGGCAACCCGAGTTTCAACGACACCAGGTCACATGTGACAGACACGGTGACGGATCCGCTTTCCTCGCATCCTCCGTAGCTTCGAGCGCGACCAGTGAACTTGCGCCCCACCGCAGGAGAAAGACATGGCGACGGCGATCCAGGGTCGGGAGCGTCGGCACGACAGCGGCTCGGCTCGCTGTGACGGACGCCGATATCGCCTCGGCGGCCACTCCCCCGAAACCGGGGCCGCGCCGCACCGCCGTCCCAACCGTCGGCCGCCTCAGCACGTTGTGCCGCGTCGCCCCGCCCGGCCCTCGACCAGCCGCGCCGCGCACCCGGCCGGCCGGCTGACCCGCTCGGCTGCCAAGCCGGTCGGAGCGTCGAGGCTGCAACAGCACGGCGAAGCAGGACATGGCCACGCGGCTGCGCGCCCCGGTGCCGGGCGTCGCCTCTGCCGGTTCAGGGCGCTCCGACGAACACGCATCCCTGGCGAACCGTCAGGGTCACCCTTGGAGCGAACGATGACGCAACCCAGCACGATCAGCGTGGAGCAGCTGACACCAGGAATCCGCAAAATCACATTCTCGAATCCACCAGTGAATCTCATCCTCAAAGAGACCGTGTCCCGACTGGTCGAGGTCGTCACGGAGCTGAGCGAGGACCCGCAGGTTCACGTTGCCGTCCTCACCAGCAGTACGCCCGGCTACTTTTTCAACCAGTTCGATCTCGACCGGGTTGCCGACTTCATGCCCTCCGATCCGGAGGCGACGCCGACATGGATCGATCTCGTGATCCGGCTGTCCACAGCTCCGTTCGTCAGCATCGCGTCCATCCGCGGACGGACCAGGGGCGGCGGAGGCGAACTGGCCCTGGCCTGTGATCTGCGCTACGCCAGTCGCGAGCGCGCGGTGTTCGGCCGGTCCGAGGGCGGCGGCGGGATTCTTCCCGGCTGCCGGGGCTCAGAACACCTGCCCCGGCTCATCGGACGGGATCGGGCACTCGAAGCCATCCTGAGCAGCAATAACTACGACGCCGACACGGCAGAACGCTACGGATGGGTGACCCGCTCCGTCGCCGACGCCGAGCTGGACGACTTCGTGGACGGTGCGGCAACCCGGCTGGCGTCATTCGGCAAGGCGGCGCTGGCAGCCGCCAAGGCTCGGGCCAACAGGGCGACGCCCCCGCCCGACGCCGACCCGCGAACGGCCTACACGCAATTCCTTAGCTCCCCGACCCGGCCAGGAATCGAGGCATTCCTGCCCCGGTTCGAGAAGCCCGCTGCCGAAAAGGGTCCCGAGGAGCTGGAACTCCGCTCGGGTGGCCACCTCGGCATCGCACGTCCGAAAAGCCGGTGAACACCGACTCCCCACGATTCCGGATCCTTTCCCAGATCGCCGGACGTGCCCACTTGCCATCGACCGACGACCAGCATATGGTCGTACGACCGTAAGGCATACGATCATAATTTAAAGTGAAGGAGTACGTGATGACGACAACGCGGCCGGTGGCGCTCGTGACAGGCGCCTCGTCGGGGATCGGCAAGGAGACGGCCCGCGCCTTCGTCTCGGCGGGTTTCGAGGTGATCGGAACCGGCCGCAAGACATCCGGACTCACCCCGCCCGCCGGTGTGACGTACCTCGATCTCGACGTCGGCAGTGACGACTCGGCCACCGCCGCGGTCGGAGAGGTGATCGACCGGTTCGGACGCATCGACGTCCTGGTCAACAACGCGGGCATCGGCTCGGCGGGCGCCGTCGAGGAGAACTCCGTCACCCAGGCCCAGAACGTCCTGAACATCAACGTCCTCGGCGTCATCCGCATGACGAAGGCCGTCCTGCCGCATATGCGCGCCCAGGGCAGCGGACGCATCATCAACATCTCGTCCGTCCTAGGGGTCGCCCCCCAGCCCTTCATGGCCCTCTATGTCGCCGCGAAGCACGCGATCGAGGGCTACTCCGAGTCGCTGGACCACGAGGTCCGCGAGCACGGTGTGCGGGTCCTCCTCGTCCAGCCCGCCTACACCAAGACCAGCTTCGACACCAACGCCGCACAGCCCGACACCCCGCTGCCTCTGTACGCGGAGCGACGGCGCGACTTCGACAGGATGATCGCGGATGCGATGAAGGACGGCGACGACCCCGCCGTCGTCGCCAAGGTGATCGTCACCGCAGCGACCGACAAGAAGCCGAAGCTGCGCTACACCGCCGGACCGCTGGCCGCACGCGTCGCCACCGCTCGCCGCCTCGTCCCTGCCGGAACGTTCGACAAGCAGATCCGCAGGAACAACCACCTGCCCACCTGACTCCCCGGCCCGGCTTCAAAGGCGCCGATGACATCCAGGTCCGGCTTCAGGGCCGCCGATTCCGCCTGAACGCCTCTGATGTACCCGACATCACCGACATCACCGATGTCCTCGAAAGTCCCATCGACCAGTCACTCGTTGATTTACCGAGGAGAGTCATGCAGCAGCAACGCCGGCAAACGGCCCGGCGCAGTGCTTCGAGCGCACGGCGTTTTGTGAAGAAGAACGTCGGCATCGCGCTGGCGGTCACAGCGACGGCGGCCGTCCTGGTCTCGGCGCCGTCCGCCTCCGCATGGACGGGACCCTCGTATCGCGCATCCGTTGTCACCGACGTACGGACCGCGGCGAAGTTCGACTTCGCCGCCGGCGAGATCCCCGAGAACATCACCGCCAACCCCGACGGCTCAGTGACCCTGTCGATGCTCGGCAGTTGCGCGGTGTGCGAGCGCACCCACGGGCCGCAGCTGATGCGCATCTCCGCGTCCGGACAGCGCACCGTGCTCGCCACCGGGCAGGTGGGTGAGGCGATCAGCGGCAACACCCGTGGCAGCGACGGCACCGTCTACTACAGCGTGTGGGCCCCAGGCAACGCGGCCAGGAACGGCGTGTACAAACTGCTTGCGGACGGTACACCTCAGCGCGTCGCCGCTCTGCCCGCCGACTCGGGTCCCAACGGGCTGGCCGTCGACCCGGCCGGACGCACCCTCTACATCGCGGACAGCCTGAAGGGAATCATCTGGTCCGTTCCGGTCTCGGGCGGATCGGCGACCCCGTGGCTGACCGACGCCGCGCTGGCGCCGGTACCGACCAAAGCCCTGCCGATCGGCGCCAACGGGCTCAGGTTCCACAACGGCGCCCTGTGGATCAGCAACTTCAACAAGGGAACCCTGCTGCAGGTACCGGTCACTGGCACCGGCACGGCCGGCCCCCTCCACCTGGTCACGGGCGGCCTGCCCAACATCGACGATCTCAGCTTCCTGACCCCCTGGTCCGATGTGGTGTTCGCGGCGCAGAACGGCTCCTCCTCGCAGAACGGTCCGGACAGGGTCGTGGTGATCTACCCGAACGGCACCTACAAGCCCGTCCTGACAGGCGCGGACGGTCTCGCCTCGCCCTCCGCGACCGCCGTCCGCGGCGACCGCCTGTACATCACCGATGGCGGGGTCCCCGAGCCCCACGACCCGAAGCTGCAGATCGCCAAAATCAACTTCCCCGCGCTTCTTGCAGGCGCGGCCCACTGACGCGACCAGCGGCAGCCGGGGCGCAAGCCCCGGCTGCGATGGAGGAACGCCTCGTGCGGTACACGAAAGAACACAAGCAGGAGACAAGGCAGCGGATCATCACGACGGCCGGCCGCCGGCTCAAGCGCAACGGTTTCGACGGCTCCGGAGTGGCCATACTCATGAAGGATGCGGGACTGACCAACGGCACCTTGTACGCCTACTTCGCCTCCAAGGACGAACTCATCGCCACCGCGGTCGCTGACCAGATGCGTGCGCAGCACGAAAACATCGTCGCGCAGGCGGCACCCGGCCGCGCCGGACTCGAGCAGATGATTCGCTGGTACTTCTCGACCGAGCAGCGCGACAGCGTCGAGGACGGCTGCCCCAATGCCGCCCTGCTCGACGAGATAGGACGCTCCACGGATTCCACCAGGCAGGCGTACACCGACGGCGCGCTGGTCCTCGTTGACGGCTTCGCCGCCCGCATGGCACCCCATGACCCGCCGTCGGCGCGTCTGAAGTCACTCAGCCTCCTCGGCATGATGGCCGGGACCCTGCAACTCTCCCGTGCCCTGACCAACCGCCGACTTGCCGACCAAATCCTCGAACAGGGCATCCACAACGCCCTCGCACTGCTGGATGCCGAGCAGCACGATCGCTCGCTTCAGCCGGTGCCATGTCTTCCACGTCGGGAGGTGAAAACGGATGATCCCGGCCCGGCGTGATTCCGGTGAAGACCACCCCCGTCAGGATCTGCCATACCGATGGCTTCCGCATTCACGGCTCGTCCCACCCGGGGAGGCGCGTGCCCAGCCTGCACCTGGCCGAACGCGCCGCCCAGCCGGACGCCGGTCCTACCTCTACCGACTGACCTGGCCGGCCCCAGCGATGAGCGGCACATTCGGCGCCTGCCCGGGCCGGACTTCGGACTGGCCTTCGGCAGCCTGAGCGCAGCCGTCAGCGCCCTCCTGATCGGGTGAGCAGCCGCCCGCCGACGCGGCAGCTCTGTCGCAGTGGGTGCGCTCCGCGTGGGCGGCCTTCGCCACCACCGGCAACCCCGGCCGGCCCGAGTGCGACACAGAGCAGCGTCTCCCCCAGCGCATCGACACCGAACCCGGCGGTACCCCCTACCCGGCCGAAACCACCCTCCGCATCTGGACGGACCACGCCTGCGACTCCCTCCCGCTTCGCCCGGCCTGAGTGCCACCGACGCAGGAGCGAGGCCTGGCCGACTCCGCCCTTCCGTCGGCAGCGCTCCGCCGAGGTCCCGGTGCGAGGCCTTTCGTCCTACGGGTGATACCGCCACCGCCGCAACGCCCGATTCCGAACCTGTGGGAACGACTGGGCCGCTCTCACTCGGCATCACCTGGATCACCTCGTCCACTCCCACAGCAATGCCCCGGACACGAGGCAGTCGCATGACCGCGGCTCATCGCTTGCCGCCCTGAATTCCTCGACCGATCGACCGTCCCCTTCTCTCTCCGGAGTTCTCCATGTTCATCGCCTATGTCGTCCTCGCCGTCGTGCTGTCCCTGCTGCTGGTCTCCAGTGCCCGTTCCGACATCACCCGCGACCCGAAGATCACAGAGCAGCTCAAGGCGGTCGGGGTGCCCGACAGCTGGTTCCTGCCGCTCGGCCTGGTCAAGATCGCGGGCGCTCTGGGGCTGCTCGCCGGCATTGTCTACCGGCCGTTGGGCATCGCGGCGGCGATCGGGGTCGTCCTGTACTTTCTGGGCGCCGTAATCACGCACCTCCGCGCAGGCGACATGAAGGGAGTCGGCACCCCAACCGTCATCATGCTCGTTGCCGTGGCGCCGCTCGTGCTGGGGTTCGCGACGCTCTGACCGTGCTCCACGATCGCGATCGGACCAGCTCGCGATCGCACCGCGCAGCCACTGCCGGACACTTGCCTCCAGCGCCCGGGCTGGAGGCAAGTCGCCCCCGGTACGGCCTGAGGCCAGCCGCGCTTCAGCGAGGCAGCAGGACGTCGACCTGCCTCCGGATGTCCTGCACGATCTCCTCGACGCTCAAGCCGATGTTCACGCTCGCCGCCGTGCTGAGGAACATCACGGCGGACACGATGTGTGCCAGCGTCGCGGCGTCGCCCTCCGTGACCTGCTCGTTCCGGAGCAGCACGGCGGCGATGGCCTCCTCGGCCTGCGCGACGATGGCGAGTGCAGCGCCGTGCCGGGGCTCTTCGGGGTCGCCGAAGACCATCTCTCGCAGGTAGGTACGTCCGTTATCGATCTGGGTGCGGTTGCACTCCACGATCGGCCGGACTATCGCCATCACCGCGTCCAGCACCCCTGGGACGGTCTCGGCGTCCGCCCGGCCCTGCTCGAGCGCTTCGGCGTACTTGGCGTTCTGCACGAGCAGGAGGAGTTCGCCCTTGGTCTTGGCGTAAAGGAACAGGGTCCCGGTGCCGATGTCGGCCTTGTCGGCGATCTGCTGGGTCGTGACCTCATCGATGCCGTGTTCGGCGAACAACTCAGTCGCGGCAGCGACGATGCGGTCGAATTTCTCCTGCTTGTTCCGCTCGCGCCGTCCGACCGGCCGGGGGGCGACAGACATGGCGGTGTCCTCCAGGAATAGTATTCTGACTGCAGTCAGTTATGACTACAGTCGCTACCGCGTGGGCTCGAATATGGCTGTGCTCATTCTCCCATGACAGGGCGAGGAGTCATTGCTCCAACCGTGCAGAGCCACGCACTTCACATCCCCCTGAAACGAAGGAACACCCATGCCCTCCCTCGATGGAGCAGTCGTCCTCGTCACCGGCGCCAATGGCGGTATCGGCACCCACTTCGTCCGCGAGGCCCTGGCTCGCGGCGCCGCCAAGGTCTATGCCACCGCCCGTACCCCGCGCGCCTGGGACGACGAACGCATCGTCCCCCTGGCCCTTGACGTCACCGACCGCGCGTCGATCGCCGGGGCCGTCGCCGCCGCGGCGGATGTCACCGTGCTCGTCAACAACGCGGGCGCCATCCCGCCGAGCGCGAGCCTGCTGGACGTCACCGAGGCGGACATCCGGGCGAACATGGAAACGAACTTCTTCGGACCGGTCCTCCTTGCCCGCGCCTTCGCACCGGTCCTCGCCGCCAAGAAGGGGTCGATCCTCATCGACGTGCACTCCGTTGCCAGCTGGTACGCCTTCGGCGGCGCCTACAGCGCGTCCAAGGCCGCACTGTGGTCGGCCACCAACTCCCTGCGCATCGAGCTCGCACCCATGGGCGTCCACGTGACGGGGGTGCACATGGGCTACGTCGACACCGCCATGGCCGCGCACGCCGACGGACCCAAGATGCTGCCGACGCAGCTGGTGACGACGGTCTACGACGCCGTCGAGGCAGGAGAATACGAGGTCCTGGCCGACGAGCTGACCCAGGGGGTCAAGGCGGCTCTGAGCGGCCCGGTCGAGGCGCTCTACCCGGACCTGCGCAACACGAACGCCTGAGGTTGCCCTTCGGTCCCGATGTGATCTCCTGGCGTCGGGACCGCGTGATCCATGGGGTTCGAACGGTTTGCCGACATGGCGGAGGCACGTACCGTCGTGGACGGACCATCGCGGCTGTCGGACCACGGGTGCAGGCGGTGCCAGGTGCCGCGAGCTCACCTCGGTCGATGTCGATCTCGGTGTCGGTGAAACTCGGACAGGCCATGCCCGGCGAGCGCTTCGTCGAGCATCACCCGGTGCAGTGCGCCCAGCGACCGCCGGGGCCCTTCCCCGACACCACCCGCAGCCCTGTCGGCGTACGGGCCGCGCCACTGGGTGGTGAGCCCTGGCTAGTCGGCCTGTGCCCCGACGCGCTCGAATTCGCCGGCGATGCCGGGTCGCCGGCCGGCCACGGTACGGACGACGTCGAACACCACCGCGTCCGCGGCAGCGCCGATCCGCCGGTCGTTCTCGGTGCTGACCGGGCTTCGCGCCATGGTTCCCCTCCCCCATCGGGCACTCGTACGACGACCCAGGTGGGACTCGCGACAGAACGAGCACGGCCGTGGCATCTGCTGCGTACGTGCTCGCTTGCTGCCGGGCGTCAGCGTTGCTGGTTGGCGACGCCGATGTGGTGCCCGAGACGGTATTCGAAGTCGATGCCGGCCTGTTCGGCGACGGCCTGCGTGCCTGCGGCCCGGGTGAGGAAACCGGGGAGGGTGAGCGAGTGGGCGAACTCGCCGTACGCGGCGACCAGGTCCGCGTCCGGGGGCAGGGATGCCCGGTTGATCTGGGCCTTGGCCGAGGCGAGTGAGGTGCGGTCGAAGGAAGCGAGCCTGGCGGCGACGGTGCCGACGAAGGCGTCGAGTTCGCTGTCGGGGAGGGCGCGGGTGACCCAGCCCCAACGCTCGGCGGTGTCGGCATCGTAGTCGTCGCTGGTGAGGATGGCTTCCAGGGCGCGGTCGCGTCCGATGGCGCGAGGGAGGCGCTCGGTGCCGCCACCGCCGGGCAGCAGTCCGCTGCCGACCTCGGGCTGCCCGAAGATCGCCTTCTCACGACTGGCGTAGCGCAGGTCGAGGGCGAGGGCGAGCTCGTTCCCACCGCCGCGGGTGCGTCCCCGGATGGCCGCGATGGTGATGTACGGCGCCCTGGAGAGTTCCAGGACCAGATTCGTCCATGCCGGCACCGCGTCCGGGTCCTCGGGGGCGGGGAAGTCGGCGGCGGCGGCCAGGTCGAAGTGGTTGTAGAAGAAGTCGGGGGTGGCGCTGTCGAACAGTACGACCTGGATGTCCGGATCGGTGGCCAGTTCTTCGACGATCTCGATGAGGCGCAGGACGGTCTCGCCGGCGATGAGGTTGACGGGCGGGTTGGCGAAGGTGATCTTCGCGATCTGCGGTGAGGTGCGCTCGTATTGGATGGTGCTGTGCTCGCTCATGGCTGGCTCCGGATACGGATTCGGATGCGTGACGGGTGTCAGACGGCGAGGAGGGCCGGGAAGCGTGGGGCGGATGCATTGCCGAGCAGAGCCCGCGCTGCTCACTCCTCGCAGTGCGGGAGGATGTCGCCGTTCTTGACGTAGGTGAGGGCGGCGGTGACGTCGTAGGCGTGGATCGCGGAGACCTGCGGTGCCAGCCGGTCGGACAGGTCCTGGATCACGTTGCCGGTGAAGAAGGCGTCCCGTGCCTCTGTGTCGGTGAACCCTAGGCTGAGGGAGGCGTGGAAGTGCTGGTCGTGGGGGTTGTCGTGGGCGACGTCCGGGGTGTCCCAGAGTTTTTCGACCCAGGGCAGGAACGTCTGCGTGCGCAGTTCCTTCAGCACTCCGGTGCCGGCGAGCGCGGGAGCGACCTGCTCGTTGACGAACTTCCGGAAGGCGCCGGCGCCGGCGCCGTCTCTACGGCGCAGGTAGACGAGAGTGCGGGCACCGACCGTCTCTCCGGGGCCTGCGACGTCGTACCAGCGGGATGAGTTCGGCGAGCCGGCGTAGAGCAGGGTGCGGCGGAACACGTTGATCTCGTCGGCGTAGGCCAGCTTCGTCTGCTTGCGCCCTTTCAGGGGTGCAAGCGCCGATTGGAAGGTGACTTCCGCGACGCCGTCGATCTTCCGGTCTGCGGGGATCGCGGTCTGGACCCCGTCGGTGGCCGGCCACCGGCCCGGGTTGTGCTTGGCGAGGTGGATCTGCCGGTACTCCTCCAGGCCCGGGGTGGCGGAGATGATCCCGGAGTGCGGGCCCTTCCAGTGGTCCATGCCGGTCTGGCGGGGCTGATCGGTCCGCACCCACAGCAGGATCGAGGAGGTGAGGTGCTTCTTCACTTCCAGGGGTGCGACGGCCGGTGACGTGCTCATGATGTTGCCCTTCTCTTCCTGGTCTGACGGGTTGTCATGGGGCGAGGAACTCGACCGCCACGGGGGCGAACCGGTCGTGGTACTGGAAGATGCCGCCGTGCCCGGAGTCGGGGTAGATGATCAGCTCACTGCCCTTGATGCGCTGGTGCAGGTCCTCCGACAGGATCGACGGCACCATGCGGTCGTTGTCGCCGTTGGCGATCAGGGTGGGCTGCGTGATCGACGACAGGTCGTCGGGGGCGGAGCGCCCCCACTTCTTGATCGCCTTCAGCTGTGTCTGGAAGGCCTTGGTCTTGATCTCCGCGTCGCGGTCGACGGTGCGCTCTTTGAGCCGGTTGACGAACGCGCGGGCGGCGGGCTTGCCGGTGGCGTTGCGGTTGAAGAACAGGAACTCCTTGGGGTCCGAGCGGGTCAGGGTGGCGCGCAGGATGTCCCAGTAGGTGGTTCCGGCGACCTTGTCGATGTCCTTGCCGCCCTTGGGCCCGGTGCCGGTGAGGACGAGCTTGCGGACGAGCGCGGGGTGCTTCACCACCAGGGCCTGGGCGACCATGCCGCCGAGGGAGAAGGAGAAGACGTCGATCTTGTCGTACCCGAGCGCCCTGATGAAGGTGTGGGCGTCGTCGGCCATCGCCTCGACGCTGTCCGGCACCTGGCCGGTGGATGCCCCGACACCGCGGTTGTCGAAGGCGATGACGTGACGGCCCTTCGCGACGGGGTCGACGATGCGGGGGTCCCAGTTGTCCAGGGTCGCGGCGAGGTGGACGAAGAAGACGACGGGGATGCCGCCCTTCGGTCCCAGCTCGCGGTAGGCGTAGGTGACGCCGCCGGCGCTGACGGTGCGGGCCGGGGCCTTCGCGTAGGAGGTGATGACGGCTTCGTTCGGGGTGCCGGTGCTGCTCATGACGGATTCTCCTTGCGTGTTTTTTGTCGCTGTGCGTCTTGTCTTGCTGTGCGTCTTGTGTGATCCGTCGCGGTTGCGGCGGGTCAGCTGGGTCAGCTGCTGCCCATGACGGCCTTGCCGCGGATACCGCCCTGGGACAGGGACTGCAGCGCCTGCGGGGTCTGGTCGAAGCGGACCACCTTGCCCACGACCGGACGCACCACGCCCTCGTCGATGAGGGTGGTGATCTGGCGGAGCTGGTCGCCGCTGGCGCGCATGAACAGGAACTCGTACGTCACACCGAGCTTCTTCGCCTGCCTGCGGATCTTGCCGCTCAGGCCTGCGACCGCAAGGCGCAGCAGCGGGTTCAGGCCGGCCTCTCGGGCGAACGCGGGGTCCGGGGGACCGGCGATCCCGATGGCCTTGCCGCCGGGCTTGAGCACCCGCAGGGACTTCTTGAGAGTCTCCCCACCGATGCTGTCCAACACCAGGTCGTAGCCGTTCAGGAGCTGCTCGAAGTCCTGGGTGCGGTAATCGATCACCGTGTCCGCGCCGAGCGCGCGCACGAAGTGCGCGTTGGAACCGCTGGCGGTCGTGGCGACGCTCGCACCGAGGTGTGCGGCGAGCTGGATCGCGATCGAACCGACCCCGCCGGCGCCGGCGTGGATGAGAACCTTCTGCCCGGGCCGCACCTTCCCGCGCTCCACCAGCGCCTGCCACGCCGTGAGCGCCACCAGCGGCAGTGAGCCGGCCTCATCCATGCTGATCGAGGCGGGCTTGAGCGCCACGTCGCCTTCCGCGACGGCGATGCGCTCGGCGAACGTGCCGATGCGGTCCGCGGCGGGCCGGGCGTAGACCTCGTCTCCGGGCTTGAATCCGCGAACCGCCGCCCCGACGCCGATGACGGTGCCCGCGACGTCGTTGCCCAGGGTCAGTGGCAGCTTGTAGGGCAGGATCTGCTTGAACTCACCCGCGCGGATCTTCTCGTCCAGCGGGTTCAGCCCGGCGGCCTCCACCCGGACCAGCACGTCGTGCTCCCCCACGGTGGGCTCGGGGACCTCCGCCTCCTGCAGCGGCTCCTTGTACTTGGTGACGACGAACGCTCTCATGGGGCGCCACTCCTAGTCTTCGTCCTATTTATTCGTGTTTGAGATTGGATCGGCAAACTCGGTGCGGCATCCAGGGCCTCGCCCACCCGATCAATCCGAGTACACTCAACTATGAGTCCACTCATAAATAATGTCAAGGGGGGTCCCCATGGGAGGCGGTCACATGCCGATCGGGCGCCGCGAGAGGGCCAAACAGGACAAGCGCGAGCGCATCATGACCGCAGCCCGCGAGCTGTTCGCCGAACACGGCGTCGGCAGGGTCACGACGCAGCAGGTCGCCCGCCGGGCAGATGTCGCGATCGGCACGCTCTACCTGTACGCGTCCACCAAGGCCGAGTTGCTGATCATGGTGCAGAACGAGAAGTTCGCCGCCGCCATCGATTCAGGCCTCGCCGCCGCGAACGCCGCCGTCGGACAGGGCGCGCTGGAGCCTGTCATCGCTCTCATCCGTCCTGTGGTGGAGTGCGTGAGGGAGCACACCGAGAACGGCCGCACGTACCTGCACGAACTCGTCTTCGGCGACCCGGCCGAGCCCTACCGGCAAGCAGGCCTGACCCTTGCCGGCCGCCTCGAGGACGGCGTCACCGGCCTGCTCACCCGCGACGAGCACATCGGCGCCGCCGACGCGGCAACACTGGCGCGGGTGATCACCGCGATCATCCACATCAGCACCACCGCCACCGCGCACCTGCACCACAGCGACGAAGCCGTCCTCGCCGACATCCGCGACCAGATCCACGCCACCCTGGCGCCCCACCACCGCGCCGCATAACCGCTCGCACCACGAGCCAACCGCCCCCGTTACCTTCTAGACGCCCCCGATCTTGGGGCTCCCGGCCTTCTGGCCCGGCATGACTTTTGCCCCCTGTCGACCATGACCCGGGGGGTGGTGTCACCGGGTCGGGAGGCGCCGGTAGATCGCTGATAGGGGCAGGAGCGCCGGTCCGCCGGCAACGCTCTTCGTAACGTGGTTGCCGGATGTCGGCGCCGTGCCTTGGCCGGGAAGACAAGTCCCTCCCAGGAGGAGTGAAGTGATCGACATCCGCGACGTGGCCGTCTTCCTCGGCCTCGACGTCGGCAAGGGCGAACACCACGCCACCGGCCTCATGCCGGACGGCAGGAGCGTCGTCGACAAGCCGCTGCCGAACAGCGAGCCGAAGATGCGGGCCCTGCTCGACAAGCTCACGGCCAAGTACGGCCGGGTCCTGGTCGTCGTGGACCAGCCCGCCTCGATCGGTGCTCTGCCACTGGCCGTCGCCCGCGCCGCGGGCTGCGAGGTGGCCTGTCTGCCGGGCCTGACGATGCGGCGGATCGCGGACCTCTGTCCCGGCGAGGGCAAGACCGACGCCCGCGACGCGGCCATCATCGCGGACGCCGCCCGCACCATGCCCCACACGCTCCGGTCGATCGAGCTGACGGACGAAACCATCGCCGAACTCCACATGATCGTCGGGTTCGACGACGACCTCGCGGGCGAGGCCACCCGGGTCGCGAACCGGCTCCGCGGCCTGCTCACCCAGATCCACCCGCACCTCGAACGGGTCCTGGGGCCACGCGTCCAGCACCCGGCCGTGCTCACGCTGCTGGAACAGTTCGGCTCGCCCAAGGCGATCCGCAGGGCCGGACGACGGCGCCTGATCACGCTGCTGCGGCCAAAGGCGCCCAGGACGGCCGAGCGGCTGGTCGAGGACATCTTCACCGCACTCGACGAGCAGACCGTCGTCGTCACGGGCACCGACGCGGGGGTGATCGTGCCCAAGCTCGCGAAGAACCTGGCCGGCCTGCTCGACCAGCGCAAGGAACTGGCCCCGGACATCGAGGAGTTGCTCAAGTCGCACCCTCTTTCCGACCTCCTGACGTCGATGCCGGGGATAGGCGTCAGGACCGGAGCCAGGATCCTCATCGACGTCGGTGACGGCACCGCCTTCCCGACCGCAGGCCACCTCGCCGCCTATGCCGGGCTCGCTCCGGTGACCAGGCGGTCGGGGTCCTCGATCCGCGGCGAGAGCCCGTCCCGCAGAGGCAACAAGCACCTGAAACGGGCCTTCTTCCTCGCCGCGTTCGCCTCGCTGTCCGACCCGGCCTCCCGGGCCTACTACGAGCGGAAGAAGGCCGAGGGCAAGCGGCACAAGCAGGCCCTGATGTGTCTCGCACGCCGCCGCGTCGACGTGCTCTTCGCGATGCTCCGCGACTGCCCGTTCTTCGAACCTCAAGCCGTCCCCCAAGCCGCCTGAAACATCACCAATCAACCGATCAGCCCCTTGACGAAAGAGATAGGGGCACCCCCCAGAAAGGGGGCAGCTCGTGAGCACGCACTACGGCGTCGTCGCCCTCGGCGCCGGAACATCCCGAACGCTCAACCGCCGATCCACCCCCACGCCGGGCATGGAGCGCAGTTCCAGTACCCCGAGCGCTCCCTGAAGCACGCCCTTCAGTTCCTCGACGAGTAGCACCCGAGCGGTCGCTGATGCCTGGTGTGCAATGACGGCCCAGCCCAACGGGCCCCGGGACTGCGACCAGCGCGCCTTCTCGTCCGCGAAGTCCTGTACGCCTCCACGGTCGCAGACACAGGACAGTCCGGCGGCCGGATCGCCGCCGTTCCCGTCGACTTGCCCAGTTGCCCAGTTGCCCGGCAATCCGACAGGCCTACCGGTGCGGCCGGCCGAGGCGGCCGAGCCCGCGCGATGCGGGCAGGGCGTACTGGCGCCCGGCTGCCCCGCCCGCACCCACCGCCACGCGACTGCACCGAAGCCAAGCCTGGACACGGTGGCAGAATCCCCGGACCGCCGGCCAGGACGGCGCCCACAGGCGCGTCGCACGCACTCACCCCACCGGCCCCCGGGCGGTCCGGTCCACAGGTCGCGACCCGCCCGGCAGGCGCCCTGCAAGATCCAGACCCGATGCCCCGTCATGGACCTCCGCGCATCCACGAGGTGATTCCCGCCTCACCTGAGTTCACTTTCTTATACTCAGAAATCGCGACCATCACATCGACCCGGCCGCCGCGGGGGAACCCGGCACGGCGCCCGTCCGAGAAGGAGCAGCACCATGGGAGTAAGCCAAGAGGCACACGAGTTCGCGGAGTTCCTCGCGAGCGTGAGCGCGAAGTCGTCGACACCCGGTCTCGACCTGGCCGTCATCCGCGACATCGTCGACTCCAACCACAAGGCGTCGACCGAGCCGGAGGGCGTCACATACGCCGAGGTGGACGCGGGCGGCGTCCCCGCCCTGTGGGCCATCCCCGAGGGCGCCGATCCCGACAAGGCGCTGCTCCACTTCCACTTCGGCGGATCCGTCACCGCCTCCATGCACTCGGACCGCAAGGCCGCCGGCCACATCGCCAAGGCCGCCGGAGCCCGCTCCCTCGTCGTGGACTTCCGCCTGGCGCCCGAACACCCCTACCCCGCGCAGCTCGACGACGCCGAGACGGCCTACCGCTGGCTGCTCTCGCAGGGCTACGAGCCGCGGAACATCGGCACCACGGGCCACTCGATCGGCGGCACCCTCGCGGTCATGCTCCCGCTGCGCCTTCTCGCGAAGGGGGAGGCCACCCCGGGCGCGATCGTCAGCGTCTCACCGTGGACCGACCTCACCATCCAGAACGCGTCGGTGGACGAGAACGAGGACAACGACAAGATGCTCAGCAGGAGTACCCTCGAACTCTTCCGAGGAGCCTGGCTGCAGGATCCCGCCGTGGACTTCACCGACCCCGCGATCAGCATCGCGAACGCCGATCTGACCGGCCTGCCGCCCACGACCGTCCACTACGGCGAGTACGAGACCCTCGCCGACGACGGCGCCGAACTCGGCCGCCGCCTCGCGGACTTCAAGGTCACCTCCGAGGTCCACCCGATGCCCGAAGGGCAGCACTCGTTCGTCCTGGGCGCCGGGCGCGTACCCGAGGTGGACCAGGCGATCCAGCAGATGGGTCAGTGGCTGCGCAAGCACCTCGGCACGTGAGCAGAAGCCGTACCTGACGGAAGGCCTGCTGACGGCCGGGCGCCGCACCACCGCCATGCCGGGCCGCCGCACCGCCGCCATGCCGGCGACCGGTCCGCCGGTTTCCGGCATCCTGCTCGACCATGTCGGCCGGTGTGCGGTACTTGTGTCCGACACCGTTCAGCAAGCAGCCCCCACCACCGTCCCTCGATGCCACAAAGGAGTGCGCGATGGGAACGTACGAGGACGTCTTCCGCTCGAGTACCGAGGACCCGGAGAGCTTCTGGCTGAAGGCGGCGGAGGGCATCGACTGGGATGTCGCTCCGCGACGCGCTCTGGACTCCTCGGGCGCACCCTTCTACCGCTGGTTTCCCGACGGACGGCTCAACGTCTGTTTCAACGCGCTCGACCGGCACATCGAAGCGGGCCGGGGCGAGCAACCCGCACTCGTCTACGACTCTCCCGTGACCGGCACCCGCCACACCTACACCTACGAACAGCTCAGGAACGAGGTGGCGACCTTCGCCGGAGGGCTCGCACAGCTCGGCGTGGGACACGGCGACCGCGTGGTCATCTACATGCCGATGGTCCCCGAGGCAGCCGTCGCGATGCTGGCCTGCGCACGCATCGGCGCGGTCCACTCGGTCGTCTTCGGCGGGTTCGCCCCGCGTGAACTCGCCCTCCGCATCGACGACGCGGCCCCCAAGGTGATCGTCTCCGCCTCCTGCGGGATCGAGGGCAAGCGGGTCATCGCATACAAGCCGCTTCTCGACCAGGCAATCGAACTCGCCGTCCACAAGCCGGAGAAGAGTGTGATCCTGCAACGCCCGCAGAGGCAGGCCGCGCTGGGGCCGGACGATCTCGACTGGGCGGACCTGGTCGCCGCCGCGGCACCGGCCGACTGCGTGCCGGTGGCCGCGACCGACCCGCTCTACATCCTCTACACCTCCGGAACGACCGGAAAGCCGAAGGGAGTCGTCCGCGACAGTGGCGGCTACGCGGTAGCCCTGCAGTGGTCGATGGGCGCCGTGTACGACGTGGGCCCGGGCGAGACCATGTTCACCGGGTCCGACGTCGGCTGGGTCGTCGGGCACT
Organism: Streptomyces sp. NPDC050549; assembly: GCF_040655035.1. Classification (NCBI taxonomy): domain Bacteria; kingdom Bacillati; phylum Actinomycetota; class Actinomycetes; order Kitasatosporales; family Streptomycetaceae; genus Streptomyces; species Streptomyces sp. NPDC050549. The sequence goes on from NZ_JBFAJD010000017.1 coordinate 20,224, forward strand.
CGTACATCGTCTACGCACCCCTGCTGGCCGGCGCGACCACGGTCCTGTACGAGGGCAAGCCGGTCGGCACCCCGGACGCGGGCCAGTTCTGGCGGGTGGCCGCCGAGTACCGGGTCAAGACCATGTTCACGGCGCCCACCGCCTTCCGGGCGATCCGGAAGGAGGACCCGAAGGGGACGCTCACCGCCGACTACGACCTCTCCCACCTGCGCTATCTCTTCCTGGCCGGTGAGCGCCTCGACCCCGAGACCTACCACTGGGCGAGCGACCTGCTGGGCGTCCCGGTGATCGACCACTGGTGGCAGACCGAGACCGGCTGGCCCATCGTCGCCAACCCCGTGGGCATCGAAGCCGCTCCTCTCAAGCCCGGCTCCCCGACCCGCCCGCTGCCGGGCTGGGACGTCCGCGTCCTCGATGCTTCGGGCAAGCCGGTGCCCGCGGGCGTCGACGGCGCGATCGTCGTGAGGCTTCCCCTGCCGCCCGGCGCGCTCCCCACTCTCTGGAAGGACGACGACCGTTACGTCGCCTCCTACCTCTCCGCCTACGAGGGCTATTACCTCACCGGCGACAGCGGCCACCTCGACGACGACGGCTACGTCTTCGTCATGGGCCGCACCGACGACGTCATCAACGTCGCCGGACACCGACTGTCCACCGGCAGCATGGAAGAGGCCCTGGCCGCCCACCCCGACGTCGCCGAATGCGCCGTCATCGGGGTCGCCGACGAACTCAAGGGACAGATCCCGCGCGGCTTCGTCGTCCTGAAAGCCGGCAGCGACCGCGAACCGGGCGAGGTCGAGGCCGAACTCGTCCAGCTCGTACGCGAGCGCATCGGCGCCGTCGCCTCACTCAAGGACGTCACGGTCGTGGCCGCCCTGCCCAAGACCCGCTCGGGCAAGATCCTGCGCAGGACAATGCGCGGCATCGCCGACGGCCGCGACGAACCCATCCCCTCCACGGTGGACGACCCCGGCGTCATCGAGACACTCCGCCCGGTCCTCCGCCACCCCGGTCACACCCTGTGAAGGACTGACAGCGCCCTGGCCGAGGGTGGGCGAGCACGACCCGCCGGACTCCGCGCGGCACGGCCCGTCGGCCAGAGCGGGGGTACCTTGTGAGGATGGGAACCGACGCCCATGCCTTCCTCAGCGATCCGCTCGGGGCCTCGCACCCAGAGCGGATCAATTGGGCGACGTGGTGCTGCAATACCTGCTCAGCGAGCTTCCCGAGATCTGGAAGTACGAGGACATCGCCGCCGTGGGGCCTGTGGCGTTGTCCGAAAACATCGCTGCCGTTCTGGACTTCCTCGAGCATGGCCTTGATTTGACCGAGATCAGGACGCCACCCGCCGCCATCGAATTCGCATGCCGACTCACCGGCGACGGCCGCTCCCCCAAGCGCCCGGACCTCCTCCCCTACGAGGGCCCGGCGGCGTAACTCCCCATGTCCACACGGGTGATCAACGTCAGGGGCCGCATCCACGACTTCGGCCCCCGCCTGGAACTCGCCCCCGAGGACCTCGTCTACGTCGGCCGCCGCTGGACCCTCGGCGGCTGGGACCTCCCCCGGCACCCGCTCTACAACCCCTTCGCCTACGACACCCCCACGCGCCGCAGGGACGGCACGCGCGCGGAGGTGATGGCGAAGTACCGGGCGTATCTGCTGGACCGCCCCGACCTGCTGGCCCTGGTGCCGGAGCTGCGCGGACGGACGCCGGCCTGCTGGTGCGCGCCGCTGCCGTGCCATGCGGGGGTGCTGGCCGAGCTGGCGGACTCGGGGTGGTGACGGAGGTCTCGTAGCTTCCGACGAAGGAGACTGTGGCGCTGGCCTGCACGAATCGCCAGTAGAATCCGTACACGTGACTTCCGCTGCCGCCAAGCCCCGCATCCCGAACGTCCTCGCCGGACGTTACGCCTCCACCGAGCTCGCCACGCTCTGGTCCCCCGAGCAGAAGGTGAAGCTGGAGCGGCAGCTCTGGCTCGCTGTGCTTCGGGCCCAGAAGGACCTCGGGATCGAGGTGCCGGACGCCGCGATCGCGGACTACGAGCGCGTTCTCGACCAGGTCGACCTGGCGTCGATCGCCGAGCGCGAGAAGGTCACGCGGCACGACGTCAAGGCGCGGATCGAGGAGTTCAACGACCTCGCCGGGCACGAGCAGGTGCACAAGGGCATGACGTCCCGCGACCTGACCGAGAACGTCGAGCAGCTGCAGATCCGGCTCTCCCTGGAGCTGATGCGCGACCGCACGGTGGCCGTCCTGGCCCGTCTCGGCAAGCTGGCCGGTGAGTACGGCGAGCTGGTCATGGCCGGCCGCTCGCACAACGTGGCCGCGCAGGCCACCACCCTGGGCAAGCGTTTCGCGACCGCCGCCGACGAACTGCTCGTGGCGTACGGCCGGGTCGAGGAGCTGCTCGGCCGCTACCCGCTGCGCGGCATCAAGGGCCCGGTCGGCACGGCGCAGGACATGCTGGACCTGCTCGGCGGCGACGCGGCGAAGCTCGCGGAGCTGGAGCAGCGGATCGCCTCCCACCTCGGTTTCTCGCAGGCGTTCACCTCGGTCGGCCAGGTGTACCCGCGCTCGCTGGACTACGAGGTCGCGACCGCGCTGGTGCAGGTCGCGGCGGCACCCTCGTCGCTCGCGAAGACGATCCGGCTGATGGCCGGGCACGAGCTGGTCACCGAGGGCTTCAAGCCGGGCCAGGTCGGTTCCTCCGCGATGCCGCACAAGATGAACACCCGCTCCTGCGAGCGCGTCAACGGCCTCATGGTCATCCTGCGCGGGTACGCGTCGATGACCGGCGAGCTGGCGGGCGACCAGTGGAACGAGGGCGACGTCTCCTGCTCGGTGGTACGCCGGGTGGCCCTCCCCGACGCGTTCTTCGCGCTGGACGGCCTCCTGGAGACGTTCCTGACCGTGCTCGACGAGTTCGGTGCCTTCCCGGCGGTCGTGGCGCGGGAGCTGGACCGCTATCTGCCGTTCCTCGCGACGACCAAGGTGCTGATGGCCGCCGTCCGCGCGGGTGTCGGCCGGGAGGTCGCGCACGAAGCCATCAAGGAGAACGCCGTCGCCTCCGCGCTGGCCATGCGTGAGCAGGGCGCCGAACGCAACGAGCTGCTGGACAAGCTGGCCGCCGACGAGCGGATCCCGCTGGACCGTGCCCAGTTGGACGCGCTGATGGCCGACAAGCTGTCCTTCACGGGTGCCGCAGCCGACCAGGTCGCCGCCGTGGTCGCCCGCGTCGAGGAGATCGCGAAGCAGCACCCGGAGGCCGCGGGCTACACCCCCGGGGCGATCCTCTGACGCCACCGACGCCTCCGAAGCGCTTCACCCAGGCCGAGCTTGAGGCCGCCCGCGACCGTCTCGTACCGGACGTCGTCGCGGACGGCCTCGGTGTGCTGTTCTGCGGGATCAACCCGGGTCTGATGACGGCGGCCACGGGCCATCACTTCGCCCGTCCCGGCAACCGCTTCTGGCCGGTGCTGCATCTGTCCGGATTCACACCGAGGCTCATGAAGCCTTCGGAGCAGGGCGAGTTGCTGTCGTACGGGCTCGGCATCACGAACGTGGTGGCTCGGGCGACGGCACGGGCCGACGAGCTGAGCACGGAGGAGTACCGGGAGGGCGGACAGTCCCTCGCCTCGAAGCTGGCGGGGTGGCAACCACGGTGGCTGGCGGTGCTGGGCGTCACGGCCTACCGGGCCGCATTCGACGACCGTCGGGCTCAAGTGGGGCCGCAGGAGCGGGTGTTCGGGGACACGCGGGTGTGGGTGCTGCCCAATCCGAGCGGGCTGAACGCGCATTGGACGGCGGGGAGCATGGCTGAGGAGTTCGGGCGGTTGCGGGACGCTGCGCGGAGCTAGCAGGTCACGGTGGGTCTATGTCCGTGACCGCGACGAGGAGTTGGATCGCGTCCCGGTCCTCCCGGTCGGCCACGCCGAGGGCGATCCAGCGGCAGGTGTCCTGTGCCTGCCACGCGTCCAGCGCGTCGGTGCGGTCAGCGAGTGCGGCCCAGGGCTCCGGTATCTTCTCGCCCCGCTCCATGCGCACCCTCACCGTAAGCTGGCTCCACGGGAGTTGTTCGCCCAGGCGGTCGTTCAGCCTTTTCGCCGTGCCCTGGCGCAACGCGTCGACATCGTCCGCCGTCAGCTCCTGGTCGGTCTCCAACTCCACCGTGAAGTAGCCCGGCCCGGCCGCGCAGCGACCGGAGGTGCTCGGCTCCGCAGGGAACTCCTGGGTGCTGAGCCGGTCGACGGCGGCCAGGTGCTTCGCGACGATGTCCATGTGATCCAGTAAAGCGGCCGCCACTGACAATTGGCGGGGCGTCAGTGACTACCCGGATCAGGCGTCCCGGCGCCGCACGCTCCACGCCCCCGCAGCCAACGCCGCCGCCGTCCACAGCGCCGTCACCGCGAGCCCGGTCCAGGGGCCCGTCGCACCGTCCCAGGTGGCGTGCAACGCTACTTGGCCGGCCCGGTCGGGCAGCAGGTCCGCGATGTTGTTCGACATGTCGCCGATCACGAAGGACACGATCAGCAGGAACGGGATGAGGATGCCCAGCGTCGCCGCGCCGCTGCGCAGCAGCGCCGTGAGACCGGCCGCGAACAGCGCCATCAGCGTGAGATAGACGGCGCAGCCGACGACACCGCGCACCTGTTCCGCCCAGCCGAGCCCGTCGGCCCTGGTGCCGAGGACCGCCCGGCCCACCAGCAGCGTCACGCCACCGGTGACCAGGCCGACGGCCAGCACGGGTACGGCGATCGCCGTCGCCTTGGCCGCGAACCAGCGCCCTCGGCGCGGCACCGCAGCGAGCGACAACCGTAGCGCTCCGCCCTGGAACTCGGAGGACACGGCGGCCGTGCCGAAGGCGATCGCCGCGATCTGTCCGAAGGTCACACCGAAGAAGACCGAGAAGAGCGGGTCGAAGTCGTCGCCGCCGGTGTCGGAGGAGGCGAGCGCGGAGAAGAGTGCCGTCGCCGCGAGGATCGTGGCGAGGGACACGAGCTGGGAGCGCAGGGTACGGATCTTGATCCACTCGGAGTGGAACACGGGCCTGAATGCCATGGTCAGGCCTCCTGGTGGTGGGCGGTGAACTCGGTCTCGGTGGCGGTCAGATCGAGGTAGGCCTGCTCCAACGTGCCTTCTGCGGAGGCCAGTTCGAGGATCGGTACGGCCGCCGCGGACAAAAGGACGCCGATCTCGTCCACGCGTGCGTGCGTCACGATCCAGTGCCCGTCCTCGTGTTCCACGGCGTCGTGACCGTGCCCGGCGAGCGCGGCCTTCAGGGCGCCGGCGTCCGTCGTACGGATCCGTACGTGGGGCTGCACGCGCGCGTCGATGAAGTCCCGCATGGGGGTGTCGGCGAGGAGTCGTCCGCGCCCGAGAACGACCAGGTGGTCGGCGAAGGAGGCGGTCTCGTTCATCAGGTGGCTGGAGACCAGGACCGTGCGGCCCTCCGCGGCCAAGCGGCGCAGCAACTCCCGGATCCAGACGATGCCTTCGGGGTCGAGGCCGTTCGACGGCTCGTCCAGCAGGATGACTTCGGGGTCGCCCAGGAGGGCACCCGCGATGCCCAGCCGCTGCCGCATGCCCAGGGAGTACGTCTTCACCCTGTGTCGCGCGACCGACGCGAGTCCCGTCTCCTCCAGCACCGCGTCGACCCGGGCGACCGGGATGCGGTTGCTCACCGCCAGGGCACGCAGGTGGTCGCGGCCGGTGCGGGAACCGTGGGCGGCCTGCGCGTCGAGCAGGGCGCCCACGTGGCGCAGCGGCTCGGTGAGTTCGGCGTAGGGGCGGCCTCCGACGGTGGCGGTTCCGGAGGTGGGCCGGTCGAGGCCGAGGACCAGGCGCATGGTGGTGGACTTCCCGGCGCCGTTGGGGCCGAGAAAACCGGTCACCTTGCCGGGGCGGACGCCGAAGGTGACATGGTCCACGGCCCGCCGGGTGCCGTACTCCTTGGTGAGGTCTCGTACGTCGATGCTGGTCATGGCCAACAGCCTGGGCATTCAAGGGAGTTGACGCCTCCCCCGCCGGTGGAGATCGTCTCCCCCGCCCGGGGGAGGTCGAATGTCAGTGCCCGCTGTCACGATGTCGGAATGGCCCGCTTCCTGCGCCCGCTGCTCCGGGGGACGACGTACACGCGTCTGCTGCACCTCTGGGTGCCGATGCTGATCACCAGCGTGTGGATCTTCATCAGCCCCGAGACGCCGTACGCACCCGCGATCGCGCTGATCCCGGTGGGTCTGATCCCGGCCGTGCGGATCGGGGAAGGCGTGCAGGCGCAGCTGCTGCTGACGCCGGGCAGGGATGACCCGGGGATCTCCGTGACGCCCTCGGCGACCTGGCGGGACCGGGGACGCACCGTGCTGTGGCTGGAGGCCCGGATGGCGCTGGGGTGGGCGACGACGTTCGCCTGCGTCTGGCTGCCGATCATCACCTTCCAGCTGATCGAGGCCGCACGAGGGCATGTGCCCCACGACGACGTACGGCTTCTCAAGGAGGCGACGCCGCACGGCTGGTACGCCCTGCTGGCGCCCCTGCCCCTGATAGCCCTGTACGTGGCCGTAGTCGGTCTCGGCACGTTGGCCACGTCGCTGGCGCGGAAGTTGCTCGGCCCTTCGCGCGCGGAGCAGCTCGCCGCGCTGGAGGAGCGCACCGAGCAGTTGCTTGAGCGCAACCGCATCGCGCGGGAGTTGCACGACTCCATCGGGCACGCGCTGACGGTGGCGGTGGTGCAGGCGGGCGCGGCACGGACGGCGGGTGATCCTGAGTTCACCGAACGCGCGCTGGGTGCCATCGAGGAGACCGGCCGGGCCGCGCTGGAGGACCTGGAGCGGGTGCTGGGCGTACTCCGGGAGGCGGAGCGTCCGGTGAGCAGTCGGCCGACGCTGGTGGATGCCGACCGGCTGCTGGAGTCGGCGCGGGCATCCGGGGCGAAGGTCGACGCCGAGGTGACCGGGCCGTTGGAGACGGTGTCCGGGCCGGTCTCCCGGGAGGGCTACCGGATCTTGCAGGAGGCGCTGACCAATGTGCTGCGGCACGCCGGGGCCGTCCCCGTCCGGATCCGTATCCAGGTCGCCGACGACACCCTCGACCTTGAGGTCCGTAATCCGCTGACGGCCGAGATGTCCGGCCCTGGCCGGGGCAGCGGTCTGCGGGGCATACGCGAGCGTGCCGCGCTGCTCGGGGGCCGGGCGTACACCGGGCCGGACGAGGGTGACTGGCAGGTGCACGCGGAGCTGCCCCTGCGCTGATCTAGGCTGGCCGGATGCCGGTCACCGTTCTCCTGGTCGATGACGAACCTCTCGTACGCGCGGGTCTGCGGGCCGTGCTGGCGGCGCAGCCGGACATCGAGGTGGTCGGAGAGGCCGCCGACGGGGCCGCGGTGATCCCGCTGGTGCGGCAGCTGCGGCCCGACGTGGTCGCCATGGACGTACGGATGCCGCTCCTGGACGGCATCGAGGCCACGCGCGCGGTGCTGCGCACGGTCGAGAACCCGCCGAAGATCCTGGTCATCACGACCTTCGAGAACGACGAGTACGTGTACGAGGCGCTGCGGGCCGGTGCCGACGGTTTCCTGCTGAAGAGGGCCCGGCCGGCCGAGATCGTGCACGCGGTGCGGCTGGTGGCCGAGGGCGAGTCGCTGCTGTTCCCGGCCTCCGTAAGGCAGTTGGCGGCGGAGTACGGCGACGGCGGCGGGAACCGGGCGGCGCGCGCGGTGCTGGAGCGGGCCCGGCTGACCGAGCGCGAGGCCGAGGTGCTGCGTCTGATGGCCAGGGGTTTGTCGAACGCGGAGATCGCCGCCCGGCTGGTCGTCGGCACCGAGACGGTGAAGTCGCATGTGAGCGCCGTACTGGCGAAGTTGGGGGCCCGGGACCGTACGCAGGCGGTGATCGCGGCGTACGAGTCGGGGTTCGTGGCACCCGGGTGATCCGGTGGGGCTCGTGAGTCCGTGGCGCCCGGCACTCGCCGGGGTCCCCCGCGCCGAGTACGATCCGCCCAACACGCGCACGAGCTGGGAGGACAGACCTTGGCGGGGCTGACCGGCGGGGACCCCTCGCTGCTGCGGAGGATCAACTCCGCGGTGGTGCTGCACGCGTTGCGTGCGACGGACTGCGCCACGCTGACGGAGATCACCCGGGTGACCGGTCTGTCCCGGCCGACCGTCGAAGGCGTCGTCGAGGGACTGATCGAGGCCGGGCTCGTCGTCGAGAAGGCGGCCGACGAGAGCGTTGTACGGCGCCAGGGGCGGCCCGCGCGGCGGTTCAGGTTCCGGGCCGAGGCCGGGCATCTGCTGGGCCTGGAGATCGGCGCACATCGCGTCGCCGTGCTCCTCGCCGACCTGGACGGCCGGGTGCTGGGCGCGATCGCCAAGGACGTCGACGAGACGGCGTCGGCGGACGAACGCCTGGAGCGGCTGCGCACGGCGGTCGCCGAGCTGCTGCGCCGGGCCGGAGTGGCACGCGGCTCGCTGCGGGCGGTCGGGGTCGCCACACCGGGCATCGTCGAGGCGGACGGCACGGTACGGCTGGGGACCGCGCTGCCCCAGTGGACGGGACTGCACCTGGGCGAGCGGCTGAGCCGCTCCTTCAAGTGCCCCGTCCTGGTCGAGAACGACGCGAACGCGGCGGCGGTCGCCGAGCACTGGAAGGGCGCGGCGACCGAGTCCGACGACATGGTGATGGTGCTGGCTGGGCTGAGCCCCGGCGCCGGTTCACTGATCGGGGGGCGGCTGCACCGGGGGTATCGCGGGGCGGCCGGTGAGATCGGCGCGCTGCATCTGCTGGGCCGGGACGTGACTCCGGAGACGCTGCTGTCCACGACGGACGAACCGCTGCACCCCTTGGACGAACAGGCGGTCGCCCAGGTCTTCGCGCTGGCCCGCGACGGTGACCAGCGGGCCCGCGCGGCGGTCGACCGCTTCATACAGCGCCTGGTGCACGACGTGGCGGCGCTGGTCCTGGCCCTGGACCCCGAGCTCGTCGTCGTAGGTGGCTGGGCGGCCGGTCTGGACGGCGTACTGGAGCCGCTGCGGCGGGAGTTGGCGCGGTATTGCCTGCGACCGCCGAAGGTGGCCCTGTCGTTGCTGGGCGAGGCGGCTGCGGCCACGGGGGCACTGCGGTTGGCTCTCGATCATGTCGAGGAGCAACTGTTCGCGGTCGAAGGCACGGTGACGCGGCGCTAGCTTGGCGGGTGGGCGCGCTGGTGTCGTTTGTCGGGTGCGGCGCAGTTGTGGCTGGGCGCACAGTTCCCCGCGCCCCTTTGGGGCGCCGCGCGGAAGGGGAAACGCGTCGCGCCCCGGTGGAGTGCCGGGGCGCGACGGGGTGAGCTGTGACCGCCGTCAGGAAGCCTGGCGTTCCGGGCCGTGGTGTATTTCCACGCCGCCGGAGTCGGCGAAGGTCAGGCGGCAGGTGTCCGCACGGTAGGTCGCGACGGAGACCGCGGCGGTGCGGCCCTCGGCGAAGAAGCGGGTCGTGACGACGAGGACCGGTGCCCCGGGGAGGCGGTCCAGTTCCTTGGCGTCGTCCGCGCGGGCCGAGCCGAGCTCGACGGCACGGTCCTGGCCTTCCAGTTCGAGGCGCTGCAGCTCGCGCAGTACGGCACGCGCGCGTGCCGTCGCGGACGGAGTGTCTATCGCGGAGAGGTCGGGCACCGACGACTCCGGGATGTAGAGCAGCTCGGCGGCGACAGGCTGGCCGTGGCTCACCCGGGAGCGCCGCACGATGTGCACCGGTTCCTCGGAAGCGGTCTCCAGGACGGCGGCCACGGACGCCGGCGGAGCCGCCAGGACGCAGTCGACGGACTGCCAGGCGTCCTCGGCGGCGCCCGGCCAGGCGTGCTGTTCGGTGCCGACGGCGACACCCACGCGCGGCGGCGCGACGGTCGTGCCGACGCCCCGGCGGCGCTGCAGCCGGCCTTCGAGTTCGAGTTGTTCCAGAGCCTGCCGGAGTGTGGCCCGGGCGACGCCGAAGCGGGCGGCCAGGTCTCGCTCGTTGGGCAGAATCTCGCCCACGGAGAACTCGGAGTCCAGTGCCTCACTCAGCACTGTCTTGAGATGCCAGTACTTCGGCTCCGGCACCGATTCCAACTGCGTGGTCCCCACCCTGTCCTCCGCAATCGCCGTGGTCCGGCCGCGTTTTAGCGCCCTTGTTTATTAAAGGTTGTTTCACTTATCAGTGACCATAGGACGACCCACACCCTTGGTCAAGACCAATCCTGGAACCCACAGGCAAGACAGAGAGCGGTTGCCGTGGAGCGTTCACACGGCGTTCGCAAAGGGGCTGTTTCGTGACACGACGGCAAGGCCCCCGTCGCGAAACGGGGGCCTTGCCGGAGGCTCGGCTAAGCGGAAGCCAGCGACCGGAGCTTGTCGGGGTTGCGGACGATATACACGGATCGGATGCGCCCGGCGGATACGTCCACCTGGAAGACGCTGTCGGGCTTGTCGCCCGAAAGGACCAGCACCGCGGGTCCACCGTTCAGCTCAAGGAAGCGGAACGAGATCTCCGGGATGCCCTTGCCCGCGACGGCGACCAGGAAGCGGCCCACATTGTCCGCAGTCTCCAGGATCCGCAGCGGCGCCTTCGCCTTGCCGCCGCTGTCGCCCACCAGTCGGACGTCCGGTGCGAGCAGCTCCATCAGCCCCTCCAGGTCGCCCTCCGCCGCCGCGGCGAGGAACCGCTCGGTCAGATCGCGGCGTTGGACCGGGTCGACCTCGTAGCGCGGACGTCCTTCGTCGACGTGTTTGCGGGCCCGCCCGGCGAGTTGACGCACGGCGGGCTCACCGCGGTCCAGCATGGCCGCGATGTCGGCGTACGGGTAGCCGAAGGCCTCCCTGAGGACGAATACCGCACGCTCCAGCGGCGAGAGCGACTCCAGGACGACGAGCACGGCGAGGGACACGGAGTCGGCGAGGACGGCCCGTTCGGCGGCGTCCGGGACGGTGTCCCCGAAGTCGGTGACGTACGGCTCCGGCAGCCAGGGGCCGACGTAGGTCTCACCGCGTGCCTTGATCTGGCGCAGTCGGTCGATCGCGAGGCGGGTGGTGACGCGCACCAGGTAGGCGCGCGGTTCGCGGACCGCGCGGTGGTCGGCTCCGGACCAGCGCAGCCAGGCTTCCTGGACCACGTCCTCGGCGTCGGCCACGCGCCCGAGCATGCGGTAGGCGACTCCCATGAGGACGGGGCGGTGCTCTTCGAAGACGTCGGTCGGCGTGTCGGTGGTCACCGTCCCATCCCATGCGACGCGTGCGGCCCTGTCCAGGAGAAAACCGTGTGTCCCGGAGCAGAATTGGCCACGGGCCGACGGCGTCCGGCGGCCCCCTCCGGAGGTGGCGATGCGGTACGCGGTACTGGGCACGGGCGAGGTCGGCCAGACCCTGGCCGGCAAGCTGGTCGAGCTGGGGCATCAGGTGACCCTCGGCTCACGCACGAAGGACAACCCGGCCGCTGCGAAGTGGGCCGAGAGCGCGGGTACCGGAGCGGGTGCCGGTACGTTCGCGGAGGCCGCCGCGGCCGGCGAGGTGATCGTGAACGCGGTGGGCGGCCGGGTGGCGCTCGCCGCGCTGGAGGCAGCCGGTGCGGAGCATCTCGACGGCAAGGTCGTCCTCGATGCCTCCAATCCTCTGGCGTTCGAGGACGGCCGACTCAGGCTGTCGCCCGTGGAGTCGGACAGTGTGGGTGAGCAGATCCAGCGCGCCTTCCCCCGCGCGCGCGTGGTGAAGTCCCTCAACACCGTGAACTGCCAGGTGATGGTGGACCCTTCACTCGTGCCGGGCGAGCACCAGGTGTTCGTCTGCGGCGAGGACGCGGAGGCCAAGGCGCGGGTGACGGCCCTGCTGGGGGAGTTCGGCTGGCCCGCGCACCGGGTGCTGGACCTGGGCGGCATCGAGTCGGCGCGCGCCGTGGAGATGGTGCTGCCGCTGTGGGTGAGCCTGTTCCGGAGCCTCGGGCACGCCGAGTTCAACCTTGAGGTGCGCAGCGCGCGTTGAGGGCCGCGAGGTCCGCGGCGATGGGGGCTACCAGTCGGTAGCTTTTGCTGACAAGCTGTCTACACGGCCTGTACGGCGTCTGTCAGCGATTCCAGACGAGGAGCACCCCCATGTCCGCCACCGTCTCCTTCCCGGTCCCCTCTCCGCACGGCCCGCGGACCGTGACCCTGTCCTACGCGCGCGTGGGCAGCGGCGAACCGCTGCTCCTGCTGCACGGCATCGGTCATCACCGGCAGGCCTGGGACCCGGTGGTGGACATCCTGGCGACCGAGCGGGACGTGATCGCCGTGGACCTGCCCGGGTTCGGCGCCTCCCCCGCGCTGCCGGAGGGGCTCGCGTACGACCTGTCCACGACGGCCGCCGTCTTCAGTGCGTTCTGCGAGGCGCTGGGGCTCGATCGTCCGCACATCGCGGGCAACTCGCTCGGTGGTCTGCTGGCCCTGGAGCTGGGCCGCGAGAAGGTCGTGCGGTCGGTCACCGCCCTCTCCCCTGCCGGGTTCTGGTCCGAGGCCGAGCGCCGCTACGCCTTCGGGGTGCTGCTCACCATGCGGCAGATCGCCCGCCGGATGCCGCTCCCGATGGTCGAGCGCCTGTCCCGCACGGCGGCCGGCCGCACCGCCCTGACGAGCACCATCTACGCCCGCCCGGGCCGCCGTTCACCCGAGGCCGTGGTCGCCGAGACGCTCGCGCTGGTCAACGCCCCCGGGTTCGACGACACGCTCCGGGCCGGTACGACGGTCCAGTTCACCGACGACCTCCCCGGCCTGCCGGTCACCGTGGCCTGGGGTACCCAGGACCGGCTGCTGCTGCGCCGCCAGGGCGTCCGGGCCAAGCACTTGATCCCGCGTGCGCGGCTCGTACGGCTGCCCGGCTGCGGGCACTGCCCGATGAGCGACGACCCGGCGCTGGTCGCCCGCGTCATCCTGGACGGCAGCCGCTGACCGGTACGTGAGCCGCGCCGACGCACCTGATCCCAGGGCCACTCCGGCGCCGACGAGGGCGCTGCCGACGGCCTGGGCCGCCCCGTAGGAGCCTGTTCCGACAAGCGGCGCGGTTGCGGCCGCCGCGACCGGGATGAGGCCGGAGAAGAGCGTGGCGCGCTCCGCGCCGATACGCCGCAGGCCCACGTACCAGCACACGAAGCCGACGACCGTGACGACCGCCGCCTGCCACAGCAGAGCGGCGGCCTCGGTGGCATCGGGGCGCCGCACCCAACCGGTCCCGTCGAGGAGCAGCCCGGCCGTCGCCGCCTCGATCGCGGCCACACCGCACACGGTGGCCGACAACAACCGCGGCCCCAGGGGGCGCAGCACGGGCACCGCGAGCACCGCGAAGCCCACCTCGCCCGCGAGCGCGCACCCGGAGAAGGCGATTCCGGCGGCGTCCGTACGGCCCCACCCCTGGACAGTGAACGCGCCGACGGCGACGAGCGACGCCCCGTAGAGCACGGTCCTGCGCGGACGGCGTCCCTCCAGAAGTGGGACGAGGGTCGCGACGACCACGGGGGCGCAGCCCACGAAGACGCCCGGGACGGCCGGTTCGGCACTCTGTTCGGCGGCGACGACGGCAAGGTTGAAGCCGACCATGCCGATGGCCGCGAGCAGTGCGAGTCGGACCCATTGACGTGGCCTGAGCGCCCGCAGCCGGGCCGTCGCGTCCCTGCCGGTGAAGGGGAGCAGCAGCAGGCAGGCGAGGCCGTAGCGCAGGAACTGGCCGCCCGCGTACGGGTAGTGGCCGAGAACGCTGTTGGCGGTGAAGGACGCTCCGACGAGGACGCAGGCGAAGGCGGCGGGTGGGGCGCCGCGGGCGGCGGTTGCGGTCATGGCGGCGACGCCAGGGAGCGTGGCGGTCCGGTTTAAGGTCCACTTCCATGACGTCATCGCGGACCAATCCGGAGGGGCCGACCGATCCGGAGGGTCTGACAGGTTCCGCCGCGTGGGAGCTGCTGCTGCCCGCCGTCTCGGCACCGGCACGCACGCGTGGCCGTTCGCTTCAGGCCGCGTTGCGCGAGGCGGTGCGCTCGGGGCGGCTGGCACCGGGCACGCGGTTGCCGTCGAGCCGGGACCTGGCGGCCGACCTCGGGGTGTCGCGGGGGCTGGTCACGGAGGCGTACGAGCAGTTGACGGCGGAGGGGTATCTGCGCAGCGGCCGGGGTGCGGGCACCTGGGTGGGTGGTGCCGTGCGGTCGGCGCGGCCACGCGCGCGTGATCTCGCACCGCGCTCCCCCGGCGCCCGGGTCGACTTCGTGCCCGGAACACCCGACCTGTCGCTGTTCCCGCGCGCCGCCTGGGCCGCCGCGCAGCGCGGTGTACTGGCGGAATCGCCGCACGACCTGCTCGGCTATCCCGATCCGCGCGGGCTGCCCCGGTTGCGTGCGGCGCTCGCGGAACTGCTGGCGCGCCGCCGGGGTGTGGTCGCCGATCCGGAGCGGCTGATCGTGGTATCCGGGGTGGCGCAGGCGACGTCTCTGCTCGGATTCGTGCTCCACGCGCGCGGGATGCTTACCGTCGGCGTCGAGGATCCGGGCAGCCCGCAGCACGACGCCCTGTACGCGTCGGCGGGCGTCGGCACCGTACCGCTGCCCCTGGACGACGAAGGCCTGGCCATCGGGCCACTACGGACGTCCGGCGTGCGGGCCGTGGTGGCGACGCCCGCCCATCAGTTCCCGACCGGCATCGCCTACTCTGCGCGGCGGCGGGCCCAACTCCTCGACTGGGCACGGTCGGTGGACGGCCTGGTCTTCGAGGACGACTACGACGGCGACTTCCGCTACGACCGGGCCCCCGTGGGTGCGCTCCAGGGCCTCGACCCGGAGCATGTCGCCTACGCGGGCTCGGTCAGCAAATCGCTCGCCCCGGGACTGCGGCTCGGCTGGCTGCTGGTGCCTGAATCACTGACCGACGAGGTCGTAGAGCGCAAGCGGACCATGGATCTCGGCCACCCGACCCTCGACCAGGCGCTGTTCGCCCGCTTCCTGGAGCGCGGCGACTACGACCGCCAACTGCGCCGCTGCCAGCGTGCCTACCGGCAGCGGCGTGACACCCTGGTCGCCGCCCTGGAGGAACACCTCCCGGGAGCGGAGGTCACCGGGATCGCCGCAGGACTGCACGTCATCGCCGAACTCCCGGCGAAGTACGGCCCCCGGGACGACTTCCTGGAACGGGCAGCCTCCGCCGGTGTCACGGTGCGCCCGCTCACCGCCTACGCACACGCGCGTGCCGACGACGCGGTCGTACGGCTGGTCCTGGGGTACGCGCATCTGTCTCCGGGCCGGATCCGCGCGGGTGTACGTCTGATGGCCGGCACCCTGCACCCGGACGGCCTCTGATGTCACGCGTTCCGTTGTTCACCCGTGGTTTCCGTGCGCGCTGCGGCGCACCAGTAGTTGTGGCGGTGCACCCTGACCGCATCCCGTCCGTGGAGGCGCAACCCCATGTCGCATCGTCCGTTCCCCGCCCGCCGCAGCGTCCTGCGCGGCACCCTGGCCGCGTCGGCGGCCCTGACCGTGCCCGCCGCCCTCGGCGCCGCGCCCGCCTTCGCCCTGTCCGGACGTCCGAAGGCGGGCTGGGGTGTGCAGGCGGGGGACGTGACCTCCGACTCCGGTCTGGTGTGGGTACGTTCGGACCGCCCGGCCCGGATGATCGTTGAGACCTCGGCCACCGAGTCGTTCCGCAATCCGCACCGGTGGCACGGTCCGCTGCTCGGCCCGGACACCGACTTCACCGGCACCACCCGGCTGCGCGGACTCCCCTCGGGGCAGCAGATCCACTACCGGGTCCTGCTCGCCGACCCCGACAACCCGCGCCGCACCGGCGAACCGGTCGCCGGCACCTTCCGTACGGTGCCGACCGGGCGGCGCGGCGTGCGCTTCCTGTGGTCCGGTGACCTGGCGGGCCAGGGCTGGGGCATCAACCCCGACCTCGGCGGCTACCGCATCTACGACGCGATGGCCAAGCTCGACCCGGACTTCTTCGTGTGCAGCGGCGACAACATCTACGCCGACGGTCCGATCACCGCGACCCAGGTCCTGCCCGACGGCAGCCTGTACCGGAACGTCACCACCGAGGAGAAGTCCAGGGTCGCCGAGACCCTGGCCGAGTTCCGCGGCAACTTCCGCTACAACCTGCTCGACGAGAACCTCAAGCGGTTCAACGCCCAGGTCCCGTCGGTCATCCAGTGGGACGACCACGAGGTCCGCAACAACTGGTACCCCGGCGAGGTGATCGCCGCCACCGACACCCGCTACACGGAGAAGAGCGTCGACGCGTTGGCGGTGCGCGCCCGGCGTGCGTTCAGCGAGTACTTCCCGGTCTCGACGCTGCGGCCGGGCGCGAAGGAGGGTCGCGTCCAGCGCGTGATGCGGCACGGTCCGCTGCTCGACGTGTTCGTCCTGGACATGCGGACCTACCGCAACGCCAACTCGCCCGACAAGCAGACCGTGGACCCGCAGGGCATCCTCGGCCGTGAGCAACTGGATTGGCTCAAGAGGGAGTTGTCGCGGTCGCGTGCGGTGTGGAAGGTGATCGCCGCCGACATGCCGCTCGGTCTGGTCGTGCCCGACGCCACCGAGGGCAAGGCGAACATCGAGGCGGTCGCGCAGGGCGATCCGGGCGCGCCGCTGGGGCGTGAGCTGCAGATCGCCGAGCTGCTCAGGTACATCAAGCACCGGCGGATCACCGGCACCGTGTGGCTGACGGCGGACGTGCACCACACCTCCGCCCAGCACTACCAGCCCTCGCGGGCCGCGTTCACCGACTTCGAGCCGTTCTGGGAGTTCGTCTCCGGTCCGCTGAACGCAGGCGCCTTCCCGGCCAACGACCTCGACAACACCTTCGGTCCCGAGCGGGTGTTCGTGAAGGCGCCGACCGTGGCGAACGTGTCGCCGGCCGAGGGCTACCAGTTCTTCGGCGAGGTCGACATCGACGGCCACAGCGGGGAACTGACGGTGCGTCTGCGCGAGTCGGACGGCACCGTGCTGTTCACACAGACCCTTCAGCCGGGCCGGGTCGGTCAGTAACTCCACTACCCTCGAACCTGTACCGCGCACCGGCGTCATCCCCCGGTGCGCGGTGCGTCTCGCGGCGCGCCAACATCCGCGCACGGACCGCGTTTTCGCAGGTCAGGTCGATTGTCAGTGGCGGCCTCTACGGTTTTTCCATGACGCGATCTTTGCAGGCCGTGACCTATCGCCGACCCTCCGCGCTGGAGTCGTCGGCGGGTGCGCGGCGCCTCGGGCTCGAGACTTCGCAGGGGGCGACTCCTTCGGGTGTCACCGACCATCCGCGCTTCTTCGCGGGCTTCCTGACCTCGCCTCAGGCCGCCTCGGCGGCGCTGCTCGCGGTGGCCGACGTGGCGGGTGCGCGGTACTACCAGCGCCAACTGGCCGCCTCGCTCGACCCGGTGGTGACGGCGGGCGGTGACCGGCTGCGCTTCGAGTCCTTCTCCGGCTGCGGCGGGGTGTACGCGCGACTGGACGTCCTCGGCCCCGGTCTCGACGGCGGCGAGGTGGGACACGGCACGACCAACGTCGACGTCAACAACCCCCTGCGCGAGGCCCTGTCGCGGATCGGCTCGGACGATCCGCTCCATCTCCGGGTCGGCCCCGAGGAGTTGGCCGTGACCACGCTGGACGGCCCGGTGCTGGAGAAGAAGGTGCCGCTGCCGGACCGCTGGCTGCGCGGCTTCGCGGAGGCCCAGGTCATAGCGGCCGGCTTCGACCTGAAGGCCGAGCTGCCCGCGGCGGAGGCGGTCCGCTTCCTGCGCTCGCTCCCGAAGGCCGGCGCGCGCGGCGCCACGAGCGGCCCCCGCTGGGTCGTACCGGCGGGCCGCGGCCTGCGCCCCACCACCCGTCCCGTCCCGGGCGCGGTGTGCCTGCCGGGCCCGGAGCGGCTGATCGCCCTCCAGCGGGTCCTGCGCCACGCGACGGCCCTGCGGATCTACGGCCCCTCCGTCATCGGTGCCGCCGCCACGGCCAGTGCGTGGGAAGCCGTCCTTCCGGGGATGCGGCTCACCCTGACTCTGTCGCCGGACGCGTCGCGCGGCTTCTCCGGCGAGGGCGGGGTCCTGGACGCGCTCGCGGCCGACGAGGCCGGTGAGGACGCCGAGTTGATCTCCGTGCTGCTGGCCTGGGAACCCCGCATCGACGTCGCCGACCTGGCCGCCGCCTCGGGGCTCACCTCCGAGCGGGTCCACGCCGCGCTGATCCGGCTGGGCACTTCCGGGCGCGTCGGGTACGACACGGCGGAAGCGGCCTACTTCCACCGTGAACTGCCGTACGAGGCGCAGCGCGTGGAGCGTCACAATCCGCGGCTGGGCTCGGCCCTCGCGCTGGTGTCTGCGGGCGCGGTGCGTCTGGAGGGTGCGATCGGCACGGTGACGGCCGAGGACGGTCATGTGCACCGGGTGCGTGACGAGGCGGGGGTGCTGAGTTGCAGCTGCGTGTGGTGGGCGAAGTACCGGGGCGGGCGCGGGCCGTGCAAGCACGCGCTGGCGGTGCGGATGGTGCGGCGAGGTGCCGCGGTTGAGCGGGACATGGTGCGGGTCGACGGGGGTGTGCGATGAGTGCGCTGATGGAAGCGGTGCGGGCGGGGCGGACCGCCGAGGTGGTGGGGTTGCTCGACGGGCTGACGGATGCCGAACGCCGGGCGTTCCTGCCGGAGTTGAAGGCCCTCCGCAAGGAGTTGCGCAACGCGCCGTGGGGGCATCCGTCACACCATGTCTATCCGGCGCTGCACGCGGCCGGTGCCGCCTGTGAGACGGGGGCGGCTGCGGCGGCAAGCTGGATCGCCGCCAGCGACATGCGCTGGTCGCAGTCCTCGGCGGCACTGCTGATCCACATCCTGGGCGACCGCGATGCCTCCTGGCTGGCCGATGTGACACACCGCCTCGCCGGGCGTCCGGCCTCCGCCGGCGTGTCGTACGAGCTGATGGCCGGTCTGGTCCGGCTCTCCGGTTGTCCGGTGCCGACGACGGAGACCTATGTGCAGACCTGGGTGTCGCACACCGGTCAGCTGTGGCAGCTCGGGGACACCCTGTTCGAGCGACTGCGCAAGGACCCTCACCTCACGGAACTGATGGCCGCGCTGTTCGAGACGAACGACGTCGCCGGCCCCATGGAGTGGTCCTCAAGGGAGAGCGTGGACGGTTGGGTCGACGCGATCGCCCGGCTCACCGTCGAGGGCGCCCTGGACCGGAAGCGGACGGTGGACGCCTGTGTGGCCCGGCTGCTGCGGGGCGGGTCGACGCTCGATCACCGGGCGTTCCTGCGCGTGCTGAAGGGGCTCGCCCTCACTCGCGAGGAGGAGCGGGAACACACCGCCGACTGGCTGGCGCTGGCCTCGGACGCGGTGCCCACCGTGGCTTCGCACGCCCAGGGGGTGCTCGGCTCCCTCGCTCTGGACGGGGAGTTGGCGCCGCGCCGGCTGGCGGAGATGTCCGAGGCGGTGCTGTTCAGGTCCGAGAAGAAGCTCGTCCGGGCGCAACTCGTGCTGCTGGGAAAGGTGCTGGCACGGGATGCGTCGGCCGCCGCCGAGGTGCTGCCCGCCCTCGCGTTCGCCTTCGGGCACACGGACACGGAGGTGCAGGAACGGGCGCTGAAACTGGTCGAGCGGCACCTCAAGAAGGTCGACTCACCCGAGGTACGGGCCGAACTCGCCGCGGCGGCCGACCAGTTGGTCCCCTCCCTGCGCTCACGCGCGGTCGAGACGCTGGGGGCGGCGCCGGTGACAGCTGCTGCGGCGGTTCACGAGGAAGTGCTTCCGCCTCCCCCGGTGACAGCCCGCCTCGCGCCGGCACCCGAGTCGGCGGTCGAACTCGCCGAGGAAGTGGGGGCGTTGCTGGCGTCCAACGGCTCCAACGGCTCCAACGGCGATGTGCCGACGTTCGAGCGCGTGCTGGACGGGCTCGTCCGTCATGCCTACCAGGACCGGGACGCTCTGTTGGAGGCGTTGGGGCCGGTGTTCGCGCGCCGCTGGTGGGACAGTCCCGATACAGAGAGCGTCCGTGCGGACAACCACTTCAGCAGGAAACACAACGGACTCAACGGCGTGGCGGAGAGTCTCGACCTCCTGCTGGCCACCCTTCGGAACAGGGTGCACACCGCCACGCTCCACGACGCCGTCCAGCACGACGGTTCCCGGTCCCGGGTGTGCGGACACAGCCCTCTGTCCCGGGCCTTCGAGGCACGCGTCTGGGAGGTGGCGTACCGCATCCGCGCGGAGCCGCTGCCGTTCCTGCTGTCGACCCCCAGCTGGAGCACCGGCCTGCTGGAGCCGAACGAGCTGGTGGCCAGGCTCGACTCCTGTCGGGGCCTGGGCGTGCGGGTCTCGGCGGCGGACTTCGCGCAGGCGCTGCTGCGGGTGCGTCGCGGGGACCGGGCGACGGCAGTGGCAGCGGCCGAGCGCGCGGCGGAGCTCGGTACGGCGGAGGGCGTCCGGCTCGCCCGATGGCTGTCGTCCGGGGGGCCAGTGCTGCCTACGAGCAGACGACGCTCCGCCGGGGCCCGCGTCGAGCTCGAATTCGGTGAACTCCTCTCGCTGCAGGCCGACTTCCCGGCGGGCTTCCGGCAGCTGGGGCGGCCGACGACGGTCTACGGCGAGCGCTGGTACTGCTACCACTGGAACCGGGACATGCAGCAGCACTGGCTCGCGATACTTCCCGAGCTGCGCGAGCTGGTGGCGGTGCGGATAGTGCGGGAGGTGTCCGCCGCGGCCGTGGACGACGCCCGGGGCGCTGCCGCCGTACTTCCACTGCTGGCCGAGTCCGACGGCGTGGCCGGTGAGGCGACGCACCTGTGTCTGGCGTACGGGCTCGGCGCCCGGCACCCCGAGGACCGGCTCGCCGCGGTGGACGCGTTGCTGGTGCTCGCGGCACGGGGGCAACTGGACGGGGCCCGACTGGGCACGGATCTCGGGCAGTTGGTGCGGAGCGGGGCGGTGAAGCCCTCGCGGCTCGCCGAGTCGATGCGGACGGGGGCCGCCACCGGGGCGAACACGAGCATATGGGGGATCCTCCGGCACACCCTTGCCGCGCTGCTCGCCGATCTCGACTGGGGCGTCAAGCCCGCGCCGGCGCGAGGGCTCGGGGACCTGCTGGCCGTGGCCGCCGAGTGCGCGGAGCGGTCCGGGGCTGGGGGCGAGCTTCCCCATCTGGCGCAAACGGCGGACCGGACCGGCTCGTCCCGACTGGTCATGCAGGCACGTCGGCTGCGCAGTGCGCTGGTGGCGGGGGTGGCCGCATGACGTAGGACGCCGGCGCTGACCTTCAGAGCAGCACATTCGTAAAAAGAACTGCAAAAGGTACAGAACCACGCTTTTACCGGTCGGTCACAGAGCGTTCGTGATCACGCAACACCCTTCCTTCACAGTGGTTGCATGAGTCGAGACATGTCTGATGTGACGCGTGCCAGGCACGGGCGTCCGGTGCACCACTGGCGGCGCGACCTGGTGGAGCTGGCGGCGCTGTTCACGGCGGTCGCGGTGGCGGACGTCGTGGCGAATCTGGTGGGGCACGGGCCCGAGGGCCCGGTACTGCTGGCGATCTCCGCGCTGGCGCTGATCGCCACGGCGGGGTTCCACACATGGTGGTCACGCCGCCACGGTCATGCGCCTCCCACGGGCGATACCGGTGCCCGGTCGGCCGCGCGGGTGCGGCAGGCCGGGCCCTCCGAATCGGAGGAGTCCCCGAGCGAGTCCGAGTCGGAGTCCCGGCAGTCGTCCGTGGCGCCCGACGGCGTCGCCGAGCCGGCCACGCTGTGGCGCATGCGGACCACGGTGCGGGACGCGCCCGGGTCGCTGGCCGCGCTGTGCACGGCGCTGGCCGGACGGCAGGTCGACATCCTGAGCCTGCAGACGCATCCGCTGGCCGAGGGCACGGTGGACGAGTTCCTGCTGCGGGCGCCGGGCGAGGTCGCGGCCTCCGAGATCACCCGGGTGGTGGCGGCGGCCGGTGGTTCGAGCACCTGGATCGAGCGGGCCGACGCCCACGATCTGGTGGACGCACCGACCCGGGTTCTGGGCCTGGCCACCCGCACGGCCCTGGACGCGGCGGAACTGCCGCTGGCGCTGCGGCAGTTGCTGGGCCGGTGCACCATCCGTTCACTGCCCGCGGCCACTTCGGCCAAGGGACGCGAGCTTGAATCGGTGCCGACGGAGGGGGCGTTGGAGGACACGGTGATGCGCCTGCGGGCGCCGGAAGGCGGAGTGATCACAGTGGAGCGGCCGTATCTGCCGTTCACGCCCACAGAGTTCGCCCGGGCGCGGGCCCTGGTGGAGCTGGACGCCCGGCTCGGTCCGCGCATCCCGCGCAGCCAGGACGTGCTGACCCTGCCCGAAGGCAACGCGATCACCGTGCGGCGCGCGGACACCGGCGACCTGGAGGCGGCGCGGGAGATGCACGAGCGCTGCTCCGCGCGCACGCTCGGCATGCGGTACCACGGGCCGGTCGGTGACGCCGACCGCTACCTCAACCACCTGCTCTCCCCGCGCTTCGGGCGGACGCTCGCCGTGCAGACGGCCTCGGGACGGATCGTCGGACTCGGTCACCTCCTGTGGGACGGGGACGAGACGGAGGTCGCGCTGCTCGTCGAGGACGACTGGCAACGGCGCGGGATCGGGAGCGAGTTGCTGGGACGGCTGGTGGGGATGGCCGTCGAGGCCGGGTGCGAGAGCGTGTATGCCGTGACACAGGCGTCCAACACGGGGATGGTCGCGGCGATGCGGGGGCTTGAGCTGCCGCTCGACTATCAGATCGAGGAGGGGACCTTGGTGGTCACGGCTCGGCTGGATACCGCTGTGGCTTCTGTGGACGTTACCGAGTTCGGGAGGGCCGAAGCGCCGTAGCAGTCGCGGTTGAGTTGGCGGGTGCGGGTGCGTTGTGGCTGGTCGCGCAGTTGCCCGCGCCGCTCGGGACGGGCGCAAGCGCCCTGTCCAAATCCGACCACAGGTCCTCGACGTCTTCCAGGCCCACCGACAGCCTCAGCAGTCGGTCGCTCACCCCGGCACTCCTGCGGTCTTTCTCACCCACCACCCGATGGCTGATCGACGCCGGGTGCTGGATCAGGCTGTCCACGCTGCCGAGGCTCACCGCCGGGGTGATGAGTCGGACGGCCGCGATGATCTCGTGGGGGTCGCCATGCGCCTCGAAGGCGATCATCGCGCCGCCGATGCGCGGGTAGTGGACGTGGGCCACGCGCGGGTCGGCGGAGAGGCGGCGGGCGAGTTCGGCGGCGGTCGCGGAAGCGGCCCGTACCCGGATCGGCAGGGTCGCAAGACCGCGCAGCAGCAGATAGCCGGCCAGCGGATGCAGTACCCCGCCGGTCGCGAAGCGGATCTGGCGCAGTCGCCCGGCGAACTCCTCGTCGCAGGCCACCACACCCGCCATCACGTCGCCGTGCCCGCCGAGGTACTTGGTGGCGCTGTGCAGGACGAGGCGCGCGCCGTGTTCGGCGGGGCGTTGCAGGACGGGGGTGGCGAAGGTGTTGTCGGCGAGGAGGGGCACCGAGCCGCAGGAGTGGGCGACGGCGCGCAGGTCGAGTTCGGCGAGGGTCGGGTTGGCCGGTGACTCGACGACGACCAGCCCGGTGTCGGGGCGCAGCGCGTCGACGATGCCCGCCGGGTCGGTCCAGGTCACCTCGGAGCCGAGCAGCCCGGCGGTGAGCAGGTGGTCGCTGCAGCCGTAGAGGGGTCGTACCGCCACGACATGGCGCAGCCCCGTCGAGGCGCGCGCCAGCAGGACGGCGGTCAGGGCCGCCATGCCGCTGGCGAAGGCGACCGCGCTGTCGGTGCCTTCGAGGCGGGCGAGGGCGGTTTCGAAGCGGGCGACGGTCGGGTTGCCGAGGCGGCCGTAGACGGGCGGACCGTCGGGTTCGGCGCCGGTGGTGGCGAAGGCGTCGATGCGGGCGGCCTCGCCACGGCTGTCGTACGACGGGTAGGTGGTCGACAGGTCGATGGGCGGGGCGTGCAGGCCTTGCCGGGCGAGGTCGTCACGGCCGGCGTGCACGGCTTCGGTGTCCAGGGCCCGGCGGGCCGGGGAGGGATGCAGGCTCGTTGTGTCCATGGGGAGAAGGGTGAACATCGGGCGGGTCTGCATGCCAGATCTCCGTGCTACGTTCGATGAATGACAGACTCTGTCGTACTGGATCCGGTGGATCTTCATCTGCTGCGGTTGCTGCAGAACGACGCCCGGGCGACGTATCGCGAGCTCGCGGCGCAGATCGGGGTCGCGCCCTCGACGTGTCTGGACCGGGTGGCGCGGTTGCGCCGGGCCGGCGTGATCCTCGGGCATCAACTGCGGCTCGATCCGGCGAAGTTGGGGCGCGGTCTGGAGGCGCTGCTGTCGGTGCAGGTCAGGCCGCACCGGCGGGAGTTGGTAGGGCCGTTCGTGGAGCGGGTCCGGGCGTTGCCGGAGTCGCGGACCGTGTTCCATCTGACCGGGCCCGACGACTATCTCGTGCATGTGGCGGTCGCCGACATGGCGGATCTGCAGCGTCTGGTCCTGGACGAGTTCACGTCACAGCGGGAAGTGGCGCGTGTGGAGACCCGGTTGATCTTCCAGCAGTGGGACTGCGGGCCCTTGCTGCCCCTTGCCACGCCCGTAGCTGAATCGGGGTGACGGGGAGAAGTCCCAGGTACGAGGATGGTCCCCATGTCGCAGACCCCTACTCCGCTGCCCCGGCAGGTCGCCGACACCTACGTCGACGATCTCATCGCCCTCAACCCGGTCATCGGTACGTATCTCGGCGTGAAGGAGAGTTCGAGCAGGCTGCCCGATCTCTCCCCCGCAGGTCAGGAACGACTCGCGGAGCTTCAGCGGGCGACCCTCGCGAAGCTCGACGAGGCAGAGCGCCGACCCGGCGCGGACAGTGGTGTGGAGCGCCGGTGCGCGCGCCTGCTGCGCGAGCGGCTGACCGCCGCACTCGGCGTGCACGACACCGACGAGGGTCTGCGCGAGGTGGGCAACATGCACACCCCCGCGCACTCGGTGCGTGACGTGTTCACGGTGACCCCGGCGCAGACCGAGGAGGACTGGGCGGCGATCGCCGAGCGGCTGCGCGCGGTGCCCGGCGCGCTGGCCGGCTACCGCGAGTCCCTCCAACTGGGCCTGGACCGCAAGCTGTTCGCGGGCCCGCGCCCGACGGCCACGTTCATCGGCCAGCTCACCGAGTGGTCGGACCCGGGCGGCGAGGGACGCGGCTGGTACGAGGACTTCGCCTCGGCCGGACCCGAGTCCCTGCACGCCGAGCTGGACGAGGCCGCCCGCGGGGCGACCGCGGCCCTGGTGCAACTGCGGGACTGGCTGCGGGACGTGTACGCACCGGCGATCGAGGGCGCGCCGAACACGGTGGGCCGCGAGCGGTACGCACGCTGGGCGCGCTACTACAACGGTACGGAGCTGGACCTCGACGAGGCGTACGCGTACGGCTGGTCCGAGTACCACCGGCTGCTCGCGGAGATGAAGCGGGAGGCCGAGAAGATCCTGCCCGGCGCCGAGACCCCCTGGGTGGCGCTCGCGCATCTCGACGAGCACGGGCGGCACATCGAGGGTGTCGACGAGGTCCGTGACTGGCTCCAGGGTGTGATGGACCGGGCGATCGAGGAGCTGGACGGCACCCACTTCGAACTGGCCGAGCGGGTACGGCGGGTGGAGTCGCGGATCGCGCCCCCGGGCAGTGCGGCGGCGCCGTACTACACGTCCCCTTCGCAGGACTTCTCGCGGCCGGGCCGCACCTGGCTGCCGACCATGGGACAGACGCGGTTCCCGGTCTACGACCTCGTCTCGACCTGGTACCACGAGGGCGTTCCCGGCCATCACCTCCAGCTCGCCCAGTGGGCGCATGTCGCCGAGGACCTGTCCCGCTACCAGGCGTCCGTCGGAATGGTCAGCGCCAACGCCGAGGGCTGGGCGCTGTACGCGGAGCAACTGATGGACGAGCTGGGCTACTTGACCGACGCGGAGGAGCGACTCGGCTTCCTGGACGGGCAGATGATGCGAGCCACCCGGATCATCGTCGACATCGGCATGCATCTGGAGCTGGAGATCCCGGCGGACTCGCCGTTCCACCCCGGTGAGCGGTGGACGCCGGAGTTGGCGCAGGAGTTCTTCGGGTCGCACAGCAGCCGTCCGGCGGACTTCGTGGAGAGCGAGCTGACCCGCTATCTCACGATCCCGGGCCAGGCCATCGGCTACAAACTCGGCCAGCGGGCCTGGCTGTTGGGCCGGGACAACGCGCGGCAGCGGCACGGCGACGACTTCGACCTGAAGGCCTGGCACATGGCCGCGCTGTCGCAAGGTTCGCTCGGCCTTGACGACCTGGTGGACGAGTTGTCGCAGCTCTGACGCCAGCACCTGGGGCCGAAGTCCCTTCAACCCCAGGTCAGTTGGGAAGTCGTCGTAGCTGCACAAGGCCCAGCCAGGTCTCCGGACCCGGCTGGGCTCGGCCCGCGCGGACGGCGTACCGTCCCGGTTCCAGGTCGACCTTCAGGTGCTCGGTGCCCTCGGAGTCCCGCCCGGGCCACGCCGAGTCGAAGAGCACCAGCGGTCCGGGAACGTCCCACCGCACCTCGTTCTCCCAGGTCGCGGTGGCGAGCGCAGCGGGCACGCCGGCCAGTACCTCGTCCTCGGAGTCCGCGGCACACCACCGTACGAAGGTGCCGTGCTCCGGCAGGAAGGACGTCGAGGCGGGTTCGTCCCCCAGGACCAGGGCCGCGCTGTCCCCCACCGGCAGCAGGCCGACGCAGCCGCCGACCTCGCACGCCCGGTCGTAGTCCGAGGCCAGTTCGTCGCCGTCCGCTCCCGTCCAGAACGGCAGTACCGTCTCCGGTACCGCGATGAGCGGCCCGCCGCCCGATTCCACCCACTGCACCGCCGTGTCCGGCTCCGCGTATCGCGCCATGGGCAGAACCTAACGCACAGCGAGCCCACATGTTCGTGGTTCGAGCCGCCGCGCGCGCCGCCAACTCGCCTGCGGGTACGGCCCGTTCGCGTGCGGGCCCCGGCTTCAGCAGCCGCAGTCGTCCGCGCCGACCGGCGCCGTCAGCGGGTCGGCCGGGCGTCGCTCCCGCCCCTGCCAGGTCTCGAACTCGAAGCCCTCGCGCACCCAGTACTCGAAGCCGCCGAGCATCTCCCTTACCTGGTGACCGAGTTCGGCGAGGGCGAGGGCCGCACGGGTGGCGCCGTTGCAGCCGGGGCCCCAGCAGTACGTCACCACCGGCACGGACCTGCCGAGGAGCCGCCCGGCCTCTTCGGGGATGAGCGCGGTGGGGAGGTGAACCGCTCCGGGGATGTGGCCCTGGTCCCAGGACTCGGTGGAGCGTGAGTCCACGAGGACGAAAGCGGGGTCACCGGAAGCGAGCGCGGCGGCGACATCGGAGACGTCGGTGTGGAAGGCGAGGCTCGCGCGGAAGTGGGCGGCGGCCGCCGCGGGGGTGGTGCTGCTCATGGATGACCGGCCTTTCACCGAGGTGTCCTGACACCCGGAAATCTACGGTCGGCGACCGGGCACCTGAAGTGACGATTCCCGGCGTCCTCCTTGATCTGCCGGGGATTCCCCTGCTATTTCTCAGGAATGACCGCGTATTCCCCGGACGCCACCGACTGGCGCATCCTCGACGTCCTCCAGCGGGAGGGCCGGGCCGGTTTCGCCGAGCTGGCCCGTGCCGTGTCCATGTCCGCGAGCGCTGTCACGGAGCGGGTGCGGCGGCTGGAGGAGGCGGGGGTGATCCAGGGGTACACGGCGGTCGTGGACCCGGAGCGGCTCGGCCTGCCGATCCTGGCGTTCGTGCGGCTGCGCTATCCGAACGGCAACTACAAGCCGTTCCACGACCTGGTCGCGCTGACGCCGGAGATCCTGGAGGCGCATCACATCACGGGCGACGACTGCTTCATGATCAAGGTCGCGGCCCGCTCGATGCGCCATCTGGAGGAGGTGTCGGGGCGGATCGGCGCACTGGGCTCGGTCACCACCAGCGTCGTCTACTCCTCACCGCTCCCCCGCCGCCCACTGGGTCGCCGACCTTACTGACCCCGCTGGCGTACGGCCGACCCGGCCCGCCCCTTCACGACCTCCAGCTGCGCATGGATGCGCCGCCGCAGGTCGGCGACATGGCTGACGATGCCGACGCTGCGGTCCCGTTCGCGCAGCGAGTCGAGGACGTCGAGGACCTCGTCGAGGGTCTGTTCGTCGAGGCTGCCGAAGCCCTCGTCGATGAAGAGGGTGTCGAGCCGGACCCCGCCGGCCTCGTCGGTGACGACGTCCGCAAGTCCGAGCGCGAGGGCGAGCGAGGCGAAGAACGTCTCACCGCCGGACAGCGTCGCCGTGTCCCGCTCCCGCCCGGTCCACGCGTCGACGACATGCAGCCCGAGTCCGCTGCGGCCGCGCCCGGCCCGGTCGTCGGAGTGGACGAGGGTGTAGCGGCCGGACGACATGCGCCGCAGCCGTACGGTCGCGGCGGCGGCGACCTGTTCCAGGCGGGCGGCGAGGACGTACGACTCCAGCCGCATCCGGCGTTCGTTGTCCGCCGAGGTGCCTGCGGTGAGGGCGGCGAGGCGGGCCACCCGGTCGTACTCCTCGCGCAGCGGCGCGAGTTGACGTGCCCCGGCCGCCGACCGGGTGGAGAGCCGGTCGAGTTCGGTGCAGCGCCGGGCCGCCGCGTCGCGCGCGGAGGCCGCGTCCCGGGTCCGCCGCTCGGCCGCGCTCGCGGCCCGCTCCGCCGCGTCCGGGTCGGCGGGCGGCTGCTGGGCGGCTGCGGCGGTGTCGGCCTCCGCGAGGACCGCCCGTACGGCGGCCTCCTCGGACTGCCAGGCGTCCAGGCGCCGTTGGAGTTCGCGATGGGCACTGTCGTCGAGGAGGGCGTCGGCAGCCGCCCGCGGGGTCTCGAACCCGGCGCGGAAGGCGGCGTCGGCGAGCCGCGCGTCGGCGTCCTTGAGGCGCTGCGCGGTGTCCTCGGCGACCCGTGCGGTGTCGGCGGCGTCGGTGAGCAGCGCGGCCTGCCGCTCCAGCTGGGCGGCGCGCGCCGCGACACTGTCGGCAGTGCCGCGCGTCTGCGCCAACTCCTCTTCCAGCAGGGCGCGTTCGCGGTCGAGGGTGTCGCGGAGGGTCGCACGGGAGGCGGCTCTGAGGGCGGCCTGCTGCTGGATGCCGGTCCGCCGGTCGTGCTCCTGCTCGGCCTGCCGCAGTTCCTCGGTCGCGGGGTGCAGCCAGGACGCGTCCCGGCGCGCCTGCTCGTACAACCGCTCCAACTCCGCCACTTCGTCGGCGAGTTGACCGGTCGGCGTGTCCCCCGCCTCCGCCGTGGCGGCGGCGAGCGCTTCCCGTACGACGCCGAGGCGGCGCTCCGCCTCGGTGCGCTGTTCCTCGGCGCGCTGGTGAGCGGTGAGGGCCTGTTCCTCGGCCGCGCGGTCGACGTGTTCCGCGGACTTGCGGGCGGGCGCGGGGTGTTCGGAAGCACCGCAGACCGCGCAGGGTTCGCCGTCGGTGAGGTGGGCGGCGAGTTCGGCGGCGATGCCGTTCAGCCGCTGTTCCTTGAGGTCGAGCCAGTGGGCGCGGGTCTCGACGGCGCGTTCGGCGCGGGCGAGGACCTGTCGCTGGGCGTCCTCGGTGTCAGCGGCGAACTGGTCCCGCTGCCGGGCCGCCCGGAGCCGGCGCTCGGCGGGCTCGCGGCGCGCTGCGAGCTGTTCGGCCCGGTTGGCTGCTTCCTGGGCCGACTCGATCCGCGTCCGCAGCTCCGCGCGGTTCGTGTCCCACCCGGCGAGCCAGGCCTCGGCCTCCTGGCGTACATCCTCGTCGGCGCGCTCCTGCCGGTCCAACTCGGCCCGTTCCACGCCGAGTTCGGCAAGTCGCTGTTCGGCGCGGCGGGCCGACTCCAGGCCGCCCAGCTCCTCGGCGGCCCGGCGGGCGGCGGCGGTGAGCCCGGCCGCTCCGGCGTCCGCGAAGGTCTCCGGCAACAGGTCGCGCGCGCGTGCCTCGGCCCGGGCGGCTTCCCGGTGCTCGGCGTCGGCGGCCTCCCGCAGCTCCAGCGCCGGCGCCACGGCCTCCGCCTTGCGCGCCCGCTCCATCCGCGCCTGCGCCTGTCGATAACCGTCGGCGCGTTCCTCCAGGAGCGCGGCCCGCTCCCGCGCCTGCGCGAACCGCTGTTGCAGGCGCGCCAGTTCACGTACATCGGCAAGCTCCCGCTCGGCGGCGGCCCGGGCGGACTCGGCGGCGGCCAGGCGGCTGTGCGCGATGG
Source organism: Streptomyces sp. NPDC050549 (assembly GCF_040655035.1). NCBI lineage: Bacteria > Bacillati > Actinomycetota > Actinomycetes > Kitasatosporales > Streptomycetaceae > Streptomyces > Streptomyces sp. NPDC050549. Next base: position 50,432 of record NZ_JBFAJD010000017.1, read on the forward strand.
TCAGCTGTTCGCGGGCCGTACTGCGGGCGACCGCCGCCGCGCCCAACACCTCGGCGGCGAGGCCGGGTTCGCCGGGTGCGAGGTCCGGCAGCTCCATGGCGTCCCCGGCGGCCTGCTGCATGCGGTGTGCGTCGGCCAGCAACTCTGCGTCGCCCTGGCGGACTTGGGCCTCGGTGGTGCGCCGACGCTCGGCGAGCCGCTTCTCGACCTCGGCGAAGCGGTGGGTGTCGAAGAGCCGGCCGAGCAGCTTGCCGCGCGCCTCGGCGTCGGAGCGCAGGAACCGCGCGAACTCACCCTGGGGCAGCAGCACGACCTGGCAGAACTGCTCCCGGCTCATCCCGAGCAGCTGCGTGATCTCCTCGCCGATCTCCTGGTGCGAGCGGGTGAGGTCCTTCCAGTCGCCGGCCGTCGCGTCGTACTCGCGCAGCCAGCTCTGTGCCTTGTCCAGTGTGCTGCCGGTGCCGCGCTTCTTGGGGCGGGCCCAGGGCGGCTGCCGGGTGAGTTCCAACCGCCGCCCGGCGACGGTCAGTTCGAGCCGGACCTCGGTGCGGGTGGCGGGCGCCGCGTGGTCGCTGCGCAGGGTGAGCCCCTGGCCGCTCTGGCGGACGCCGGGCACCGAGCCGTAGAGCGCGTAGCACACGGCGTCGAGGACGGAGGTCTTGCCGGCGCCGGTCGGGCCGTGCAGGAGGAAGAGGCCGGCGGAGGACAGTTCGTCGAAGTCGACGGTCTGTGAGCCGCCGAAGGGCCCGAAGGCGGTGAGGTCGAGCCGGTGCAGCCTCATCGCACACCCTCTCCTGCCGAGGACCGCGCGTTCACGGCGTCACCTCCCGCACCACCGCGTCCGCGCGCACCGCGTCGAACGCCTCCTGGAGCACGGTCTGTTCGTCCTCGTCGGGTCCGGCGCCGCGCACATGGGCCACGAAGTCGTCGGCGATCTCCTGGTCGCTGCGGCCCGCGAGGCGCCTGGCGTACGACACGTCGGGGTCGTCCGGGGACCGCTCGGGGTCGAAGACCAGGCTGAGGGTGTGCGGGAAGCGCTCGATGAGCCGGGCCATGGGGTCGGCCGGGCGCACCGGGTCGGTGAGCGTCGCCTCGACCCAGGCCTCCTCGTGCCGGGCGAGCTCCGGATCGTCGAGCAGGTCCTCCAGCATGCCCCGGATCCGGGCCAGTTCACGCGGCACCGGGCAGTCGACGCGCTCGGCGGCGACGGTCCCGTCGGCGTCCAGGTCGACGAGCCACATGCTTTTGCGGTGGTCGGCCTCGGAGAAGGAGTACGGCAGCGGTGAGCCCGAGTAGCGCACACGTCCGGTGATGGTCTGGGAGCCGTGCAGATGCCCGAGCGCCACGTAGTCGACGCCGTCGAAGACACCGGCCGGTACGGCGGCGACCCCGCCGACGGTGATGTCCCGCTCGCTGCCGCTGGCCTCGCCGCCGGTGACGAAGGCGTGCGCGAGGACCACGGACCGGGTGCCGGGCCGGCGGCCGGCGAGATCGGCGCGGACGCGGTCCATGGCGGCGGCCAGCACCGCTTCGTGCCCGGGTTTCTCCACCCCGAACTCGCCCTTCACCAGGGCGGGTTCGAGATACGGCAGGCCGTAGAGGGCCACGTCGCCGAACGCGTCCGAAATCACCACGGGCGTCCCGCAGGCCGACGGCACGGTGCGCAGATGGATGCCCGCGCGGTCGATGAGTCCCGCACCGACGCCGAGGCGGCGGGCCGAGTCGTGGTTCCCGGAGATCATCACCGTGGGCACGCCGAGGTCGGCGAGCCGGTGCAGGGTGTCGTCGAAGAGCTCGACGGCGGCCAGCGGCGGTACGGCACGGTCGTACACGTCTCCCGACACGACCACGGCGTCCACGGCGCGCTCGCGCACGGTGGTGACGAGGTGGCTCACGAAGTCGGCCTGGGCGCCGAGCATGTTCACGCGGTGGAAGGCCCGGCCCAGGTGCCAGTCGGAAGTGTGCAGAATTCTCATGAAACCGATCCGACCTGCACGTTTCCCCTTGTGACGCCCCTGGACCCAGCACCGACCAGCATGGGCACGCCGGTCGGCACCCACCACGCTAACGCCTGTCGGCACCTGATTTCCCACAGGCCTCGCACCGCGGCCCGGCACCGGGCGGCGGACCGTCAGGAATGCCCGCCACCTCACAGTTGGACATATCGCAAAAATTCACCCTCCGGGGAGGCGGGCCTGCGTGGCGGGACCGAAGAGCCACTTGCTCAGCACCGGCAGCACGTCGCGGACATCACCGCTGTCGACAACGGCGTGCGCCCGGGCACGAGCCCCGGGATCCGCGTTGAAGGCGATGGCGCAGCCGACTTCGTCGAAGAGCGGGAGGTCGGACTTGCTGTCGCCCACTGCCGCGCACCGGTCCAACGACAGGCCGTGGCGCATCGCCACGCGATGAGCGAAGTCTCGCTTGACGTACTCGTCGTACGAGTCCAGGGCCCGTCCGGCGAACACACCGTCCCGCGTCTCCAGGCGCGTACCGCACGAGTCCGCGAACCCGAATGTCGTGCGCAGGTAGGAACCCACCGGATCCCAGGCGAGGGTCGCGAGAACGGGGACCACGTCATGGTTCCGGCACCAGTGGACGACCTCGGCGATGCCCTGCACCAGGGGCAGGTCCGACAGCCACTGGCGGACCTGCGTCTCGCTGGTCCCCGCCCAGCCACGTGCGTCCAGTTCCTCGACGTACCGCGCGCCGACGAGCCCCGCGTCCCAGGCCGCCTCGGCCTCGGCCACCTGGTCGCCGTGCCCGAGCCGCTCGGCCAGGAAGTAGGCCGAGGAGATTCCTGGGACCAGAGTGCCGTCGACGTCGAAGAAGGCGACCGCCCGAGGAGCTCTCCGCTCGTCCCGCAATCTGCTCATGCTCGCTCCTCACAGTCCGGGACGGCTGGTACCGATGTGCTGGGCGCGGGTGTTGTCCGCCCCACGGTAGTGGGAACGGCGCAGGCCCTGGCACGTGGTGGTGCGAGGTGGCCCGTTGCCCGCGCGCCATTGTCGACGGCCCGCGCGCACGCATGGCTGAGCTTGGCGTTCCACGTGTATCCCCTACCGCGTTCCGGTCTCCCCGCGTCTCGATTACCCCGCTCCGCATGGCATTGATGCATGCCACACTCACTCCATGCCAGGTCCCATCCAGTCGCTGTCCCGAGGCGCCGCGCTGTTACGGCTGCTGGCCACGGGTGAGGGACGGCTCGGTCTCTCCGAGGCCGCTGCCTCGCTCGGTCTGCCGAAGGGCACGGTGTACGGCATCCTTCGCACACTGCGCCATGAGGGCCTCGTCGAGCAGGATCCGGTGTCCGGCAAGTACGGGCTGGGCGCCGAGTTGGCGCGGCTGGGCGGCAGGTATCTCCAGACCCACGAGTTGCGGGCCCATGCCCTGGCGTGGGCCGACGACCTGGCCCGGGGTACCGGTGAGGCGGTGCACGTCGGCGTGCCGCACCGGTCGGGGGTGCTGATCGTCCATCACGTCTTCCGCCCCGACAACACACCGCAGGTCCTGGAGACCGGCACGGTCGTGCCCCTCGGGGGAACGGCGCTGGGCGCGGTCCTGGGCGCGTACGCGTCCGAGCCGCAGGAGCCGCCCCCGGGTTCGGCGGCTTTCGGCGACAGCCCGGCGGCCGTCAGGGACCGCGGCTGGGCCTGCGTCCCCGGACCGGCCCGGGACGGCACGGCGTCGATCGCCGTACCGATCCGCGACCGGCGGAGGGCCGCCGTCGCGGCGGTGAGCGTCACGGGGTCCGCCGACCGGGTCTGCGCGGACGGCCCGGTGCGCGCCTCCCTGGTCTCCGCCGCGCGGACCTGCGCGCGCTCGATCTCCCGCAGCCTCGGCGACACGGATCGTCCCTGAGGCGGCCGGGTCCCCACAGGAAACTCTCAACTCCCCTGTCCCACAAGGGAGCTGCGCTAATCTCACGTCACACGCACCACCCGAGAGACACAGGGTTCCCATGCCAGTCGAGTACCGCGGTCGGTCCGAAACGATGGCCTATGCGGCGGCGGGGATGGAACCGCCGCCCGTGGTCCCGTTGCGGAAGAGCGATCCCCGGCAGGCGGGCCCGTACCGCTTGCTGTCGGTACTGGGCAGCGGCGGGATGGGCCGGGTCTATCTCGGCCGCGACGCCACCGGCGGCACCGGCCCGGCCGCCGTGAAGGTGATCCGTCCCGAGTACGCGGAGGACCCGCAGTTCCGCAGGCGCTTCGAGCGCGAGGTCGGCGCCCTGGACAGCATCCAAGGGGCGCACATCGTACGGCTGTTGGGCAGCGGCTGCGACGAGGACCTGGTGTGGGTCGCCACCGAGTACATACCCGGGCCCACCCTGGACCAGTTGATCGACGCGCGGGGGCCGGTCGACGCGGCGGCGGCCTGGCGGCTGATGGGTGACCTGGGACGGGCGATCGAGGCGATCTGGCGCGCGGGGCTGGTGCACCGCGACCTCAAGCCGTCCAACGTCGTCCTGGGTGCCGACGGCGCCCGCGTCATCGACTTCGGGGTCGTCCAGGCCACCGACGGCACCTCGATCACCGCCACGGGCCAGAACGTGGGCACCCCCGCCTACATGTCCCCGGAGCAGGTCCGCGGCCAGGAGGTGACCGCCGCCTCGGACGTCTTCTCGCTGGCCTCCATGCTCACCTACGCCGTCGCCGGGGAGACGCCGTTCGGTGAGGGCACGGGCGTCGACGTGCTGCACCGGGTTGCGTTCGACCCGCCCCGGGAGGAAACCCTCGACAAGGTGGCGGCCGTCGACGCGGACCTGGCCGCGTTCATCCGCGCCTGCCTGGACAAGGACCCCGAGCAACGGCCGTTGCCCGAAGCCGTGTTCAGGACGGCCATCGGGCATCAGCTGTCCGGGCCGGTCGGCGCCCCGCCACGGGCGGCTCCCCGGCGCGAGGCGTCCCCCGGGCTTGCGCTCTCCCCCGCCGTCCGTCCCGTCGCGACGCCACCGGAGCCGTCGGCCGAGCCCGGCAAGCCCCAAGTCACGCCCGGGAGACGGGGGTTCGCGCCCGGGAGACGCGGAAAGCCGATAGTGGGTGCCGTAGCCGCGGCAGCCGTCCTGGTCGCCGGCAGCATCACCGCGACGCTGCTGCTGCACCACGACAGCGGGACGTCGGCCGGTGCCGGGCCGGAGGCGGCGACGGCCGTACCGGAGAACTCGCCCTCGGCGCCGAGCAGTTCACCGACCGCGGACACGACCCTGCCGGGGACGGACAACGGGGCGTCGCAGAGTCCGACGAGGGCGCCGGCCACCCACGATCCCGCGACCCTCGACATCCGGATCGCCTCGTGCGTCGCCGAAATCGCGTCGCACTCCCACGGCGACTGCGTCAAGGCCCTCCAACTCCTCCTCGCCGGCCACGGGTTGCACGTCACGGTCGACGGCGACTACGGGGAGGCGACCAGCGACGCGGTGAAGGCGTTCCAGACCGAGGCCGGAACCACCCCGAGCGGGACGGTCGACGCGCAGACCGCGAAGCTGCTGTACGGCACGGAGCGCGGACCGGTCAGGGCCGGTGCGGTGACCGTCACCGAGAGCGTGCACGCCGTCGATGTCGCCCGGTGTCTCGACGCCCGCGTTTCCGCGGTGCAGGTGTGGGGGTGCAACGGCACGGCGGCCCAGAAGTGGGCGCTGTACCGCGTGCCCGGCCACGCCTCCCAGTACCTCGTCGTCAATCAGGGCAACCACCACTGCCTGGACGCCGACGCCGACACGGTCGGCCGGAACCTCTCGAAGACCCGGGCCAGGAGCTGCGACGGGCTGAGCGCGCAACGCTGGCAACTGGGCAGCGCCGGAACGCTGGTCAGCGCCCCGGACGGCTTCTGTCTGGACGCGGAGGCCTCCGCGTCGGGACAGGACGGTCAGCCGGTGCAGACGTTCGGCTGCGCGGGCAGCGCCAACCAGGTCTGGAACTGGCACTCCTGACGGAGCGTCACAAAGGTCGGGCGTCCCCGTACGCCTCGCCGCCCAGTTCCAGCGCCGCCGTCCCCGCCGTGGCATCGGCGAGCCATGCCCTGAAGGCGTCCACATCGGCGTCCGGCAGACCGATCTCGATGGTCACCGCCTCGCCGTAGCGGACGTCCCGGACCTCGCGGCCGGTGGCGCGCAGGTCGTTCTGGATCTTGCCGGCCCGCTGGTGGTCGACGGTCACGGTGGCCAGCCGGAAGCGGCGGCGGGTGAGGGTGCCGAGGGCGTCGAGCGCCTCGCCGACCGAGCCGCCGTAGGCCCTGATGAGGCCGCCCGCGCCGAGCTTGACTCCGCCGTAGTAGCGGGTGACGACCGCGACGACGTAGCGCATGTCGCGGCGCAGCAGCATCTGGAGCATGGGGACGCCGGCCGTGCCGCCCGGTTCGCCGTCGTCGCTCGCCTTCTGGATCGCCGCGTCGGCGCCGATGACGTAGGCGAAGCAGTTGTGCGTGGCGTCGGTGTGCTCCTTGCGGACACGGGCGACGAAGTCCTGGGCCTCCTGCTCGGTGGCCGCCGGGGCGAGGGCGCACAGGAAGCGGGAGCGGTTGACCTCGGTCTCGTGCACGCCCGGGCGGGCCACTGTGCGGTACTCGTCCTGCATCCGGCCAGCCTAGTTCGCCGTCAACATGCCGAGGGCCGTCGCGTAGCCGACGACGCTGTCCTGCGGACCGTTCGCGAAACGCCTCGTCAAGCGCCGCACGGGCCACACGACGGCTCCGTCGGGGAGCCGGAGCCGGATGTCGATCTCGCCGCGCGGATCGTCGTCGTCCGCCTCCCAGCGCCCGCCAAGCGCGAGCCGGATGGTCTCGCCCACATAGCAGCCGAGGGCGAAGAGCCGGGCTCCCGGGTCGGTGGCGAGAAGCCCGCCCTCCACGGCGGTCCCCTTGTCGCTGTGTTCGCTCATGAAGCGCTCGATGTCGTGCAGGCCGGCAGGCGTGAAATCGGCGCGGTAGCCGGAACTGTCGAGAGCGCGGGCGATCCATTCCGCGCTGGTGCGCACATCGTCGAGGAGAGAGGTCATCAGGAGATCATCACGCAATTCCGCAACGGACCGTGGGTCGCCCCCGGTCCGGGTGCGGGTGACGATGTGGTGGATACTCGCTCCTCGTTGCCCGGGTACCGGGCACGGCCGTCCGATCACAGGGAGTTCTCGGCATGACCGGCGCGCAGGTGGACAGTACGGAGAGCACGGAGTCCGGTGGTTCCGGGTCCGCCGCCGACCGCTGCCGGGCCTGGCTCCTGGACGGGCTGAGCGAGCAGAGCGCCCGGCATCCGGGGCCGCACGCCACGCCGAACCCGGAGCACGAGGGGCACCGGTGGTGGCGGGTCATGTGTCTGACCGGCGTCGACTACTTCTCCACGCTGGGCTATCAGCCGGGTATCGCCGCGCTCGCGGCCGGACTGCTGTCGCCGATCGCGACGGTCGTGCTGATCGGACTGACGCTGCTCGGGGCGCTGCCGGTGTATCGGCGGGTGGCGCACGAGTCTCCGCACGGCGAGGGATCGATCGCCATGCTGGAACGGCTGCTGCCGTGGTGGTCGGGGAAGATCTTCGTCCTGGTGCTGCTGGGCTTCGCGGCGACGGACTTCATGATCACGGTCACCCTGTCGGCGGCGGACGCGGCGGCGCACGTCGTGGAGAACCCGTTCGCGCCGGGCTGGCTGCACGGCGAGAACACCTGGATCACGCTGGTGCTGGTCGGCTTGCTGGGCGCGGTCTTCCTCAAGGGATTCCGGGAGGCCATCGGGATCGCCGTGGTGCTGGTGGGCATCTACCTCACGCTCAACCTGGTGGTCCTCGCGGTGTCCGCCTGGGAGGTGCTGAGCCATCCGGTGAAGATCGGCGACTGGACGGACGCGATGACGGCCGCGCACTCCTCACCGCTCGCGATGGTCGGCGTCGCACTGCTCGTGTTCCCCAAACTCGCGCTCGGCATGTCCGGCTTCGAGACCGGCGTGGCGGTGATGCCTCAGGTCAAGGGCGACCCGACCGACACCTGGGCGAAGCCCACGGGCCGGATCCGGGAGACCCGCAAGCTGCTCACCACGGCCGCCGTGATCATGTCCGGTTTCCTGCTGCTGTCCAGCCTGGCGACGACCATCCTCATCCCGCAGAGCGCGTTCAAGACCGGCGGCCCGGCGAACGGACGCGCCCTCGCCTACCTCGCGCACGAGCACCTGGGCCAGGTCTTCGGCACGTTCTACGACATGTCGACGATCGCCATCCTGTGGTTCGCGGGCGCCTCCGCCCTCGCCGGGCTGCTGAACCTCGTCCCCCGCTATCTGCCGCGCTACGGCATGGCCCCGGAGTGGACGCGGGCGGTGCGTCCGCTGGTGCTCGTGTTCATGGTGGCGGCCGTCCTGATCACCCTGTGGTTCCACGCGAGCGTCGACGCGCAGAGCGGCGCGTACGCGACCGGTGTGCTGGTGCTGATGCTCTCGGCCGCCTTCGCCTCCACGGTCACCGTGCACAAGCGCGGCCACCGCAGGGCCACGCTCGGCTTCGGCACGATCACCGCCGTGTTCGCGTACACGCTCGTCGCGAACGTCATCGAACGGCCCGACGGCATCAAGATCGCCGGGATCTTCATCGTGCTGATCCTGACGACGTCGTTCGGCTCCCGCATCCACCGCGCCTTCGAACTCCGCGCCGCCGAGGTGACGTTCGACGGCACGGCGGCCCGGTTCATCGACGAGGCGGCCCGCTCCGGCCCCCTGCGGCTGATCGCCAACGAGCCGCAGGAGCACAGCAGTCGGGAGTACCGCGCCAAGGAGTACAGCCAGCGCGAGCACACCCATATCCCGGACGGCGGCCCGGTGCTGTTCGTGGAGGTCATCGTCCGCGACTCCTCGAACTTCACCGCCGACATCGCCGTGCACGGCGACAAGAAGTACGGGGTACGGCGGCTCCGGGTCGAGGGCCCCACGGTGCCCAACTCGATCGCCGCGGTCCTGCTGGCCCTGCGGGACCGCACCGGCGAGGTCCCGCACGCCTACTTCGACTGGACCGAGGGCAACCCGGTCAGTCATCTGATCCGTTTCCTGGTCTTCGGCGACGGCGAGGTCGCACCGGTCACCCGCGAGGTACTGCGCCGCGCGGAACCGGACCGGCACCGGCGGCCCCGCGTCCACGTCGGCTGACCGCCGTGCGAGTCCTTGTCGTCGGCGCCAGCGGCTTCCTGGGCACGGAACTCGTACGCCGGGCGAGCGCGGCGGGCTGGTCCACGGCGGCCACGTACTGCTCCTCCCGCCCCGGCGACGTGCCCGGCGTCTCGTGGCACCGGCTCGACCTCCGCGCGCCCGCCCCGCTCGACGACCTCCTGGCCGAGTCGGCCCCGGACGCGATCATCAACGCGACCAGCGGACAGAGCGACTGGGCGGTCACCGCCGACGGCTCGGTGCGCGTGGCGATGGCGGCGGCACGCCACGGCCGCCGCCTGGTCCATGTCTCCAGCGACGCCGTGTTCTCCGGTTCCCGGATCTGCTACGACGAGTCCTGCCCGCCCGACCCGGTCACCCCGTACGGCGCGGCGAAGGCCGCCGCCGAGACCGCCGTACGTCTCCTGACGCCGGCCGCCGCGATCGCGCGCACCTCGCTGATCATCGGAGACGGCGGCTCCGCGCACGAGCGCATGGTGCACGAACTGGCCGCCGGTGCCCGCGAAGGCGTCCTGTTCACCGATGTCGTACGCTGCCCGGTCCAGGTCGAGGACCTGGCCGCCGCCCTGCTGGAACTCGCCCGGTCCGACGGCTCGGGCATGTTCCACCTGGCCGGCCCGGACGCCCTGAGCCGACACGAACTGGGCGTGCTCATCGCCCGCCGCGACGGACTCGACGCGAGCCGGCTCCCCGCCGGGCGCGGAGAGGGCCAGTCCATGGCCCGCGACGTCCGCCTCGACTGCCGAGCCACACAGGCACGGCTGGGCACACGGCTGCGCGGAGCCCGGGAGTTCCTCCAACTCCCTTAGAACCGGCCCTACTTCTTTTTGCCCCTCGGCACGGTCAGGCCCGTCAGCAGGGCCGTGCCCGGGGCGAGGTCCCGCCAGGTGCGGCCGTGCCAGGCCAGGACCGCGATGGCCGAGGTCGGGAACTTCACCCGCACCTCGTCGAGCGCGTCGTCGAGACTGTCGCCGGCGAGTTCGAGGACCAGCTCCTCCAGGCCGGGGTTGTGCCCGATCAGGAGCAACGTCTCGACCTCGTGCGGCACTTGGTGAACGGCGTCGAGCAGGTCCGCCACGTCGGCCGCGTAGAGCCGCGGTTCGTACCGCACCGGCGGCGGAGTGCCCCACTCGGCCGAGGCCAACTCCCAGGTCTGGCGCGCCCGTACGGCCGTGGAGCACAGCGCGAGGTCCGGCAGGGAGTCCGCCTCGGCGAGCGCGATCCCGGCGGCCGGCGCGTCACGGAGACCGCGCGGGGCGAGCGGACGCCGATGGTCGGGAACGCCCGCGGGCCAGGCCGACTTGGCGTGCCGCAACACCACCAGACGGCGCAGCGGACGGGCCCCGGAACGGGCGTTCACGCCAACGACCCGATGTCACGGGTGAGTTCGAGCCCGAGCAGCCGGTCGGCGTAGGCGTACGTCTCGAAGCGGGCACCGTCCGGCAGATCGGGCCAGGTCTCCACGCGCCGCAACACCCCCAGCACAGCGGGCACGTTCAGGTCGTTCTCCCAGGCGCTCCGCAGCTCGGCCCGCACCTCGTCGGGCACCGGCCGCGAGGGTCGCCGCGCCCAGCCGGCGACCGACGTCCGCCAGTGCGCCAGGGTCTGCCGCGCCTCGTCCAGCCCGTCCGCGTCGAGCCGCACCGGCAGGTCCCGGGCCTGCGAGAGCAGGGCGAGCCGGAACGCACCCGGGTCGGAGAGGTCCGGGGCAGCGGCCGTGGGGGATTCCACAGGCGCTACGGCGACCAGGGCTCCCCCGGCCGTCGCGGTGCCCTCGGCCGACACATGGAGGACCTGGGCCTCGCCGAGTCCGGAGCCGAGGTCTCCGCCGTCCTCGAACGGGCGGATGCCCAACGCCCCTGCGGCGGAACGGAGTTCGGCCCGCTCATGGTCGCCGGTGAGCAGGGCCCACACGGGTGTGCCGCCGAGTTCGAGGGCGCGCACGAGGAGGTCGGCGACGAGGAGGACACGTAGTGCCGTGGGATCGAGGCCCGGCGCGTGCGCCTCGACCCTGGTCAGGCCACGGCGGGCGGGGGCGGCTTCGGTGGAATCGCCGGTTCGGGCGTCGATGATGCGCAGCACGGCCCGAGCGTAGGCGGGTGAAGGGCCCTACGCACGCATGTTCGCTCTGTTCCGGCCGGGGTCGCGGGGTTCACCCGATGTTGTCCGGCACATGGATCCGCACCCGGTCCAGGGTCGCGACGGCCGCCGTCTCGGCCAACACGTCGGCCACACACGGCAGAAAGGAACGCAGCCGTCGCTCCTCGTCCACGATGACCACCGCACAGGGCCCGTGCGCCCCGAGGTGCGGGCCCTTGCCGGGATGCCGGGCCCCGGGGTCCCCCGCGCCGAACCCCGTGACGCCATGGAAGACGCTCGCTCCGGCGAGGCCCTCGCGGTGGGCGCGGTGGACGAGTTCGGCGTAGGCCGGTCTGTGGTGCCAGAGCACGGCCGCGTCGAGATGGATGGTGAGACGTGCGGCGAGCGGGTCGGACGCGGGCATCGGGCACCCCCTGCCGTGGGGACTGTCCCGACGGTACTGCGCGGTACGGCGAGGGGGAACGCGGTCAGCGGGCGAGCAGGTCCCGCAGCGCCTTGGCCACGTCGGCGGGCGCCTCCTCCGCCATGAAGTGGCCGCAGGTCACGGTGGAGTGCCGCAGGTCCGGCGCCCAGGCACGCCACAGGGCCGCCGCGTCGAACCCGAGGGCGGCGCCCCAGTCCTGCTGGAGCACGGCGACCGGCATCCGCAGCTGGTTTCCGGCGTCCCGGTCGGCCTGGTCGTGGGCGAGATCGACGCCGGCGGAAGCGCGGTAGTCGGCGACGATCGAGGGGACCGCTGCGCGGCAGGCGTCCAGGTAGGCCGTGCGGACGTCGGCGGGGATCGCCTGCGGGTCGTCGGTCCAGAGGTCGAGGAAGTGGCCGAAGAACGCGTCGGGCGCGGCGGCGATCAACTCCTCGGGCAGGCCCGGGGGTTGGGCCATCAGGTAGAGGTGGAAGCCGACGGCGGCGGTGACGCCGTGCAGCACGTCCCACATGTCGAGGGTGGGGAGTACGTCGAGACAGGCCAGGTGCGTGATCCGGTCGGGGTGGTCGAGTCCGGCGCGGAAGGCGACGAGGGCGCCGCGGTCGTGGCCGACGAGCGCGAAGCGCTCGTGTCCCAGGGCGTGGGCGAGGGCCACGATGTCGTCGGCCATGGTGCGCTTGGCGTAGCCGCCGCCGGAGCCGTCGGTGTCGGCGGGCTTGTCGCTCGCGCCGTAGCCGCGCAGGTCGGGGCAGACGACGGTGTGGTCGGCCGCGAGGTCGGCGGCGACCCGGCGCCACATCAGGTGGGTCTGCGGGAAGCCGTGCAGCAGCACGACCGGGCTGCCCGAACCGGACACGGCCGCGTTCAGGGACACGCCGTCCGCGGCGGGAACGCGGTGGTAGGTGAAGCCCGGGATGGTCGGTGACATGGTGCGCCCTGCTTTCGTACGTGCGTGGGTGACGTCGGTGCTCTCAGTGCTGTCGGTGCCGTCTTCGAGCCTGCCGCGCGCCGATGAGCAACGGGTGAGCGCGCTACCGTGACCTGGGGTGATGCCCCGGAAAGGGTGGTCGGTGATGGAGGTCGCGTTCGGGGTGCTGGGGCCGGTGACGGCCTGGGACGGTGCCGGGGACGTGATCGCCCTGAGGGGGCCGCGACACCGGGCGGTGCTGGGCCGGCTGCTCGTGGCCCGGCGCCGGGTCGTCCCGGTCGGGCGGCTGGTCGAGGATCTGTGGGCGGGCCGGGAGGAGCCTCCGGCCGACGCGGTGGGCGCGGTGCGCACCTTCGTCGCCGCGCTGCGCCGGGCCCTGGAACCGGAGCGCCCGCCGCGTGCTCCGGCCCGGCTGCTGGTCACCGAGGGGCCGGGGTACGCGCTGCGGGCCGGGCCGGAGGCCGTGGACGCCTGGCGCTTCGAGCGGGCGGTGGCCGCCGTCGAGGCGCTGCCGGAGGAGCGGGCGCTGGCGCGGCTGGAGGATGCGCTCGGTTGGTGGCGGGGTCCGGCCTACGCGGACCGGCCGACCGGCTGGCCTCGGAGGCGGGCCGCAGCGTCCTCGCCCTGGTCGGCAACCGTGACGTCCCCGTCGGCGAGCTCCTCTTCGACCCCGAGCTGGTGATCCGCGCGAGCACGGCGGCACCGAAGGCCTGAACTCCCTTACTCGTCCGGACTATTGACCCAGAGGTCGGATCTATGGACACTCATTCGGAGATCCGACCGGCGTGAACTGACCGTAACTCCGTTTATTCATCGGGTGTTTGGCGACTCATGAATGCTCCGGAGAGGCTATGTCTCGGTCCAGGTTCGTGTTTCTGGGGGTGGCGCTCGCGCTGCTCGTGGGCGGCGGGGGTCCCGTCGCCGCGGCGTCGAGTGCGACGCCCGAGCCGGCGGTGGTGAGAGTCGGCGCGTACGGCGCCGATCCGACGGGTCGGACGGACTCGACGCCCGCCGTGGTCGGGGCGCTGCGACACGCCAAGAAGGTCGATCACGGGCGGCCGGTCAGGATCGCCTTCTCCAGGGGGGACGTACCAGCTCTACCCCGAGCGGGCCGAGACGCGTGAGCTGTGTGTCTCCAACACCGTTGGCGCCGACCAGCGTTACCGGGACAAGAAGATCGGGCTGCTGATCGAGGACATGCACGACGTCACCGTCGACGGCGGCGGGGCGAAGCTCGTCCACCACGGTCCGCAGACGGCGTTCGCGTCGATCCGATCGACCGATGTGACCTTCCAGAACTTCTCGTTCGACCACACGGCCCCCGAGGTCGTCGACGCGACCGTCGCATCCGCCGGTGTCGGCGACGGACACGCCTACCGCGTCCTGTCGATCCCGGCCGACAGCCCGTACCAGGTGAACGGCACGCACATCATCTGGCTCGGCGAGCGGAGCCCGGCCACCGGACAGCCGTACCGGCAGGGTGAGGACGGACTCCAGTACACCCAGATCCACGACCCCGAGGCGCAGAGGACCTGGCGCGGGGACAACCCCCTCTTCAACGACGTCTCCAAGGTCACCGACCTCGGCGACCGCCGGATCCGCATCGACTACACCACCGCGTCACAGCCGTCGGACGCCGGTCTCGTCTACCAGATGCGGCTGATCGAGCGCACGGAGCCGGGCGCCTTCATCTGGCAGTCCAAGGACGTCACGATGCGCTCGATGAACGCCTACCACCTCCAGTCCTTCGGTGTGGTGGGACAGTTCAGCGAGAACGTCACCATCGACAGGGTGAACTTCGCGCCCGATCCGAAGTCCGGCCGCTCGACGGCCTCGTTCGCGGACTTCGTGCAGATGTCCGGCGTGCAGGGCAGGGTCTCCATCACCCGGAGCCTCTTCGACGGCCCACAGGACGACCCGATCAACATCCACGGCACCTACCTCGAAGTGGTCGGACAGCCGGCACCGAACACCCTCACCCTCGCCTGCGAGCACCCGCAGACCGCCGGGTTCCCGCAGTTCGCCCCGGGTGACGAGGTCGGGTTCACCACCCAGCGCACGATGACCCCGGCGGCGGACCCGCACGCGAAGGTCACGGCCGTGGACGGCCCCAGCGGCATGGACCACGACAAGCCACTGACCACGATGAACGTCACCTTCGACCGGCCGGTGCCCGCCGGGGTGCGGATCGGCGGCACGGTCGTCGAGAACATCACGGCCACCCCGTCGGTCGTCATCTCCGGCAACACGTTCCGCAACGTGCCAACCCGCGGCATCCTGGTCACCACCCGCAAGCCCGTCCTGATCAGCGGCAACCACTTCGACGCGATGTCCATGGCCAGCATCTACGTCTCCGCCGACGCCTACCAGTGGTTCGAGTCCGGCCCGGTGGCCCACCTGACGATCCGCGACAACTCCTTCACCCGGCCCACGGGTCCCGTCCTCTTCGTGGAGCCCACCAACCAGGTGGTCGACCCGGCGAACCCCGTGCACCACAACATCGCGGTCGAGCACAACTCCTTCGACATCGGTGACGTGACGGTGGTCAACGCCAAGAGCGTCGACGGCTTCACCTTCGGCGGCAACACGGTCCGCCGGCTGGCCGAACCGGACGCGCCGCCGTACACCTCGCCGCTGTTCGTCTTCCACGGCAGTACGGGGATCAAGATCGCCCACAGTCACTACGACAAGGGCCTCGACACCTCGGTGGTCTCCGACTGAGGGAATCCCCGCCCGCCGTGCGCCGTTGTGCCACGCATCAGACTCCGCACGCACATCAAGGAGGCCGAGCGTGTACGGCGACTCAGCAACGGTCCGCAAGATCCTCACCGAGTCCGGTGACACCTGGGCGGTCGTGGGCCTGTCCTCGAACCGGTCCCGCGCGGCGTACGGCGTGGCGGAGGTTCTGCAGCGGTTCGGCAAGCGCGTCGTCCCCGTCCACCCCAAGGCGGAGACGGTGCACGGCGAGCAGGGGTACGCCTCGCTCGCGGACATCCCCTTCGAGGTCGACGTCGTCGACGTGTTCGTCAACAGCGACCTCGCCGGGGCGGTCGCGGACGAGGCGGTCGCCAAGGGCGCGAAGGCCGTCTGGTTCCAGCTCGGCGTGATCGACGAGGACGCCCATGAGCGGACCCGGGCGGCCGGCCTGGACATGGTGATGGACCGCTGCCCGGCAATCGAGATCCCGAGGCTTGGCCGCAGCTCAGGCTGACACGGTAAGAAGGCGCCGCAAGAAGCCTGTGAACATGTCAAAGAACACCTCGAAGACAAGTCAAATTTCAGGCAACGGACTTCTGTAAATATTCATTCATTCCTAGCCTGAGGCCTCCCGTCCGTTAAGCATCCGTGCTGACTTCGAGAGGCCTCTTGACATGGTGAGCGTTGAACAATCCGTTCCGGAGGCCACCAGGGATCCGAGCGGCTTGCGGAGGGACGTCGGCCTGATCGGGCTGATGTGGGCATCCGTCGGCTCCATCATCGGCTCCGGGTGGTTGTACGGCGCCCACGACGCGGTCATCCAGGCCGGCCCCTCGGCGATCATCTCGTGGGTGATCGGCGCGGTCGCGATCGTGCTGCTGGCACTGGTGCACGCCGAACTCGGCGGCATGTTCCCGGTGGCGGGCGGCACGGCCCGCTACCCGCACTACGCCTTCGGCGGACTGGCGGGCATGTCCTTCGGCTGGTTCTCCTGGCTCCAGGCCGCGACCGTGGCACCGATCGAGGTCGAGGCCATGATCGGCTACGCCGGTCACTGGTCGTGGGCGAAGCACTTCCAGCACGCCGACAAGACCCTGACGACCACCGGTCTGCTGGTGGCGATCGTGCTCATGGCGGCCTTCGTCGCGGTGAACTTCTTCGGCGTACGGGTGCTCGCGCACACCAACAGCGCGGCGACCTGGTGGAAGATAGCCGTTCCGCTGGCCACGATCTTCATCGTCGCCGTCGGCAACTTCCACCCCGCCAACTTCCACTCGGAGGGCTTCGCGCCCTTCGGCGCCAAGGGCGTCCTCACCGCGATCAGCACCAGCGGCATCATCTTCGCGCTGCTCGGCTTCGAACAGGCCATCCAGCTGGCGGGCGAGAGCCGCAACCCGAAGCGGGACCTGCCGCGCGCCACGCTCGGCTCGGTCGCGATCGGTGCCGTCATCTATGTCCTGCTCCAGGTGGTGTTCATCGCCGCACTGCCGCACAGCTCCTTCGCAAACGGCTGGGGCCACCTCGCGTTCAAGGGCGACAGCGGCCCGTGGGCCGGCCTCGCGACCCTGGTCGGCCTCGGCTGGCTGGCCTGGATCCTCTACCTGGACGCGATCATCTCCCCCGGTGGCACCGGCCTGATCTACACCACCGCCACCTCCCGCGTCTCCTACGGCCTGGCGAAGAACGGCTACGCCCCGAAGATCTTCACGAAGACCGACGCGCGCGGTGTGCCGTGGTTCGGCCTGATCATGTCCTTCGTGACCGGCGTGATCTGCTTCCTGCCGTTCCCCAGCTGGCACAAGCTGGTCGGTTTCATCACCTCGGCGAGCGTGCTGATGTACGCGGGCGCCCCGCTGGCCTACGGCGTCTTCGCCGACAAGCTGCCGCGCCTGGAACGCCCGTACCGGCTGCCGGCCGGCAAGCTGATCTCCCCGCTGTCGTTCGTGGTCGCCAACCTGATCATCTACTGGGCCGGCTGGGACACCCTGTGGCGGCTCGGCCTGGCGATCCTGCTCGGCTACCTCCTGCTCGGTGGATACGCCTACTACGCCCACAGCAACAACCTGCCGGACGCGCCCCGCCTGGACTTCCGGGCCGCGCAGTGGCTGCCGGTCTACCTCCTGGGCATGGGCCTGATCTCCTGGCAGGGCGGCTTCGGCGGCCAGGGCAACATCCCGCTGTGGTGGGACATCCTGATCATCGCCGCCTTCTCCCTCGGCATCTACTACTGGGCCAAGGCGACTTCGTCCACGGTCGAGGACATCGAGCGCAGCATCGACGAGGTCGTGATCACGGACGCGCCCGCGCACTGACCTCCCCTGCCACTCCGGCGAACATCGAGCAAGACCCTGAATATCAGGCGGAATTACTCAGAACACAGAACGGGGAACCAGCACACAGTGAAGACCAGAAACCTGCGGACCGCCGCCCTGGCCCTCCTTGTGCCGCTTCTGACCACCGTCTTCGTCGTCACCGGCACCGGCGCCGCGTTCGCGTAGGCGCATGAGTGCTCGACTCACCAAGTGACGACAGAGGAGTCGAACATGGTGTGCCTCGAAGTGAAGGGCACCGGCCGGACCGTCAGTTCAATCTACGGGCGCTTCACGGGGATTTCGGGCAAGCCGAAGCTGACGCTGTACATCAACGGGAAGCCGGCCTCCAGCAAGAAGTCGCCGAAGTCGGAAGACGACCATGGCGTCTGCTTCCCCGCGAAGTTCAACAAGAAGTACGCCAACGGGACCACCATGCGGCTCTGTCCGAGCGAGGTCACCGGCGACATCGCCGCCAAGAGCCTCTGTACCACCCCCATCAAGATCCACTCCTGATCCAACTCCCTCCGCGATCCGAACCGGCCGCCCTCCAGGCGGCCGGTTTTCGGTTGTCGGGACGCCGTCATACTGGGCCGGTGACTTCTGCCTCCCCCCACCCCAACTCACCGTCCGCTCCCCGCTTTCCGGTCGTCGTCGTGGGTGCCGGTCCCGCCGGGCTCACCGTCGGCAACATCCTGCGCGCGGCCGGAGTCGACTGTCTGATCCTGGAGACCGAGACCAGAGAGTTCATCGAACAGCGACCACGGGCCGGAGTGATTGAGGAGTGGGCCGTCCGTGGACTAGCGCAACGGGGGCTCGCGCAGACCCTGTTGGAGCGGGCACAGCGGCACACCCAGTGCGAGTTCCGCTTCGGCGGGCAGCGGCACCGATTCTCCTACACAGAGCTGACGGGGCATCATCACTACGTCTATCCGCAGCCGTTGCTGGTGACGGACCTGGTACGGGAGTACGCGGACGTGCGGGGCGGCGAGATCCGCTTCGGCGTGCGGGACGTCGAGCTGCACGACCTGGACACCGAACGCCCGGCGGTCTCGTACACCGACCCCGAGACCGGTCAACGGCAGCTCGTGCACGGGGACTTCGTCGCGGGCTGCGACGGTGCGCGCGGGGTGAGCCGGGCCGCGATACCTCCGGAGCGGGCCCGCACCGCGCGGCACGACTACGGCATAGCCTGGCTCGCGCTGCTCGCCGAGGCACCGCCGTCCTCGGACTGCGTCCTGTTCGGCGTCCATCCGCGCGGTTTCGCCGGGCACATGGCGCGCAGCCCCGAAGTCACCCGCTACTACCTGGAGTGTCCGCCCGGCGACGACCCCGCCGACTGGCCGGACGACCGTGTCTGGTCCGAGCTTCAGCACCGGCTCGCCGCGACCGGTGCCCCGCCGCTGACCGAGGGCCGGCTGATCGAGAAGCGCGTGCTCGACATGCACAACTACGTTGTCGAACCCTTGGCGTTCGGCCGGCTCTACCTCGCGGGCGACGCCGCCCACCTCACCGCGCCCATCGCCGCGAAGGGCATGAACCTCGCCCTGCACGACGCGTTCCTGCTCGGCGACGCGCTCGTCGCCCACCTCACGAGGGGCGAATCGGCGGGCCTGGGCGGCTACTCCGAGGCCTGCCTGGGCCGGGTCTGGGAGTACCAGGAGTTCTCCCGCTGGCTCTCCGAGGTGTACCACGGCGCCTCGTCCGGCGACCCGTACCTCGCGGGCACCACCCTCGCCCGGCTGCGCCGGGTCTTCCAATCCCCTTCCGCAGGGCTCGCGTTCGCGGAGTCGTACCTCGGCAAGGACTCGGTCGGCTGACGGACCGTCAGTCGTGCGGCGGGCGGTCGCTCAGCCGGTGGTCCGCCACGTTCAGCGCCTCGTCGACGAGCCGTCGTAGATGACCGTCGCTCAACGAGTAGATCACCCTGCGGCCCTCCTTGCGCGTGGTCACCAGTCCCGCGAGACGCAGCCGCGCCAGGTGCTGGCTGACGGCCGGGCGGGCCGCGTCGCACGCCTCCGTGAGCGTGGTGACGTCGGACTCGCCCGCCGTCAGGGCATGGAGGAGGGTCAGCCGGGTGCGGTCGCCGAGGAGGGCCAGGAGTTCGGCCGCCAGCGCGAACTGTTCCTCGCCCGGGGTGCGCGGGTGCGCATCGTGCGCAGGTGATAGGTGCGTGCGTGCGCTCATACGCACATAATGGTCCTGTGGACGCCGTACGTCCACCCGCGCACCGGAAGGGGACGCACGTGAGCGACCAGCACCACCACGGCCACGGCCACGGCCATGACCACGAGCATCACCATCATCACCACGCTCCCAAGGGTCTCCGCCGCCGTCTCACCCATCTCCTCACCCCCCACTCCCACGAGACCGCCGACAAACTCGACTCCGCCCTGGAGTCCTCGGCCCGCGGTATGCGCGCCCTGTGGGTGTCGCTCGCGGTACTCGGTACGACGGCGCTGGTGCAGGCGGTCGTGGTCGTGGTGTCCGGGTCGGTCGCGCTGCTCGGCGACACGGTGCACAACGCGGCGGACGCGCTGACCGCCGTACCGCTGGGCATCGCGTTCGTGCTCGGCCGCCGCGCGGCGACCCGGCGCTTCACCTACGGCTACGGCCGGGCCGAGGACCTGGCCGGTATCGCGATCGTGCTGACGATCGCCGCGTCCGCGGCCTTCGCGGCCTGGGCCGCGGTGGACCGGCTGCTCGATCCGCGGCCCGTCACGCATGTCATGGCGGTCGCGGGGGCGGCGCTGGCCGGCTTCGTCGGCAACGAGTGGGTGGCCAGGTACCGGATCCGGGTCGGGCGGGAGATCGGGTCGGCCGCGCTGGTCGCCGACGGACTGCACGCCCGTACCGACGGGTTCACCTCGCTGGCCGTGCTGATCGGTGCCGGCGGCTCGGCGCTGGGGTGGCAACTCGCCGATCCCCTCGTGGGGTTGGCGATCACGGCCGCGATCGCGCTGGTGCTGCGGGACGCGGCGCGCGAGGTGTTCCGGCGGGTGATGGACGCCGTGGATCCCGAACTCGTGGACCGGGCCGAACATGCCGTCCGCGAGGTCGAAGGGGTGCGCGGGGTGGGCGAGCTGCGGCTGCGCTGGATCGGGCACCGGCTGCGCGCCGAGGTGGCGGTGGTCGTGGACGGGGAGGCGACGGTACGGCAGGCCCATGCCGTCGCCGTGGCGGCGGAACACGCGCTGCTGCACGCGGTACCGAGACTCACCGCGGCACTGGTGCACGCCGATCCGGCACCGGTGCCCGGCGAGGCCGACCCGCACGGGGAGTTGGCCCACCACCACAGCACGGCCTGAGTCCAGGAGCCGGTCAGGCGACGCCCAGCCCCTCCAGCACCACCGCGCCCGGGATCTCGGCGAACGCCTTGCCGGGGACGAGGAGTTTGCCGCGGCGGCGTCCGCTGCCGACCAGGACGTACGGGAGGTCGACGACGGCGGAGTCCACCAACACCGGCCAGTCGGCAGGGAGTCCGATGGGTGTGATGCCGCCGAACTCCATGCCGCTCTCGCCGGTCGCCGTGTCCATCGACGCGAACGAGGCCTTGCGGGCGCCGAGTTGGCGGCGGACCACGCCGTTGACATCGGCACGGGTGGTGGACAGGACCACACAGGCGGCCAGCGTCGTCTCGCCGCCGCGCTTCCCGGCAACGACCACACAGTTCGCGGACTGCCCCAGCAACTCCTCGCCGTAGTGTTCGACGAAGGTGGCGGTGTCGGCCCACTCCGGGTCGGTGTCGACGTAGACGATCTGGTCGGCCGGGACACTGCCGCGCCAGCCGCGCACCGCCTCGGCGACCGGGCGGGTCAGTTCGTCGAGGCAGTCCGGGGCGGGGGTGGCGTGGTCGAAGTGTCCGATGGGTGCGCGCATGACGGCACGCTAACAGTCGTGCGGCGGCCGTTCACGGGGTGTCGCGGTGCACCGGCGGGACGGACACCGCCATCACCATCTCCATCGGCACCTCGCCCCGATTCCCGTAGACGTGCGGGGTGTTGGCCTCGAAGGTGGCGCTCGCGCCGGCCGGGACGAGGTGGTCCTCGCCGTCCACGGTGAGGGTCAGCTCGCCGGTGGTGACATGGACGAGTTCGACGGTGCCGGTGGGGTGGGGCTCGGAGGGGCTGCTCTCCCCCGGCATCAGCCGCCAGTCCCACATCTCCAGCGGTCCGGGCGCCTCGGTGCCGGCGAGGAGGCGGTTGTAGCTGCCGGCCTCGGTGTGCCAGAGCCGTACCGCGCGCTCGGCGGGAACGACACGGACCTTCGGGCCCTGTTCGTAGTCGAGCAGGGTGGTGATGCTGACGCCGAGGGCGTCACCGATCTTGACGACCGTACCGATGCTGGGATTGGTGCGCGCCTGCTCGATCTGGATGAGCATGCCCCGGCTCACGGCGGCCCGCGCGGCCAGCACGTCCAGGGTGAAGCCGCGCACCGAGCGCCAGTGCTTGACGTTGCGCGCCAGGGACTGGTTCAGCAGGTCGAGGTCCGACACGTTCCGCCCATACCTTCAGTTCAATATTATGGATGACAGAGTTTACTTTGTTGAACTACGGTGTGATGCACCGATTGTTCACCGAACTGTACTGCGAGGCACCCCGTGACAGCATTCTTCGCCCTGGCCACCAGCCTCCTGTGGGGTCTGGCCGACTTCGGCGGAGGTCTGCTGACCCGGCGGTCCCCGGCGCTG
The DNA here is from genome assembly GCF_040655035.1 of Streptomyces sp. NPDC050549. Classification (NCBI taxonomy): domain Bacteria; kingdom Bacillati; phylum Actinomycetota; class Actinomycetes; order Kitasatosporales; family Streptomycetaceae; genus Streptomyces; species Streptomyces sp. NPDC050549. The sequence goes on from NZ_JBFAJD010000017.1 coordinate 72,713, forward strand.
ACGGTGGTCGTGGTGTCGCAGGGGATCGCGGCGGCCGTGCTCGGCACGGTCGTGGTCGCCACCGGGGGCTGGAGCGAGGCCGGGCCGCGACTGTGGTTCGCGTTCGCGGCGGGGCTGGTGGGGCCGGTCGCGCTGCTCGCCTTCTACAAGGCACTCGCGCTGGGCCCGATGGGCGTGGTCTCGCCGCTCGCCACGCTGAGCGTGGCCGTGCCGGTCGGCGTCGGGCTGTTCCTCGGGGAGCGGCCCGGGCTGATGCAGGTGGCGGGCATCGCGGTCGCCGTCACCGGGGTCGTACTGGCGGGCGGTCCGCAGTTGCGGGGGGCGCCCGTGCAGCGGCAGACCATCCTGCTGACGCTGATCGCCGCGCTCGGCTTCGGCACGGTGTTCGCGCTGATCGCGGAGGCGTCCACCGGCGTCACCGGTCTGTTCCTCGCCCTGTTCGTGCAGCGGCTGACGAACGTGGCCACGGGCGGGGCCGCGCTCTACGTCTCCGTACGACGCGGCGGGACCGCGCTCCCGGAGGGCGGCTTCCGCTGGGGTTCGCTGCCGGCGCTGGCCTTCGTGGGCCTGGCCGACGTGGCGGCCAACGGGACGTATTCCGTTGCCGCGCAGCATGGGCCGGTGACCGTGGCGGCGGTGCTCGCCTCGCTCTATCCGGTGGTCACGTCCCTGGCCGCGCGCGGATTCCTCAGCGAGCGGTTGCGGGCGGTACAGGCCGCCGGGGCGGGGCTCGCGCTGGTGGGGACGTTGTTGCTGGCCACGGGGTGAGCCCTCAGGCCTCGGCGTCCAGTTCCGCCAGCCGCGCGATCGTGTCGTCGTCGAGTTCGGCGAGCCGGGCCGCGGTCTCCTCGTCCAGGCCCGCGAGCGCGTTCAGCTGGTCAGGGGTGACGCCCTCGGGGATCGGTACCGGCGCGGGCGTCCGCAGCGGTGGCTGCCAGCCCTCGGCCGGAGTCCAGCGGCGTACGACCCGCGCGGGCGCGCCCGCCACCACGGCGTGGTCCGGCACCGTGCCCCGGACCACCGCGCCGGCCGCCACCACCACGTTCCGGCCGATCCGCGCACCCGGCAGGATCACCGCGCCGGTGCCGACCCAGCAGCCCGGGCCGATCTCGACGGGTTCCATGCGCGGCCACTGCTTGCCGATGGGCTCGTGCGGGTCGTCGTAGGAATGGTTCGTGGAGGTGACGTAGACGTACGGGCCGAAGTAGCAGTCACTGCCGATGGTGACCGTCGTGTCCGCGATGACATGGCTGCCGCGGCCGAGGACCACCCCGTCGCCGAGGCGCAGGATGGGGTCGGGGCCGAGGTCGAGGTCGGGCATCAGGCCCGCGGTGAGGGTGACCTGCTCGCCGACGATGCAGTGGGCGCCGAGGTGGATCCACGGTTCGCCGAAGACGGTGCCCAGCGGGAAGGCGAGTCTGGTACCTGTTCCCATCGCACCGAAGCGGAACCGTCCGGGGTGTGCGGCGGTCACGGAGCCCGTGCGCTGCACCCAGGCCCAGCCCGCGTGGACGGCGCGTTGCGCGAGGTGGCGCCGCCATTCTGAGAACGTGTTCTTGCGCTTGGGCACCCGCTCACGGTACTCAGCGTGAGCCGCACCCATGAGGTCCGGCCGCTGTGATCTTCGCCCTACCGCATGACGTACGGTGCGGGTGTCTTCGACGAGAGGGAGAGCACGATGACGCACAAGGCGTTGATCACGGGCATCGGCGGCCGGGAACCGAAGATCGACGAGGATGCGTTCGTCGCCCCCACGGCGTCGGTGATCGGGGATGTGACGGTGTCGGCGGGGGCGAGCGTCTGGTACGGCGCCGTGTTGCGCGGTGACGTCGAGCGGATCGCCGTCGGGGCGAGCAGCAATATTCAGGACAACTGCACGCTGCATGCCGACCCCGGGTTTCCGGTGAGCGTCGGGCAGCGGGTGTCCGTGGGGCACAACGCCGTTGTGCACGGGGCGACCGTTGAGGACGACTGCTTGATCGGGATGGGGGCCACGGTGCTCAACGGGGCGGTGATCGGGGCGGGTTCGCTCGTTGCCGCGCAGGCGTTGGTGCCGCAGGGGATGGTTGTGCCGGCGGGGTCACTGGTCGCGGGGGTGCCGGCGAAGGTTCGGCGGGAGTTGAGTGCCGAGGAGCGGGAGGGGTTGACCCTCAACGGGACCATGTATGCGGAGTTGGCGAAGGCGCATCGGGAAGTGCACTCGTAGACCGGCCGGCGGGTGCGGGTTCGTCGTGGCTGGTCGCGCAGTTCCCCGCGCCCCTGAATTACTCGCCGGCGTTGACTGGTTCGGGTTGGTTCTTCTCTGCTGACATCTTCTGGGCCTTGCGCCTGACCATCAGCATCGAGGCCAGGCCCACCAGGACGGCTGCTGCCAGGCCGAAGTACGAGAAGCGCTTGAGCCAGTCCTCGGCGACGATTCCTACGTAGTAGACGACTGCCGTGGTGCCGCCCGCCCAGATGACTCCGCCGAGGAGGTTGGCGGTCAGGAACTTCCAGTAGGGCATGTGCAGTACGCCTGCGAGCGGGCCGGCGAAGATGCGGAGCAGGGCGATGAAGCGGCCGAAGAAGACGGCCCACATGCCCCATTTTTCGAAGGACCGCTCGGCGGTGGCGACATGGCCCTCGCTGAAGTGCCCGGGGAACTTGTTGCCGAGCCAGGCGAGCAGGGGGCGTCCGCCCTTGCGGCCGATCGCGTAGCCGATGGAGTCGCCGATCACCGCGCCGAGGCTGGCGCAGGCCCCGAGGACGATCGGGTTGATGCCGGAGTGCTGAGAGGAGAGCAGTGCCGCCGAGACCAGGACGATCTCGCCCGGCAGCGGGATGCCCAGACTCTCCACCCCGATGACCAGCGCCACCACGGCGTAGACGGCCACCGGCGGAACCGTGTCGAGCCATTCCTGGACGTGCAACGCCGGTCCTCCCGAATTCACGTACTGCCTTGCGGGCGTGCGCCGCGCAAAAGGGCACACTCGGGAAGCCTACCGCTCGGCGTCATGCGGCGACGCCCCGCCGATCGACCGCATCGGAACCGCTCCGTTACCTACTGGGCGGGCAGAAAGGGCTCCCACCTCCCTCGACTCACTTAAGGTAGCCTTGCCTAAGTTGGCCGGTTTCCGGAGGGTGGCTGGTGGGAGCAGGGGAACTGTCGGGGCGGGACGTCCTGGCGCGCTCGGTCAAGGGACAGCAACGAAGCGTCGCTCTCGGCTCGGCGCTCGGATGCGTGCACCAACTGGGGGAAGCCCTGGTGCCGGTGCTCATCGGTGTCGTCATCGACCAGGCCGTCGCCGGTCGGAACGCCGGACGTCTGATGCTCTGGCTCGGCGTACTGGCCCTCATGTACGTGACGCTGTCGTGGAGTTTCCGGCTGGGCGCCAAGGCCGGTGAGCGCGGTGCCGAAGAGGCCGCGCACACACTCCGGTTGGCGATCGTGGGCCGGGTGCTCGATGCCCGCGGCGGGGCCGAGGAGGGACGGCTGCCCGGCGAGCTCGCCAACGTGGCCACCGAGGACGCCAAGCGGGTCGGCGCGGTCAACATGGCTTTGATGAGCGGGATTTGGGCGATCGCGGGCGTCGCCGTGAGTGCCGTCGCGCTGCTGCTGATCTCCGTGACGCTCGGACTGATCGTACTGCTGGGGACGCCTGTTCTGCTGTGGCTGGGGCATCTGCTGTCCAAGCCCTTGGAGCGGCGCAGCGAGGCCGAGCAGGACCGGGCCGCCCATGCCTCGGGCGTGGCCGCCGACCTGGTGGCCGGGCTGCGGGTACTGAAGGGGCTGGGCGCTCAGCAGGCGGCCGTCGAGCGGTATCGGCGTACGAGTCGTATCTCCCTTGCCGCCACGCTGCGTTCGGCGCGTGCCGAGTCCTGGCAGACCGGGCTCGTGCTCGCGCTCACGGGTGGGTTCATCGCGCTGATCGCCCTGGTGGGCGGGCGGCTCGCCCTCAACGGGTCTCTTACGTTGGGGCAGTTGGTGTCGGCGGTGGGGCTCGCGCTGTTCCTGCTGGGGCCGTTGGAGACGTTCGCGTGGGTCAACGCCGAGCTGGCGCAGGGCCGCGCCTCGGCCGCCCGGGTCGCGGAGGTGCTCGCCGCCGGGCCCGCCGTCGTTGACGGTGACGACCCGGTCGCCGAGCCCGTGCGCGGTGAACTGCGACTGCGGGGCCTACGGCTCGGCGGCCTCGACGGCGTCGATCTCGACCTGCGCGCCGGGCAGTTGACCGGCATCGCGGTGACGGATCCGGCCGGCGCCGAGGCCCTGTTGCGCTGCCTGGGCCGGGAGACCGACCCCGAGTCGGGTTCGGTGGAGCTGGACGGCGTAGCGCTGACTCGGCTGGATCCGACGGGACTTCGGGCGGCGGTGCTGGTCGCCGCCCATGACGCGGCCCTGTTCGAGGGTTCGCTGGCGGCCAACGTGACTCCGGAGGAGGAGCCGGAGAGCGGAGAGACCGGCCTTCGCACCGAGCGCGCCATGGCCGCCGCCCGCGCCGACGAAGTCGCCGAGTCCCTGCCGTACGGCACCGCCACCGGTGTGGGTGAGGGCGGCCGGTCCCTCTCGGGCGGGCAGCGTCAACGCGTTCTGCTGGCACGGGCGTTGCGTGCCGGGTCGCCCGTCCTGGTCGTGCACGACCCGACCACTGCCGTCGACACGGTGACCGAGGCCCGCATCGCGGAGGGGCTGCGCGAGTTCCGGCAGGGCCGCACCACGATCGTCGTGACCAACAGCCCGGCGCTTCTCGCCGTCACCGACCACGTGATCCTCCTCGACGCCGGGCGCGTCGGCGCCGAGGGCACCCACGCGGAGCTGGTACGGACCGACGCGACCTACCGGACGGCGGTGCTGGCATGACGACGGAAGACATGGGGACGGCGGGCTCCGACCGCACCCTGCTCCCCACCGCCACGCCCGCCCGGACCCGCTCCGCGGTCCGTGAACTCCTGCGTCCGCAGCGGGGGTTGGCCGTCGCCGGGTTCGGCCTGATGGTGGTCGCCACGGCCGTCGGGCTGCTCACCCAGCCGCTGCTGGGCCATATCGTCGACGTGGTCACCGAGCGCCGCTCCCCCGACGCGCTCACGCTGCCCGTGGTCGCACTGGCCGGAGTGGCCCTCGTCCAGGGCCTGACCACCGCACTCGGCATGTCGCTGGTGTCCCGGCTCGGCGAGACCGCGCTCGCCCGGCTGCGTGAACTGTTCGTCGAGCGTGCGCTGTCGCTGCCCCTGGACCGGGTCGAGAAGGCCGGGTCCGGCGACCTCAACTCCCGTGTGACGCGGGACGTTTCACGGGTCGCGGACGCAGTGCGCGGCGCGCTGCCCGAGCTGGCGCGGTCCGCGCTGTCGATCGTGCTGACGCTGGGCGCGCTCGCCCTGCTGGACTGGCGCTTCCTGCTCGCCGCGCTGATCGCCGTGCCGGTGCAGGCGCACACCGCCCGCTGGTATGTGCGCAACGCCGTTCCCCTGTACGCCAAGGAGCGCATCGCGACCGGGACCCAGCAGCAGCAGTTGCTGGACACCATCGGCGGGGCGCGGACCGTGCGGGCCTACCGGCTGCAGCAGGGGCACACCCGGCAGGTCACCGAACGCTCGCGCGCGGCAGTGGAGTTGACGATGAGCGGGGTACGGCTGATGCTGCGCTTCTACAGCCGACTGCACATCGCCGAGTACCTGGGGCTGTCCGCCGTCCTGGTCACCGGGTTCCTGCTGGTGCGCGACGGTTCCGCCTCGGTCGGTACCGCCACCGCCGCCGCGCTGTACTTCCACAGTCTCTTCGGGCCGGTCAACACCGCGCTGGTACTGCTGGACGACGCCCAGTCGGCGACGGCCGGACTGGCCCGGCTGGTCGGGGTCGTGGACGAACCCGCGCCGGTGGTCACCGGGCGCTCCGTCGACCGTACGACCGCGGGCGGGCCGCCGTCCGTGACGCTGACGGGTGTCTCGCACGCGTATGTGCCGGGCCGCCCGGTGCTGCACGACGTCGACCTGGAGATCCGGCCCAAGGAGCGGGTCGCGCTGGTCGGGACGACCGGTGCGGGCAAGACGACGCTCGCCAAGCTGGTCGCGGGGCTGCACCGCCCGCAGGCGGGCCGGATCGATGTCGGCGGCGAAGAGCCGGACGAGGCCGGGCAGTTGGTCGGGCTCGTCACGCAGGAGGTCCATGTCTTCGCCGGGCCGCTCGTCGACGATCTGCGGCTGGCCCGCCCGGACGCGCATGTCGAGGAACTGCGGGAGGCGCTCGACACGGTGGGCGCCCTCGGCTGGGCCGAGGCGCTGCCGGAGGGCCTGGACACGGTCGTGGGTGACGGCGGTCATCGGCTGACCGCCGACCGCGCCCAGCAACTCGCCCTGGCCCGGCTGCTGTTGGCCGATCCGCCGGTCGTCGTGCTCGACGAGGCGACGGCGGAGGCGGGCAGTTCGGGCGCCCGTCAGCTCGACGAGGCCGCCGAACAGGCCCTGCGCGGCCGTACGGCACTGGTCGTGGCGCACCGGCTCAGCCAGGCCGCCTCCGCGGACCGGGTGGTCGTCCTCGGTGACGGCCGGGTCGTGGAGAACGGCACGCACGACGAACTCCTCGCCGCCCGGGGCCAGTACGCCGCTCTCTGGCAGGCCTGGTCCGGCAGCCGCTCCTCCGGCACCCCCTGAACCCGTCACCCCCGCCGACCCATCGCGACGAACAGAAGGATCATCCGATGCCCCGCGCCACCAGAGCCTCCCGGCTGTCCGGCCTGCTCGCCTCCGTACTCCTGCTGGCCGTCACGGCGGTGGGCTGCGGCTCCTCCGGCTCCGACTCCACCTCGTCCGCCTCCAGCACATCGGGCTCGGAGGCGAAGGCCTCCGCCGACGCGTTCCCCGTGACGATCGCCCACAAGTTCGGCAGCACGACGATCAGGTCCGAGCCCAAGCGCATCGTCACGGTCGGCCTCACCGACCAGGACGCCGTCCTCGCCCTGGGCAAGGTGCCGGTCGGCACGACCGAGTGGCTCGGCGGCTACAAGGGCGCCATCGGTCCGTGGGCCCGGGACAAGTTGGGCGGTGCTGCCGCGCCGACCGTCCTGAAGGACACCGGCACCGGCCCGCAGGTGGAGAAGATCGCCGCACTGAAGCCCGATCTGATCCTGGCCGTCTACTCGGGCCTGACCAGGGCCCAGTACCAGAGCCTGTCGCAGTTCGCGCCGGTCGTCGCGCAGCCGAAGGCATACAACGACTACGGCGTGCCGTGGCAGCAGCAGACCGAGGAGATCGGGCAGGCGCTCGGCAAGGCCGCCGAGGCCAAGACCCTGGTGGCGGGCGTCGAGGCCAAGTTCGACGCGGCGAAGAAGGCCGATCCCGCGTTCGCCGGCGCTTCCGCCGTGATGGCGACCCCGTACGAGGGCGTGTTCGTCTACGGCAGCCAGGACCCGCGCTCCCGGCTCCTGTCCGACCTGGGCTTCTCGCTGCCGAAGGGCCTCGACAAGGTCATCGGTGACACCTTCGGTGCCAACATCAGCAAGGAGCGCTACGACCTGCTGGACCAGAAGGTCGCCGTGTGGATCGTGCCGGACACCACCACGGCAGTCACCAAGCTGCACGACGACAAGATCTACGGCGACCTGAACGTGGTGAAGCAGGGCCGCGAGGTCTTCATCACGGAGACCAGCGACTACGGCAACGCCGTGTCCCTGTCCACGGTGTTGAGCATCCCCTACGTCCTGGACCGCCTCGTACCGCAGCTCGCGGCGGCGGTGGACGGCAAGACGTCGACGAAGGTGGCGCAGCCCGCCTCCTGACCCAACGGAAGGGGGGTCGGCCCGAGTTCAACACTCGGACCGGCCCCCCCTCCGTGTGCTCAGACCCCCTCGACCAGGCTCTTGGGCCGCATGTCCGTCCAGTTGGCCTCGATGTGGTCCAGGCACTCCTGCCGGGCGGCGGGTCCGTGAGCGACCGTCCAGCCGGCCGGCACGTCCACGAAGTCGGGCCACAGGCTGTACTGGCCCTCGTCGTTGACGAGGACGGAGTAGACGCCTTCGGGGTTCTCGAACGGGTTGCTCATGTCGGGGGTTCCTTGCCTCTCGTGCGTTGTGGTGGGTAAGTGCGGTTCGGTCAGGGCCTGTTGAGGGCGTCCGCCCGTCGTACGACGGCCTCCAGTGCCCGGAACCAGGTGCGGGCCAGGTCCTGCACCTGCTCCTCGGTGAGGAGTTCGGCGGCGTACGCCCAGTGGGCGCTCAGTTCCGGGCCCTCGGGACGGTTCTCGGTGATGGCGTTGAGGGTCAGCGCGTGGGACATCGGCTGGCCGGGATCGGCGTCGAGGTCGGCGGCGTCGTCCTCGGGCGCGTAGGACCAGTCGGCCGCCGCCGGGCGGTCGAAGCGGCCCATGTAGTTGAACTCGATCTGGGGTTCCGCGAGTTGGGCGAGGCGCCGGCCGGTCCCGGCGTTGAGGTGGCGCAGCAGTCCGTGCCCGATGCCGGCCGCGGGCAGCGCGGTGAGGTGGGCGCGGACGCGGGCCAGGGCCGTGTCCAGTGCGGGGCCGCCCGCGAAGGCGTCCGCCGAATCGGCCTCACCCGGGTCGAGTCGCACGGGTACGACGCTGGTGAACCAGCCGACCGTACGGGACAGGTCGGCGTCGCCCGCGAGTTGCTCCTCGCGGCCGTGGCCCTCCAGGTCGACCAGGACGGGCCCGCCCATTTGCCGCGCGCCGAGCGTCCGGGTCCGCCAGTCCCCGACCGCCAGGGCGAACGCGGTGAGCAGGACGTCGTTGACGGTGGCGCCGAAGGCGGCCGGGGCACGACTCAGCAGCGGTTCGGTGACGTCGGCGGGCAGGGTCAGTGAGAGGTGGCGGGTGGTGGCGACGGTGTCCCGGGCCGGGTCGAGCGGGCGGGCCAGCGGGAGTCCGGCGCCCGCCGCGAGAGCGGACGTCCACCACGGCAACTCGTCCTCGGTCGCGGGGTCGCCTGCGCGGGTCCCGAGGAGCCGGGACCAGCGGGCGAACGACAGCTCCACGGGCGCGAGTTCCACCGTACGACCGCCCCGGACAGCTGCCCAGGCGGTGGCCAGGTCGGGCAGCAGCACGCGCCAGGAGACGCCGTCGATCACCAGGTGGTGGACGAGGATCAGCAGTCGCCCGGGCTGTCCGGGTCCGGCGTCGAACCAGACGGCTCGCACCATCGCCCCGTCGCCGGGGTCGAGCCCCGCCCGTGCCGCTGCGGCGTGTTGGGAGATCGCGGCGCGCAGTGCGTTCTCGTCCGCCCCACGTACGTCGGCCCGGGTGAACCAGGTGCTGACGTCGATGTCCTGGGGCGGGGGCACCCGCAGGTTCCACCCCGGTTCGCGGTCGAGCCGGGCCCGCAGCATGTCGTGCCGGGCGGCGAGTGCCTTGAGCACGGCCAGCAGGCCGGGTCCGGTGAGGTCGGCGGGGGTCTGGACCAGGGCCGCCTGGTGGTACGCGGCGATGGGGCCGCCGCGCTCCAGCAGGCCGCGCATGATCGGGGTGAGCGGGACGGTGCCGGTGCCGTCGTCGTGGACGGCGTGCCGTTCGCCGGTGTCGAGCGGGACGGCAACTGCCGCCAGGGCGGCCACGGTTCGGTGCTGGAAGACCTGGCGCGGAGTGACGCGCAGGCCTTCTGCCCTGGCCCGGGCGACGAGTTGCATGGCGACGATGCTGTCTCCGCCGAAGGTGAAGAAGTCGTCGTCCGTGCCGACCGCCTCGGCCGGCAGCCCGAGGGCGTCCGCGAACAGGTCGCGCAGGGTGCGCTCGGTGTCGCTCGCGGGGGGCCGGCCGCCGCCCGTCGCGGTGAAGTCCGGTGCGGGCAGGGCGGAGCGGTCGAGCTTGCCGTTGGACATCAGCGGCAACTGGTCGAGGACGATCACGGCGGCCGGGACCATGTAGTCGGGCAGTACCGCGGCGGCGTGGGCGCGCAGGGCGGTCCCGTCCACGCCCTCGGCGACTGCGTATGCGACCAACTGCCGTATGCCGGACCGGTGTTCGCGGGCCACCACGACCGTCTGCGTGACGGCCGGATGGGTGTCCAACGCGGCCTGGATCTCGGCGAGTTCGATGCGGTAGCCGCGGATCTTGACCTGGTCGTCGGAGCGGCCGGCGAACTCCAGCCGGCCGTCCTCGGTCCAGCGGGCCAGATCTCCGGTGCGGTACATGCGCTCACCGGGCCGGGTGGCGTACGGGTCGGCGACGAAGCGTTCGGCGGTGAGGCCGGGCCGGTCGAGGTAGCCGCGGGCGAGACCGGGTCCGGACAGGTACAACTCGCCGGTGACGCCGGGCGGTACCGGGCGCAGGGCGGTGTCGAGGACATAGGCGCGGGACTCGTGGACGGGGCGTCCGACGACCGGGGTGGCGCTGTCGCGGACCCGGCCGACGAGCGCGTCGACGGTCGTCTCGGTGGGTCCGTAGAGGTTGAACGCCTCGGTGTCCGGCAGCGCGGCGAGCCGGGTCCACAGCGACTCGGGTACGGCCTCGCCGCCGAAGCCGACCACGGCGAGCGGGCAGTCGCCCTCGGTGCCGATCAGTCCGCTGTCCGCCATCTGCGCGAGCAGCGAAGGGGTGACCTCGATGAAGTCGATGCCCCGGCCGCGGATGAACTCGGCGAGGAGTTCGGGGTCACGGCGGGTCTCGTCGTCCGCGATGTGCAGGGCGTGCCCGTCCAGCAGCCACAACTGCGGCTGCCAGGAGGCGTCGAAGGAGAACGACCAGGCGTGGCCGACCCGCAGACGGCGCAGTCCGGTGCGTTCCCTGGCCACCCGGTGCAGATCGTGACGGTGGCTGTGGAACAGGTTGGCGATGCCCCGCTGGGTGACGACGACGCCCTTGGGGCGGCCGGTCGAGCCTGAGGTGTAGATGACGTAGGCGGGGTGGTCGGGGCCGGGGGCGACGGGTTCCGCCTGCAGCAGTCCGTCGGCCGGGGCGTCAAGTCTGAAGACCGGTACGCCCGTTGGCGGCAGCGTGGCGGCGGTCTCGCCCGTGGCCAGGATCAGCGCGGGGCGGGCGTCGTCGAGCATGCCGGTCAGGCGGGAGGCGGGAAGGTCGGGGTCGAGGGGCAGATACGCGGCGCCGGCCTTCATCACGGCGAGGATCGCGGCGATGTGGTCGACGGTGCGGGGCAGTGCGAGGGCCACGATCCGTTCGGGCCCGGCGCCGTGTCCGGCAAGGATGCGTGCCAACTGGTCGCTGCGGGCGTCCAGTTCGGCGAACGTCCAGGTCGCACGGCCGTCCGTGACGGCGATCGCGTCCGGTCCTGCGGCCGCCTGCGCGGCGAACAGCTCGGGGACCGTGCCGAGGCGTTCGGCGTCCGGGAGCGCGGTGTCGTTCCAGCTCTCCAGGACGGTGCGCAGATCGGCGGGACCGAGCAGGTCGAGGCGTCCGACGGCCCGCTCGGGGTCGGCCGCCATCCCGGTGAGGAGGGTGGTCAGGGCATCCGAAATCCGTCGCACGACGGCCGGCTGGAAGAGGTCGGGGCGGAACTCCGCGGTCAGCCGCAGCCGTTCGGCGGGCTCGACGGCCCACGCGAACGGGTAGTGGGTGGAGTCCTCGTGGTCGCGGACGGTCACCCGCGGCCCGTCGCCGTCCTCGTCTGCATCCGCCACCGGATACGACTCGAACACCACCAGTGTGTCGAAGAGTTCACCGAGTCCGGCGGCCCGCTGGATGTCGGCGAGACCTAGGTGCTGGTGGGCGATGAGAGCGGACTGCTCGTCCTGGATTCGCGTCAGCAGGGCGGCGGTGCTCTCCTCCGGGCGGACGTTCACCCGTACCGGCACGGTGTTGATGAACAGACCGATCATCGACTCGGCCCCGGCGAGTTCGGGCGAACGCCCGGCGACGGTGGCGCCGAACACCACGTCGGTGCGGCCGGTGAGCCGACCGAGGAGCACGCCCCAGGCGGCCTGGACAAGGGTGTTGACGGTGACGCCCCGGCGCCGCGCGAACGCCTCCAGCTCCGCCGTACGGTCCGGGTCCAACTCCACGGTGTGGGTGCTCGGTACGACGGCGGCACGGTCGGGGCCGACGGGTGCGAGCCGGGTCGGCTCGGCCAGCCCGCCGAGGGCCTCGGCCCACGCGGCGGCGGAGACGGCCGGGTCCTGGGCGGCGAGGAGGCGAAGGTGTTCGCGGTAGGGGGCGGGCGCGGCCGGGGTGCGGCCCTCGTAGCGGGCCCACAGTTCGGCGGTGAGCAGGGGAAGCGACCAGCCGTCCAGCAGGAGGTGCTGGTGCGACAGCACGAGCCGGTGCCGGTCATGGCCGAGGCGGGCCAGCAACAGCCGCAGCAGCGGGGGGTGTTCGGGGTCGAAGCGGCGCCGCTCCTGGACGAGGAGCCGCTCCCACTCCCCGGGGTCGTCCGTGAGGTCGAGCTGCCGCCACGGCAGTACGGCCGTACGCGGTACGACGGCCACGGGCCGCCCGGAGGACAGGTGCCGGAAGCCGCTGCGCAGGTTCTCGTGCGCATCGAGCACGTCCTGCGCGGCGGTGTGCAACCGGTCGGCGTCGAGGGGGCCTTCGAGGTCGTAGGAGACCTGGACGGTGTACACGTCCGGTCCGTCGTCGCCGGAGTCGAGGGCCGCGTGGAAGAGCAGGCCGGCCTGGAGCGGGGAGACGGGCAGGACCTCGGTTCCGGCGGGCAGGGCGGCGAGTTCGGCGCGCTCGTCGTCGGTGAGGTCGAGCAGCACGGTGTCGTCGTGGCGCTCGGCGGAGACCGCGGTCGCGGTGACGGTGGCCAGCCCCGCGGCCGACTTGTGGCGGAAGACGTCACGCGGGCTGAAGGTGAGCCCGGCGACGCGGGCGCGGGCGACCAGCTGCATGGCGACGATGCTGTCTCCGCCGAGGGAGAAGAAGTCGTCCTCGACACCGACGCGTTCGAGACCGAGGACGTCCGCGACGAGCGCGCAGAGGATCTCCTCCAGCGCCGTGCGCGGCCGGGTGTCGGTGACCTCGGCGGCGAAGTCGGGGGCGGGCAGGGCACGGCGGTCCAGTTTGCCGTTGGGGGTGAGCGGGAGAGCGGCCAGGATGACGACGGCGGCCGGGACCATGTGGTCGGGCAGCGAACGGGCGGTGTGCGCGCGGAGTCCGGCGGACTCGGCCGGGGCGCCGGCCGGTACGACGTACGCCACGAGCCGTTCGTCCCGTACGAGGACGGTGGCGTGCGCGACGTTCGGATGGGCGGCCAACACGCTCTCGATCTCGCCGAGTTCGATACGGAAACCGCGCAGCTTGACCTGGTCGTCGGCGCGGCCGAGATACTCCAGCTCCCCGTCCCGGGTCCAGCGGGCCAGGTCGCCGGTGCGGTACATACGGGCGCCGGGTTCGGTGGCGTACGGGTCGGCGACGAAGCGCTCGGCGGTCAGGGCGGAGCGGCCGAGGTAGCCGCGCGCCAACTGGACCCCCGCCAGGTACAGTTCGCCGGCCACACCCGGCGGTACCGGGCTCAGGGCCGCGTCGAGGACGTAGGTGCGGGTGTTCCACACCGGGCGGCCGATCGGCACGGTGGCCGGATCGGCGGTGACCTCGTGAGCGGTGACGTCGACGGACGCCTCGGTGGGGCCGTAGAGGTTGTGCAGACGTGCGGTCGGCAGGACCTGGTGGAAGCGGGCGGCCAGCGGGGCGGGCAACGCCTCGCCGCTGCACATGACTTGGCGCAGGTCGACGCATCCGGCCGCGGTGGGTTCGTCGAGGAAGGCGCGCAGCATCGACGGCACGAAGTGGGCCGTGGTGATGTGCTGACGCTTGATCAGTCCCGCGAGGTAGACGGGATCCTGGTGGCCTTCCGGGCGAGCCACGACGAGGGTGGCGCCGGTGATCAGCGGCCAGAAGAACTCCCACACCGACACGTCGAATCCGGCCGGGGTCTTCTGCAGGACGCGGTCCCCGGCGTCGAGGCGGTAGGTGTCCTGCATCCACAACAGGCGGTTGGCGATGCCCTGGTGAGGGACGGTGACGCCCTTGGGGCGGCCGGTGGAGCCGGAGGTGTAGATGACGTAGGCGGGGTGGCGGGGGTCGTGGGCGGTGGGCAGGGGCGCGTGTGCCGGGTGGCCGGGGGTGCCGTCCGTGTCGACCGTGAGGGTGGGCACGTCCGAATCCGGGAGGTTGACGCCCTCCGTGGTGACCAGGCAGACGGGGCGGGCGTCGGCGAGCGTGTGGGCGAGGCGGTCGGCCGGGTAGCCGGTGTCGAGGGGGAGATGGGCGGAGCCCGCGCGGTGGACCGCGAGCAGGGACACCACGAGGGCGAGGGAGCGCGGCAGGGCGACGGCGACGACGGCCTCCGCCCGAGCGCCGTGCGCGACGAGGGTGTGCGCCAACCTCTCTACGCGAAGGTCGAGTTCGGCGTAGGTGAGGGTGGTGTCCTCGAAGACGACCGCCGTGGCGTCGGGGGTGCGGGCGACCTGGCAACGGAACAGCTCGGGCAGGGTGGGCTCGGGGACGGTCCGGGTGGTGGCGTTCCAGTCGGTGAGGACGAGAGCGCGTTCGTCGTCGTGGAGGACATCGAGCGCGGCGAGTCGTCGGTCCGGGTCGGTGGCGACCTGCGCGAGCAGTGACTCCAGGCGCTCGGCGAGGAGTTGGGCGGTCGACTCGTCGAAGAGGTCGGCGCTGTACTCGATCCAGCAGTGCATGCCGTTCTCGCCCTGCTCGACGAAGTCGAAGCTGAGGTCGAACTTGGCACCCTGCTGGCCGAGTTCTTCGCGTCGGGCGGTCAGGCCAGGCAGGGCGGGGTTGGCGCCCTCGTCGTCGAGGTGGACGACCATCACCTGGAACAGCGGGTGCCGGGCCAGCGAGCGGGCCGGGTTGACCGCCTCGACCAGACGCTCGAAGGGCAGGTCCTGGTGTTCGTAGGCTGCGAGGTCGGTGTCCCGGACGCGGCCGAGCAGGTCGGCGAACGTGGGGTCGCCGGACAAGTCGGTGCGCAGGACAAGGGTGTTGACGAAGAACCCCACCAGGTCTTCGAGGTTTTCGTCGGCCCGTCCGGAGATCGGTGCGCCGAGCGGGATGTCGTCCCCGACGCCGAGCCGGTGCAGCAGCGCGGCGACGGCGGCCTGGGTGACCATGAACATACTGACGCCCTGGCGACGGGCCAACGCGCGCAGTTGTCCCGTCCGTTGGGCGTCGAGGGTCAACCCGACCGCGCCGCCCCGGTGGCTGCTCTCCAGCGGGCGGGGGCGGTCGGTGGGCAGTGCCAGTTCGTCCGGAAGACCTGCCAAGGCGTTCTGCCAGTAGGCCAGCTGACGGGACTGACGGCTGTCCGGGGCATAGGGGTCGCCGAGTGCGCCGCGGTGCCAGAGGGCGTAGTCGGCGTACTGCACGGGCAGCGGAGCCCAGGCGGGCGTCCGCCCCTCGCGACGGGCTTCGTAGGCGGTGGCCAGGTCCCGCCACAGGGGTCCGTCGGACCACTGGTCGCCGGCGATGTGGTGCAGCACCAGCAGCAGGACGTGCTGGTCCCTTGCCAGCTCGAACACATGGGCGCGCAGCGGGAGTTCGCGGTCGATGTCGAAGCCGAGCGCGGCGGCCTCGGCAAGCCGGCCGGGCAGTTCGGTCTCGGTCGCCCGGCTGTGGTGAAGGGGTACCGAGGCCCGGTCCAGCACGACCTGGTGGGGACGGCCGTCCCGCTCGGGGAAGACCGTGCGCAGGCTTTCATGCCGTACGGCCACGTCGTCCAGGGCGGCTGCCAGGGCGTCCCGGTCGAGCGTGCCGGTCAGTCGCCAGGCGGCCGGGATGTTGTAGGTGGCTCCCGGGCCCTCGATGCGGTGCAGCAGCCAGAGGCGCTGCTGGGCGTAGGAGAGCGGGAGTTCGTCGGGGCGGTCGGCCGGGACGAGGGCGGGCAGTCCGCCGGCCCGGTCGTCGAGGCGGGCCGCGAGCTGTGCGGGAGTCGAGGCCTCGAAGACGGTACGGACGGTGAGGTCGGCGCCAAGTGCCGTACGGACGCGACTGACCAGGCGCATGGCGAGCAGGGAGTGGCCTCCGAGGATGAAGAAGTCGTCGTCGGCGCCGACGCGTTCGAGGCCGAGGATGTCGCCGAAGAGTCCGGCGAGGATCTCCTCGCGGGGAGTGCGGGGCGGAGTGCCCGCGTCCGTGCCGGTGGCCGTCGTGAAGTCGGGGGCGGGCAGGGCGGCCCGGTCGAGCTTGCCGTTGGGGGTGAGTGGCAGCGCGTCGAGCGTCACGAAGGCGGCCGGGACCATGTGGGCGGGGAGGGCGGCGGAGATGTGGGCGTGCAGGGCCGTCACCTCGATGGGCCCGGCCGGGACCACGTACGCGACGAGGGCCTGCTCCCGGACCACCACGACCGCGTGTGCGACGGCCGGGTGGGTGGTCAACGCGGCCTCGATCTCGCCGGGTTCGACCCGGAAGCCGCGCACCTTCACCTGGTCGTCGGTGCGGCCCAGGTACTCGATCGTCCCGTCGGCGTTCCAGCGGGCCAGGTCGCCCGTTCGGTACATACGGGTGCCGGGCGCGCCGTACGGGTCGGCGACGAAGCGTTCGGCGGTCGGACCGGGCCGGTCCAGGTAGCCGCGCGCGAGCTGGACGCCCGCGAGGTACAACTCGCCCGGGACGCCCGGCGGTACCGGGCGCAGTCCGGCGTCGAGGACGTAGGTGCGGGTGTTCCACACCGGGCGGCCGATCGGCACGCTCTGCGCGTCCGATCCGATCTCCACGGCCGTCACGTCGACCGAGGCCTCGGTCGGGCCGTAGAGGTTGTGGAGTTCGGTGGTGGCCAGGATGTCGTGGAAGCGGTGGGTGAGGGCGACGGGGAGGGCCTCGCCGCTGCACATCACGCGGCGCAGGCCGGTGCAGTCCGCCGCGGCCGGTTCCTCCAGGAAGAGCTGGAGCATGGAGGGCACGAAGTGGGCGGTGGTGACGTCCTGTTCGCGGATCAGCCGGGCCAGGTAGGCCGGGTCGCGATGGCCCTCGGCGCGGGCGACGACCAGAGTGGCGCCCGTGATCAGGGGCCAGAAGAACTCCCACACCGAGACGTCGAAGCTGGACGGCGTCTTCTGCAACACCCGGTCTGCGGCCGTGAGTTCGTACGCGTCCTGCATCCACAGCAGCCGGTTGACGATGCCCTCGTGCGGGACGACGACGCCCTTGGGGCGGCCGGTGGAGCCGGATGTGTAGATGACGTATGCCGGGCTCGACGGGTCGTAGGACGTGGGGAGTTCATCTTCGGGGCCGGTCGGCAGGGTGTCGCGGACGACGTGGACCGGGCGCGCGTCCTCGACCATGAGCGCGAGGCGCTCCTCGGGATAGTCCGGGTCGAGCGGGAGGTAGGCGGCGCCGGCCCGGTGGACGGCGAGCAGGGCGACGACGAGTTCGTGTGAGCGCGGCAGCGCCACGGCCACGGTCCGTTCGGGACCCGCGCCGAGTGCGGCCAGCACCCGTGCGGTGCGCTCCACTTGAGCGTCCAGTTCCGCGTACGTCAGCGGCTGTCCCTCGAAGACGAGGGCCGTGGCGTCGGGCGTGCGGGCCGCCTGGGCGCGGAAGAGTTCCGGCAGGGTGGTGGCCGGGACGGGGTGCTCGGTGGCGTTCCACTCCCCCAGGACCAGGGCGCGTTCGGTGTCCTCCAGGAGGTCGAAGTCCCTTACCGCGCGGTCGGGTTCGGCCGCAGCGTGGTCCAGGAGACGGGCCATGCGGCCGGCGATGTGTTCGGCGGTCGACTCGTCGAAGAGGTCGGTCGCGTACTCCAGGAGCAGGACGACACGGTCACGACCGGTCTCGTCGACGAACGTGAAGTGGAGGTCGAACTTGGCCATGCCGGTGTCCATGTCGAACCACTCGGTCCTGAGGCCGAGCACGTCCGGGTCGCCGTCGGGGCGGTGGTGGTAGCCGATCATGACCTGGAAGAGCGGGTTGCGGCCCGCCACGCGCGGCGGGTTGAGGGCTTCCACCACCCGGTCGAAGGGCAGGTCCTGGTACTCGAAGGCCGCAAGGGACGACTCCCTTACCCGGCCCAGGAGTTCACGGAAGGTCAGCTCGTCGCCGGACACGTCGGTGCGCAGGACCAGGGTGTTGACGAAGAAGCCCACCAGGTCGGCGAGGGCCTCGTCGGTGCGGCCGGCGATGGGGGCGCCGAGCGGGATGTCGTCGCCCGCGCCGAGCCGGTTCAGAAGTGCGGCGGTGGCCGCCTGGAACAGCATGAACATGCTGGTCCCGGTGGCGGTGGTGAGGTCGCGCAGGGCGTGGCCTGTGGCGGTGGGCAGCTCCAGGCGGACCTTGCCGCCGCGGCCGGTCGGCTGGGCGGGCCGCGGCCGGTCGGCGGGCAGTGAGAGTTCGTCGGGCAGACCGCTCAAGGTGTCGGCCCAGTGACTGAGTTGGGCCTCGCCGGTGCGTGCGAGGAGGTCGTCCTGCCAGAGCGTGTAGTCGGCGTACTGCACCGGCAGCGGCGCCCAGTCGGGTGCCCGTCCCTCGCGGCGGGCCGCGTAGGCGGTGTCGAGGTCGGCGAGGAAGGGGCGGTCGGACCACTCGTCGGTGGTGATGTGGTGCAGGACGACGGCCACCACGTGCTCGTCCGGGCCGAGCCTGAACACCTCGCAGCGCAAGGGGAGTTCGGTGGTGAGGTCGAAGGGGCGGCGCTGGGCGGACTCGATCAGTGCGGGCAGTTCGTCCTCGGCGCAGTCGGCGACCGTGCAGGCCGGGTCCGCCTCTTCAGCCGGGACGATCCGCTGGTACGGCTCTCCTTCGTGCGTCGGGAAGAACGTGCGCAGCGCCTCGTGCCGTCCGGCGACATCGCGCAGGGCGGCGGCCAGGGCCTCGGTGTCGAGGGTGCCGCGCAGCCGGAAGACCAGCGGGAAGTTGTAGGCGACACCACTGCCGGTGATCTGCTCGACGAGCAGCAGCCGTCGCTGGGCGGCCGACAGCGGGATGCGGGCGGGCCGGTCGGTGACGGGGGCGATCGCCGGACGGGCCGGGCTCGCCGCGTCCGCACGGCCCGCGAGCAGAGCGGGAGTCGGGGCTTCGAAGAGGTCGCGGATGGCGAGTTCGGCGCCGAGTTCGGTGCGGGCGCGGCTGACCAGCCGGGTGGCGAGGAGTGAATGGCCGCCCAGGTCGAAGAAGTTGTCCTCCGCGCCGACCTCGGGCAGGCCCAGCACCTCGGCGAACAGCCGGCAGAGCACCTCTTCCTGCGGGGTGCGCGGGCCGCGTCCGCCGCCGAGGGCGACGGCGGGTTCGGCGTCGGGCAGGGCGCGGACGTCGAGCTTGCCGTTGGCGTTCATGGGCAGGCCGTCGACGGTGACGAAGGCCGACGGGACCATGTAGTCGGGCAGTTCACGGCCCAGGTCCTCGCGCAGGCGGCGCACGAGCGCGCTCGCCTGGCGGGCGGCGGTGGGGTCGTTGGCGTAGGGACGGGTGCCACCGCCGGGCCTGAACAGGCCGCCGGTCAGGCGGAGTTCGGACGCCTTCAGGAAAACGGCGTCGTACGTCCCCTGCTGCTCCGACCAGGTCGTCAGCACCCGGTGTCCGGCCGCCGTGCCCATTTCGTGCAGGTGCTCGGGGTCGACGCCCGTCCCGGTCGTGCGGCCGTCGGGGATGCCGGTGACGCGGAGTGTCTCGGGCCGTTCGCCGCGCGGGCGTTCCGCGGTGGCGCCGGTCGCGGTCCAGCCGCCGCGCAGGAGTTCACCGATCGCCTCGGCGGACGTCCGGTCGCCGCGCAGGAGTTCGCCGACGGTGTTGCCGGTGGCCCAGTCGACGGACGGGATGTTGTCCAGGCGGACGTCCGGGTCGTCGGCGTAGAGGACCACGTCGTAGCGGTGCCGGGACAGCTCGTTGTGGTGCTCGGCGCGCTTGGTGCGGAGGTCGACGCCGTAGCCGAGGGTGGTGAAGTAGTCGGGGTCCACGAGGAGTTCCTTCTCCAGGCGCAGGCCGCGTTCCACCGCCCGCTCCAGGTCCGCTTCGGCGGTGCCCCGGGCGCGCTGGATCTCGGCGTGGAAGGTGTCGGCGAGCCGCAGGTTGCGGACGTCGCCGACGAAGAGGGCGCCGCCGGGCGCGAGCAGGTCCATCAAGCCGTGCAGCACGGTGGTGAGGTGGTCGATGCTCGGGAAGTACTGGATGACGGAGTTGATGACGATGGTGTCGAAATAGGCGAACGGCAGCCCGCTCAGGTCCTCGGCCGGGCGGCAGCGGAGCTCGACCTTGACGGCGAGGGCGGGGTCGCGCCGCACCTCCTCGCCGATCTTGCGGATGACGGGTGCCGCGAAGTCGGTGGCCCAGTAGGCCTCCGCCTCCGGGGCGAGGCGGGACAGCAACAGGCCTGATCCGACGCCGATTTCGAGGATGCGGCGGGGCTTGAGGGCACCGATGCGGGCGAGGGTGGCCTCGCGCCATTCGTGCATCTCCTCGAAGGGGATGGGCCTGCCGTCGTAGGAGCTGTCCCAGCCGTCGTACCGCTCGGTGAAGACGGCGGTGCCGATCTCCTCGTACTCGTCGGAGTAGATCTCCTGCCACTCCCCCACCTGGGCGGCCTCGGCGGCGGTGCGCTCGGACGGGTCGGCGCCGGAGGGGACGACGTAGCCGACGAGGCGTTCGTCGCGGACGACGACGGCGGCCTGGGCGACCAGGGGGTGGCGGCTGAGGGCGGTCTCGATCTCGCCGGGTTCGATGCGGTAGCCGCGGATCTTGACCTGGTCGTCGGTGCGGCCGAGGAAGTCGAGGTTGCCGTCGGGGTTGCGTCGCACCAGGTCGCCGGTGCGGTACATGCGCTCGCCGGGCTCGCCGAACGGGTCGGCGACGAAGCGCTCGGAGGTCAGCGCGGGCCGGTCCAAGTAGCCGCGGGCCAGGCCGATTCCGGCGATGTACAGCTCGCCGGGGACGCCGTCGGGCACCGGTCGCAGCCAGGCGTCGAGGATGTGGGCGCGGGTGCCGCGGATGGGCTTGCCGACGGTGGGGGTGTCGCTGTCGAGGGTGCCGCCGCCGAGGGTGTTGATGGTGTACTCGGTCGGCCCGTACAGGTTGTAGCCGTATGTGCCCTCGGTATCGCGCAGTGCCGTCCACACGGTCTCGGGGACGGCCTCGCCGCCGAGCAGCACCAGCGGCGGGACGTGGCCTTCCAGCAGGCCCTGCTCGATCAACAGCCGCGCATACGTGGGCGTGACGTTGACGACGTCGATGCGGTGGCGTTCGCAGTAGGCGACCAGCGCTTCGGCGTCGCGCCTCAACTCCTCGTCGCAGACGTGCACTTCGTGGCCCCCGACCAGCCAGAGCAGTTCCTCCCACGACATGTCGAAGGCGAAGGACACGGTGTGCGCGATGCGCAGCCGTCGGCCGCCGGCCGAGGCGATGGCGGGTTCGAAGATCTCCTTCTGGTGGTTCAACTGCATGTTCGTCAGGCCCCGGTAGGGGGTGACGACGCCCTTGGGACGGCCGGTGGAGCCGGAGGTGTAGATGACGTAGGCGGGGTGTTCGAGACTGAAGCGGCGGTGGACGGGAGTGTCCCGTTGAGCCGCCAACTCCCCCTTGGTCTCCGGGTCGTCGAGCAGGACGCGGGCCATATCGCCGTCCAGTGTGGCGGATACGACCGTGGTGCTGAGCAGGAGGAGCGGGCGGGCGTCGGCCAGCATCAGGGAGATGCGGTCGGCCGGGTGGTCCAACTCCAGGGGGAGGTAGGCCGCTCCGGTGCGCAGGACCGCGAAGAGGGCGACGACCATGTCGAGGGAGCGTGGCAGGGCGAGGGCGACTACCTGCTCGGGGCCCGCGCCCCGGTCGATCAGCAGCCGGGCCATCCGGTTGACGGCCGCGTCGAGCTCGGCGTACGTCATGCTGCGCTCGCCGAAGACCAGGGCCCGCTCGTCCGGAGTGCGTTCGGCCTGCGCGGCCAGCAGGTCGGCGATGGTGTCCTCGGGGTCGGGGACACGGCCGGCCGCCGACTCCCGCCGTAGCGCCGCGTGTTCGGCGGGGAGGAGGGAGTCGAGGGAGCCGACCGGTGCCGTGAGGTCGGCGGTGAGGCGGTCGACGAGCAGCGCGAAGCGGTCGAGGAGGGCCTGTGCGTGGGCGGTCGGGACGAGGTCGGGGCGGTGGGTGAGGGTGACGGCGATCTCGCGGCCGGGGGTGACGACGAGGTTGGCCGGGTAGTGGGTGGCGTCGACGTTGGCGACGGCGGTGGCGCCGTGCCGGGTCCTGAGGTCGCCCAGCCGCTCCTCGGTGTCGTTGTTGCGCAGCACGAACAGCGTGTCGAAGAGCTTGCGGTGCCCGGTCTCGGCCTGGAGGACGCCGAGACTGAGGTGCTCGTACGGCATCAGGTCGAGGCGTTCGCCCTGGACGCGGCGGAGCAGGTCGAGGACCGGTTCGGCGGGGTCGAGGGCGATGCGGGTCGGGACGGTGTTGAGGAACAGGCCGATGATGTTGCCGACGTCCGGGACCTCGCTGGGGCGCCCTGCGACGGTCGTTCCGAACACTACGTCGGCCCGGCCGGTCGCGGAGGCGAGGGTGAGCCCCCAGGCCGCGTTGAGGATCGTGTTGAGGGTCAGACCGTGGACGGAAGCCAACTCGCGGAGTCGGTGGCCGAGTTCGGCGGAGAGCCGGGTGTCGAGCTGGTCGGGGATGACCGGTTCCAGACCGTCGGCCGCGGTGGGCGCGAGCAGGGTCGGCTCGTCGAGACCGGCGAGCGCGGCGCGCCAGGCGGCGGTGGCGACCGAGTCGTCCTGCTCCTCCAGCCAGGTCAGATAGTCGCGGTAACTGCCGGGCGCGGGAAGGGCGTCGGCGTCACCGCCCGTCTCGTAGAGCGCGAACAGTTCGTCGAGGAACAGCCAGGCCGACCAGCCGTCCCAGAGGATCAGATGGCGGCCGACGACGAGCCGGTCGCCGCGCTCCGCACCGAGGCGGAGCAGGAGGAGGCGGAAGAGCGGGGGTGCGGACAGGTCGAAGCGGCGGTTGCGCTCGGCCTCCGTCAACTCCCGCAGGAGGGCGTCCTGTTCGGCCGCCGGGAGGAGGGAGAGGTCCACCTCTTCGAGGGGGATCCGCGGGTCCTCGACGATGAACTGCACCGGCTGGTCGAGGCCGTCGCTGGTGAAGCCCGCGCGCAGGCCCGGGTTGCGGTCGAGGAGCGTGCGGACGGCCGCGCGCAGGCGGGTGGTGTCGAGACGGGTGGCGAAGTCGAAGGTCTCGTGGACCGTGTAGACGTCCAACGCGCCTTCGTCGTACGCCGAGTGGAAGAACAGGCCCTCCTGGAGGGGAGCCAGCGGCCAGACGTCGGCGACCTCCGCCGGGGCGGCGACAGATCGGACCCGGGCGTGTTCGGCCTCGGTCGGGGTGAATGCCTCAACACGGTCGGCGGCTACGGCCGTTGCGGTGCCGGCCGCCAGCGCGAGGGCGGCGGGCGTGCGGTGGGTGAACACGTCGCGCGGGCTCAGGTCCAGGCCCGCCGCGCGAGCGCGGCTCGCGACGCCGATGGAGCTGATGCTGTCGCCGCCGAGCCGGAAGAAGTCGTCGTCGGGGCCCGCGTCCTGGATACCGAGGACGGCCGCGAAGATCTCGGTGAGCTGCTGCTCCAACGGCCCTGCGGGCAACCGGCGTTCAGCGCGCTCGGCCTCCGGGGTGGGCAGCGCTGCCTGGTCGAGCTTGCCGCTGGGGGTGAGCGGGAGGTCGGCAAGGACGACGCACGCCTCGGGGACCAGGGGTGCGGGCAGTGCCTCCGCGAGGGCGGCGCGCAGCTCTGCGGGGTCGACGTCGGCTCCGGACGCCGGGACCGCGTAGGCGATGAGCCGCTGGTCGCGGATGACGACGGCGCCCCGCGCCACTGCGGGGATGCGCGTCAACTCGTCCTCGATCTCGCCGAGTTCGACGCGGTTGCCACGCAGTTTGACCTGGCGGTCGGTGCGGCCGAGGTAGTCGATCGTGCCGTCGGGGCGGCGGCGTACGAGGTCGCCGGTGCGGTACATGCGGGCGCCGGGCTCGGTGGCGTACGGGTCGGCGACGAAGCGTTCGGCCGAGAGCGCGGGGCGCCGGTGGTAGCCGCGGGCCAGCTGGACGCCGGTCAGGTACAGCTCGCCGGGAACGCCGTCGGGGACCGGGCGCAGGCAGGAGTCGAGGACGCGCAGGCCGGTGTTCCACACGGGGCGGCCGATGGGCACGGTGGTGTCGGGTGAACCGTCGTAGGGGTGATACGTCACGTCGACGGCGGCCTCTGTCGGGCCGTAGAGGTTGTGGAGTGGGACGCCGGTCAGCTCGTGCCAGCGGTGGGCCGCGGAACCGGACAGGGCCTCGCCGCTGCTGAACACGCGGCGCAGGCCGGCCGCCCATGCGGGGTCGGCGGTGACCTCGTCGGAGGCGAGGAAGGCCTCCAGCATCGACGGCACGAAGTGCATCGTGGTGATGCCCTCGGTCCGGATCAGGCGGGCCAGATAGGCGGGGTCGCGGTGCCCGTCGGGGGCGGCGAGGACGACGGCGGCGCCCTCGCGCAGCGCCCAGAAGAACTCCCAGACGCTCACGTCGAAGCTGGACGGTGTCTTCTGCAACACCCGGTCGTCGGCGGTGAGTCCGTACTCGCCCTGCATCCAGGCCAGCCGGTTGCCGATGGCTCGGTGGGTGACGACGACGCCCTTGGGGCGGCCCGTGGAGCCGGAGGTGTAGATGAGGTAGGCGGGGTCGTCGGGGCGGGCGTGGTCCTCGGCTCCGCCGAACAGGGCCTCTTCGCCCTCCGCGTCCACCCGCAGTACGTCCAGGCCCTCGACCGGGGGGAGCCGTTCCGCGTCCCGTTCCGTGGTGACGACCGTGGTCGCGCCCGAGTCGGCCAGCATGTACGCGAGGCGCTCCGCCGGGTAGTCCAGGTCGAGGGGCAGATAGGCGGCCCCCGACTTCAGGACACCCAGCAGAGTCACCATCAGCTCCGCCGAACGGGGTACGGCGACGGCGACGAACTGTTCGCGGCCGACGCCCCCGGCCCGCAGTCGCGCCGCCAACTCCTCTGCTCGGGCGTCCAGTTCGGCGTAGGTGAGAGTGGTCGTGCCGTCGTACAAGACAGCCGTGGCGTCCGGGGTCCGCGCGACCTGTGCGGCGAACTCTCCCGCAAGGGTGGTGGCCGGGACCGGTCGGGTCTCCCCCGCCGGGTGGGCGGCGGTCAGCTCGTCC
Source organism: Streptomyces sp. NPDC050549 (assembly GCF_040655035.1). Taxonomy (NCBI): domain Bacteria; kingdom Bacillati; phylum Actinomycetota; class Actinomycetes; order Kitasatosporales; family Streptomycetaceae; genus Streptomyces; species Streptomyces sp. NPDC050549. The sequence continues at coordinate 97,713 of NZ_JBFAJD010000017.1, forward strand.
GGGGTGAGCAGGTCGAGGTCGGCGACACGGATGCCGGGGTCGCCGGCCAGGGCGTGCAGGACGAGGGTGAGTCGGTCGGCGAGGGACTGCGCGGCATCGGCGTCGAGGCGCCCGGCGTGGTGCTTGAGGCGCAGGTCGAGGCGGCGGCCGGGCTTGACGACGAGGGCGAGGGGGTAGTGCACGGCGTCGTGGAAGGCGTGTCCGGCGACGGTGATCGTGCCGGTGGGGTCGGTGATGCCGGGGGCACCCTCGCCACCGGGGTAGTTCTCGAACACCACGAGGGTGTCGAAGAGTTCGCCGTCGCCCGCGTGGCCGGTGGCGCGCTGGATGTCGGCGAGGCCGAGGTGCTGGTGGTCGAGCAGCGCGCTCTGTTCGTCCTGGAGCCGGTCGAGTAGCCCGCCCAGAGTGTCTCCGGGGGCCCAACGCAGGCGGGTGGGCAGGGTGTTGATGAACAGGCCGATCATCGACTCGATGCCGTCGACGGCGGCGTCACGTCCGGCGACCGTCGTACCGAACAGGACGTCCTGGCGGCCCGTCGTCCGGCCGACGAGCAGGCCCCAGGCGCCCTGGACGAGCGTGCCCAGGGTGACTCCGCGTTCGCGGGCGCGGGCGGTGAGCCGTGAGGTGATGCGCTCGGTCAACTCGACGCGGATCTGAGCGGGTTCGAGCGGTCCGGCCGGCGCGGGGGTGGCGACGAGACGGGTTGGCTCGTCGACACCGGCGAGTGCGGTGCGCCAGGCTGCGCGGGCCGCGTCGCGGTCGGCTCCGGCGATCCGGCGGAGGTAGCCGCGGTAGGGGGCGACTTCGGGGAGGGGGGCGGGGTTCTCTCCGTAGAGGGCGAGGAGTTCGCGGTGCAGGACGGGCAGGGACCAGCCGTCCGCGACGATGTGATGGAACGTCAGGACCAGTCGGCTGCGGTCCTCTCCGAAGCGGATGAGGGCACAGCGGATCAGCGGCGGGCGGGCGAGGTCGAAGCGGTGGGCGCGTTCGTCGGCGGCGACGGCCTCGGCGAGGGCACGGCGGACCGTTGGGTCGTCCTGCGCCGCCAAGTCGACTTCGTGCCAAGGCAGTTCGAGGCCAGTGGCGATGAGCTGGACGGGGCGGCCGTCGGGCGTCCGGCGGAAGCAGGCGCGCAGCGGGGCGTGCCGGTCGACGAGTCGCTGTGCGGCCGTACGCAGCAGGGTGCCGTCGACCGGGCCGGACAGTTCGACGACCTGCTGCACGACATAGGCGTCGTGTTCGGCGCCGTCCACCAGGGCGTGGAAGAAGAAGCCCTCCTGGAGGGGGCCGAGCGGCAGCGCCTCTTCGACAGTGACCGGGAACTCGCCCTGCACCGTGGTGAGTTCGTCCTCACTCAGGGGCTGCCACAGGGTGGCGGTCGGGTCGTGGGCCGTACCGGTGCGGGCGACCGTGACGAGTTCGGCGACCGTGCGGTGCCGGAACACGTCCCGTGGGGTGAGTTCCAGGCCTGCCCGGCGGGCGAGGATGAGAAGTTGGACGGCGACGATGCTGTCTCCGCCGAGCGCGAAGAAGTCGTCGTCGACGCCGACCGAGGGGACCTTCAGGGCCCGCGCGTACAGGTCGCAGAGCAGTTGTTCGCGAGGGGTCTCTGGTGCCCGGCCCGGGCTGAGTCGCCGGGTGGGGTCCGGGACCGGCAGTGCGGCGGCGTCGAGCTTGCCGCTGGGGGTGACGGGCAGCCGGTCCAGCGGGACGAAGGCGGCCGGGACCATGTAGTCGGGGAGGAACTCGGTGGCGTGTGCCCGCAGGGTCGACATCAGGGCGTTGACGTTGCGGAAGGGGGCGGGGCGGTTGGTGAGCGGGCGGCCGCCTCCGGGGCGGTACCGGGCCTGTGCCTCCGCTTCGAGGGCGAACACGGCGTCCAGGCTGCCGTCCTCGGCGTCCCCGTTCCAGGTGAGCGCCAGCTCGTAGCCGTGTCGCTCAGCGATCTCGTGCAGGGTCTCGGGGTCCACTCCGTAGGGTCCCGTGGCCGGCCTGCTGCTGTCGTCGAGGGCGTCGAGCGCGGCGAGGTCGTCGGCGAGCCGGGAGTTGGGGATGCCGGTGACGCGTGCGCGGGGCGGGCGGCCGGCGAGCAGCTCGTCGAGCGCCCGGAGCGAACCGAGCGCGGGCCAGGGTGAGTCGGGAGTCTCCTCGGGTGCGTCCGACTGTGGTCGCAGCACGACGTCGTAGCGGTAGCGGGTGAGTTCGTTGTGGTGGGTGCCGCGCTTGACTCGGATGTCGGCGGTGAGGCCGTCGAGCGCGGTGAAGTAGTCGGGGTCGACGAGGAGTTCGCCCTCCCAGGCGACGGCCCGGTCCACGGCGACGCGCAGGGCTTCCTTGTCGTCGTCCGCGTCGTCGCGCGCCCGTCCGCTCTCGACGGCCGCGCTCAGGGTGCGGAGCAGTCGCAGGTTGCGTACGTCGCCGACGAACACCGCGCCGCCGGGGGCGAGGAGGGCGGTCGCGTCCTGGAGTACGCCGGTGAGGTAGTCGCCGCCGGGGAAGTACTGGACGACGGAGTTGACGACGATCGTGTCGAAGTGGCCCTCGGGCAGTCCGGTGAGGTCGTGCGCCGGGCGGGCCAACAGGGTGACCCGGTCGGCGAGTTCGGGGACGGCGGACACCTGGGCGTCCAGGGCGCGTACGGCTTCCTCGGAGAGGTCGGTGCCCCAGTACTCGGCGCAGTCCGGGGCGAGCCGGGACAGCAGCAGGCCGGAGCCGACGCCGATCTCCAGGATGCGGCGGGGCCGTAGCGCGCGGATGCGGTCGAGGGTGGCCTCGCGCCACTCGCGCATGTCGGCGAGCGGGACGGGGAGGCCGTCGTACATGCTGTTCCAGCCGGCGAAGTTCTCCTCGAAGCCGTCCGATCCGGCGGCGGAGTAGAGGAGTTCGTGCAGGTCCTTCCAGTCGGCGACGCCCTCGTCGGGGGTCGCCCCGGCGTCCAGCGAGGGCACGACGTAGGCGGCGAGGCGGCGTTCGCCGGGGCGGTCCTCGCGGACGACCACGGCGGCCTGGTCGACGGCCGGGTGGGAGCGCAGCACGGACTCGATCTCGCCGGGTTCGACGCGGAAGCCGCGGATCTTGACCTGGGTGTCGACGCGGCCGTGGAACTCCAGTCGGCCGTCGGTCTTCCAGCGGACCAAGTCGCCTGTGCGGTAGAGGCGTTCGCCGGGTGCGGCGGCCAGGTCGGCCGGGGCGGCGACGAAGCGTTCGGCGGTCAGGGCGGGGCGGCGGAGGTAGCCGCGGGCCAGGCCGTCGCCTGCGAGGTAGAGCTCTCCCGTGACCCCGGCGGGGACGGGGCGCAGCCGGTCGTCGAGGACGTAGGCGCGGGTGCCGGGGTCGGGTCTGCCGATGGGCACGATGGTGCCGGCCGGGGTGTCCGGGTCGCAGAGGCCGAGGGTGGAGTTGGTGGTGGCCTCGGTCGGGCCGTAGGCGTTGAACATCATCCGGCCGCGTGCGTAGCGGCCGACCAGCTCGGGCGAGACGCGTTCGGTGCCCGCCAACAGGGTTGCCTCGGGCGGGAGTCGGACGTCCTCGGGCATGGCCGCGAGCAGCGCCGGCGGGAGGATCATGAAGGTGACGCCGTGCTCGTTCGCGTAGTCCGCGAGGGAGGCACCCGGGACTCGGCGGTCGGCGGGGACGACGACGAGACGGCCGCCGGAGAGCAGGCCCAGGCACAGGTCCCAGAACGCGACGTCGAAGCTGGGTGAGGCGAACTGGAGGACCCGGCTGTGCGGGCCGATTCCGAAACGTTCCTGCTGGGTGGCGACCAGTTTGGCGACACCCGCGTGGGACAGCACGGTGCCCTTGGGGCGGCCGGTGGAGCCGGAGGTGTAGATGACGTAGGCGGCATGCGCGGTCGTCAACTCGTCGGCGATGGAAGGGCCTTGGGCCGGGTGGTCGGCCAGTTCGGCGACCGTCCCGGGGGCGTCGAGGACCAGCGGGTCGAGGCCCGGCGGGAGGTCGGGGGCGATCTCGGCGGTGGTGACGAGGCAGACCGGGCGGGCGTCGGCGAGCATGTGGGCGACGCGGTCGGCCGGGTAGTCGGTGTCGACGGGCAGATAGGCGGCACCCGCCTTCAGGACGGCGACCTCGGCCACGATCATGTCGGCGGAGCGCGGTACGGCGAGCGCGACGACCTGTTCGGGACCGGCACCCCGGGCCACCAGCGCGTGCGCCAACCTGGCCGCGCGGGCGTCGAGTTCGGCGTAGGTGAGGCGGACGTCCTCATGGATGAGGGCCACCTCGTGCGGGCGGGCGGCGACCTGGTCGGCGAACATGCGCGGCCAGGTGAGCGCCGGCACGTCGTGCGCGGTGTCGTTCCAGTCGTGCAGGATCCGGCGCCGTTCGTCGGCGCCGAGGAGTTCGAGGTCGGCGACCCGGGCGTCCGGGCGGGCGAGGGCGTCGGCCAGGAGGGTGCCGTAGTGGCCGAGGATCAGGTCGACGGTGGCGGATGCGAAGAGGTCGGTGCGGTACTCCGCGCTCACTTCCTGGTCGGTCACCGTGAGCGCCAGGTCCAGTGGGCCGCTCTCGTCCCAGGGGTCGGTGCCGAAGCCCGTGGCGCACAACAGGCCGCCGCCGCGCAAGGGTTCGGGGGCCAGGAGCCGTAGGAGATCCGTGGTCGGCAGGGGGTGGGCGGCGGCCTCCGCGCGTACGGCGGTGATCTGGTCGCGGAGTTGGGCGAACGGGGTGTCGCCGTCGATCGTGACGCGCAGCGGGAGGCCTTCGTGGGCCACCGCGGTCTCGGTGGCCGTCGTGCCGCTGTAGCGGTGCAACAGGGCGGCGAAGGCGGCGAGTCGGGTGGCCGGGTCGGCCGTGATGTCGAGTGTGGCCGTGCGGCGCGCGTGGGACACCGGGGCGTCCTGGCGTGGCGGACGGGGGTGGTCCAGCGGGAGTGCCGTCTCCGGTACCGGAGAGGCGAAGCGCCGTCGCCAGAAGTCGTTCGTCGCCGTTGCCCGTGCCGAAGAAAGCGTGTTGCCCGCCACAGCTGCCCGTGCCTCCCAATGCGTGCGGAACGGCTCAGCGGAGCCGCGACCGCTCGCATAGTAAGGTAAGCATTGCCTTACTTGATAGACCTTCCCTGAACCGCAGGCCCATGTCACAGCCACTGAGGTTATGCTCACCTAAGCTGCTGGCCGGGCCGTCCGGTGGTCCGCCAACAGGGCTCCAGAGCACGGAAGATGACCCGGAAGACGACATGGAGACCGGCACGTGGCTTCAGGCAGAAGGCTTCGCACCACGGTGCTGGTGACCCTCGTCGTCGCCCTCCTCGTTCTGCTGTGCCTGCTGTCCGTCGCGCTGGGCGCGCTCAGCGTTCCGCTCGACCAGGTCGTGCGCTCGATGCTGGGCCATCCGCCCAGCCGGCTGATCGACAACGTCATCTGGTCCGTGCGCGTGCCGCGCACCCTGCTCGGCCTGACGACGGGTGCCGCGCTCGGCCTGTCCGGCGCGCTGATGCAGGCCCTGACCCGCAATCCGCTCGCAGACCCGGGGATCCTCGGGGTGAGCGCGGGCGCGTCCTTCGCGATCGTCCTGGCGGTCGGCGTGCTCGGGGCCACCTCGCTGTACGGCTATGTGTGGTTCGCGTTCGGCGGGGCGCTGGTCGCGAGTGTCGTGGTCTTCTTCCTCGGGCGGCTGGGCCGGTCCGGGGCGACGCCGGTCAAACTGGCGCTCGCCGGGGTCGCCGTCACCTCGCTGCTGCAGTCGTTCACCAGCGCCGTCGTGCTGACCGACCAGGACGCGCTGGACCGCTACCGCTTCTGGTCGGCCGGCACCCTGGCCGACCAGGACTCCGGCGACCTGGTGCGCATCCTGCCCTTCCTCGCCGTGGGCACCGTACTGGCGCTGTCCTGCGCGCCCGCCCTCAACAGCATGGCGCTGGGCGACGACGTGGCCGCCTCCCTGGGGCGGCGGCTGGGTCCGGTACGGCTCCAGGGGGTCACCGCCGTGGTGCTGCTGACCGGCGCGTCCGTCGCCGTCATCGGTCCCGTGGTCTTCCTCGGTCTGGTCGTCCCGCACATCGCCCGGGTCCTCGCCCAGTGGGTCGGTATCGGCCCCGACCACCGGTGGCTGCTGCCGCTGTCCGCCGCGCTCGCGCCCGTGCTGCTGCTGTCCGCCGACATCCTCGGCAGGATGGTGGACCGCCCGACCGAGATCCAGGCCGGCGTTCTCGTCGCCTTCCTCGGCGGCCCGTTCTTCATCGTCCTGGTCCGCCGCCGGAAGCTCGCGGAGGTATGAGCGTGTCCGCACCACCGTCACCGGCCGCCCTGGGCAACCGGCCGTTCCGGCTCACCGTCCCCCCGGTGTCCGGCGTGCTGCGTCCGCGCCTGCTCCTTACGGGAGTTGGCGTCGCGGTCGGCGCGTTCCTGCTGTTCTGCTGGGGTCTGACGATCGGCGACTACCCGGTGGCGTTCACGGACGTCGTCCGGGCGCTGGGGGGTTCGGGCGACGCGGGCACGGTCATCGTCGTACAGGATCTGCGGCTGCCGCGCGCGCTGGTCGGGCTGCTGGTCGGGATCGCGTTCGGGGTCTCCGGGGCCGTGTTCCAGACGATGACCCGCAATCCGCTGGCCAGCCCCGACATGATCGGGCTCACCGAGGGAGCCGGAACCGCCGTCGTGGCGGCGGTCGTTCTGGGCTGGACCGGCGGACTCGGGCTGTCCACGCTGGGGTTGCTCGGCGCGCTGGTGACCGCGCTGCTGGTGTACGCGCTGGCGTGGAAGGGCGGGGCCACCGGGTACCGCATCATCCTCGTCGGCATCGGGGTGTCCTGGATCTGCTCCAGCGCCACCAACTTCCTTGTGGCGCGCGGCAATCGCTTCGAGGCGGAAGCGGCCCTCGGCTGGCTGGTCGGCAACCTCAACGGCCGGACCTGGGGCCAGGTCGACTCGCTGGCCGCCGCCCTGGCCGTGCTGCTGCCGGTCACGCTGGGCATGGGCCGCTGGATGCACACGCTGATGCTCGGCGACGACGTGGCCGCCGGGCTCGGCACACCTGTCCAACTCGTCCGGCTGGCACTGCTGTTGGCCGGGGTGGGTCTGGTTGCGTTCGGTACGGCGGCGGCCGGTCCGGTGGCGTTCGTCGCGCTGGCCTGTCCGCAGATCGCCCAGCGGCTGGCGGGCACCTCCTCGCCGCCCCCGCTCGTCTCCGGACTCACCGGCGCGTTCGTCGTCCTCGGCTCGGACCTCCTCGCCCGTGAGGCGATCCCCGGGACGGAACTGCCGGTCGGTATCGTCACCGGCGCCCTGGGCGCGCCGGTCCTGCTGTGGCTGCTCATCCGCGTCAACCGCGCGGGTTCTGGAGGCTGATCGCATGTCGACCACTGACCCGCGCCCCCCGCGGAAGTCCGAATCGCCCACCTCCGGACCCGAGTTGCGGGCACGTGATCTTCATCTGGCCTACGACGGACGGCCCGTGGTCGAGAATCTGAACCTCACCGTGCCGACCGGCCGGATCACGGCCGTCGTCGGCGCCAACGCCTGTGGGAAATCGACCCTGTTGCGGGCGCTCGCCCGGCTGCTTACCCCGCGCCAGGGCGTGGTGGAACTGGACGGTGTCGCGCTGCGTTCCGTGCCGACCCGTGAACTCGCCCGCAAACTCGGCATCCTGCCGCAGACGCCGGTGGCACCGGAGGGGCTGACCGTCCTCGACCTGGTGGGCCGGGGCCGTTCCCCGCACCAGACCTGGTGGCGGCAGTGGTCCGCGGCCGACGAGGAAGCCGTGCACGCGGCCCTCGAGGCGACGAACCTCACCGAGCTGGCGGAGCGTCCGGTCGACGAGCTCTCCGGCGGCCAGCGGCAACGCGCCTGGATAGCCATGGCAGTTGCCCAGGGCACCCCCGTCCTGCTCCTCGACGAGCCGACGACATATCTCGACCTCGCCCACCAGATCGACGTACTCGACCTGATCACGGACCTCAACCGGCGCGAGGGCCGCACGGTGGTGATGGTCCTGCACGACCTCAACCAGGCCTGCCGGTACGCCGATCACGTCATCGCCATGAAGGCCGGCCGTATCGTCGCCGAGGGCGCGCCTGCCGACGTCGTCACCGAGGCCACCGTGGAGGACGTCTTCGACCTGCGCTGCCGGATCACCCCCGACCCGGTCAGCGGCACCCCGCTGGTGATCCCGCTGGGACGGCACCACCACGACGGCGCCGCCCCGGCCGACAAGTCCGAGGACACCGTCACGACCCGGTGAGGACTCCGCCGGGGACCGGGTTCAGAAAGGTGTGTCACTTCTCGCGCAAAGTGACACACTTTTCTGAACCCCACCCCGCCCGGCGCGACACGCCGACCGGCGGGGGCCGGTCGGCTCAGGGGCGGGACGTCAAGTACCCGCCCATCGTCCGGAAGTAGTCGCCGGCCGCGTACTCGGTGCCGTCGTCAGTGCGCACCCGGCGCACCAACAGCCCACGGCCGCGCCCGGTGTGGGCCTCGGGGCCCGCCACTATGACCACGCCGTCGCCCTCGCGGATGAAGATCCGGCCCGGGGTGCCGCCGTAGCGCCCCTCCGAGACGGCAGCCGAGACGATCCGGAGCCGCCGGCCGCGATGGAAGGCGTAGGCGTTCGGGTACGGGTCCGACTGGGCCCTGACAAGGCGCTCCAGGCGTTCGGCGGACCAGCTCCAGTCGATACGGCTGTCCTCCGCCGACCGCTTGTGGAAGAAGCTGGCTCGGCCGCGGTCCTGCGGCACCCACTGGCCGGCGTCGCGGCCCGAGGCGATCAGGTCGAGCGACTCGCGCACGATGGGCGCGATGAGGTCGACGGTGCGGTGGAACAGGTCGGTCGCCGTGTCGGTGGGCCCGACCGGGACCGAGCGCTGGATCAGGATGTCCCCCGCGTCGAGTTCGCCGTTCATGCGGTGCGCGGTGACGCCGACGCGCGGCTCGTCGTTCAGGAGCGCCCAGATGATCGGGGAGAACCCGGCGTACGACGGCAGCAGCGAGTCGTGGATGTTGAGGGTGCCGTGCGGCGGGAGGTCGAACAGCTCGGGGGGCAGCCAGGTCCGCCAGTTGTTGGCGACGATGATGTCCGGCCGCGCTTCCCTTACGGCGTCGAGGAGTTCGGCGTCGTCGGGGCGGTTGCGCAGCAGGACGGGGACGTCGTTCTTCTCGGCGAGTTCGGCCACGCTGTCGTCCCAGATCTTCTCGTAGGCATGCTCACTTCTCGGATGGGTGACGACGGACACGACCTCGTGGTCGGAGTCCAGCAGCGCCTGCAGCGTGCGGTGACCCCAGGTCTGATAGCCGAGCATGACGACCCGCATGACGGTCCTCCCCTTCAACGACTCATTGCAAGGTAAGCCTTACCTTATCTAGCATTGGGCTGCCTGAGGGAGGCGATGCCACGGTGAAGTCACCGCTCATGGATTCCGAAGTGGTCCACGACATACTCGGAATCGGATTCGGTCCGTCAAATCTCGCTCTGTCCATAGCGGTTGAGGAGCACAACAGGAGCCTTCCGGCAGACAGCCGTCTGGGCGCCCTGTTCCTGGAGCGCCAGCCGCGCTTCGGCTGGCACCGGGGCATGCTGATCGACGACGCCACGATGCAGGTGTCGTTCCTCAAAGACCTGGTCACACTGCGGAATCCGACCAGCGACTACAGCTTCCTCTGCTTCCTGCGGGAGCAGGGCAGGCTGATCGACTTCCTGAACCAGAAGACCCTCTTCCCGCTGCGCGTGGAGTTCCACGAGTACTTCGAGTGGGCGGCCGAGCGGGTCTCCCACCTCGTCTCCTACGGCAGCGAGGTCGTCTCCGTCGACCCGGTGCGCGGCGACGACGGCCAGGTCGCCCTCTTCGACGTGACCAGCCGGGACCTCACCGGGAACGGCGCGCCGGTGACCCGTCGGGCCCGCAACATCAGCGTGGCCATGGGTCTCGAACCGCATGTGCCGCCGGGTCTCGAACTGGGCGAACGCCTCTGGCACAACAGCGAGTTGATCCCCCGCGCGACCGAACTGGCCGACGCGGGGCAGCCGGTGCGGCGGGCCGTGGTGCTCGGCGCGGGCCAGAGCGCCGCCGAGGCGGTGGACTATCTGCACCGCACCTTCCCGGACGCCGAGGTGTGCTCGGTGTTCGCCAAGTACGGCTACACCCCGGCCGACGACAGCCCGTTCGCGAACCGCATCTTCGACCCGGAGGCGGTGGACGTCTACTTCTCGGCACCCTCAGAGGTCAAGCAGTCGCTGCTCGACTACCACCGGTCCACCAACTACTCCGTGGTGGACATGGAGTTGATCGAGGCCCTGTACGCCACCGCGTACCGGGAGAAGGTGGCGGGCCGCGAGCGGCTGCGCTTCCTGAACGTCTCGCGGGTCCGCGCCGTGGATGCCGGAGCGGACGGCGGTCTCGACGTCGCCGTGGAGTTCCTGCCCACCGGCGAGAAGCAGGTACTGCCCGCCGACATACTGGTGCTCGCCACCGGTTACCGGCCCCGCGACCTGGGTTCACTGCTCGGCGAGGCGGCCAAGCTCTGCCTCCGGGACGACGGCGACGAGATCCGCGTGGGCCGGGACCACCGGGTCGAGACCGTCCCGGAGGTGACCGCCGGCCTCTACCTCCAGGGCGGCACCGAGCACACCCACGGGCTGACCAGCACCCTGCTGTCGACGGTAGCGGTCCGGGCGGAGGAGATCCACCGCTCGGTACAGGCGACGAAAGCAGCCGTCTGAGGCCCCCATGGCTCCCCGGGCCCGGAGGGTACGGTCCCTTCCGGGCCCGGGGTTCTTGCCTGCGACCGGCGCGGCCGGGCATGTCGTACGGGATCACGAGTAGGGGCCATGGGTCCAGCGGCCGTTCGTCATCGTGGCGTGCACCGGCATCGCGCGCAGGGTGTCCGGATCGGCGTCCAGCGGGTCCACGTCCACGAGCACCAGGTCGGCCGGGTCCCCGACCCTGATCAGCCGGCGGCCACGGGCGGCGGCGACCAACGCGTCCGGTACGGAGAGGCGTTGCTCCGGATGCCAGGCGGGGCGTTCGTCGTCGGTGCGGCTGACCGCCGAGGCGATGGCGAGCCAGGGGTCGAGCGGCGAGACCGGGGCGTCCGAGCCGAACTCCAGCCGTGCGCCCGCCGCGAGCAGGTCGCCGTAGGCGAAGGCTCGTTCGGTACGTCCGGCCCAGTGCCGGTCCGCCACGTCGCGGTCGTCCGTCGCGTGCCGGGGCTGGACTCCCGCGATCACCCCCAACTCGGCGAATCTCGGGAGGTCTTCGGGGCTCAGCAGCTGCGCGTGCTCGATCCGGCCGCGACAGCGCACCGCCTCGAAGGCGTCCAGGGCAACGGTGTTGGCGCGGTCGCCGATGGCGTGCACCGCGGGTTCCATGCCGTGCGCGGCGGCGTGGCGCATCAGCCGTACGAGCTCGTCGGGGGCCGTCTGCTCGATGCCGTGGGCGCCGTCCGTGCCCTCCAGGCCCGGGTAGGGGTCGCGGCACAGGGCGGTGCGGGTGTTGAGCGAGCCGTCCGTGAAGAGTTTCAGCGGGCCCACCCCGACCAGGTTGCCGACCTCGTCGCCCGTGCGCAGCCCGCGCTTGATCGCGGCGTCCAGGTAACTCGGATACACCGCGGCCGACACCCGTACGGCGGGCCGGAATCGGGCCGCGCGGCGTTCCCAGTCCGCGACCGTGTCGCCGAACTGGAAGTCGATGACACCGGTGACTCCGCGCGCGGCGGCGGCGCGGCAGGCCTCTTCGATCCAGCCGTCGAGCACCTCGGCCGGGGTCGCGGGGAGCGCGGCGAGGACTTCATGGGCCTCGTGTTCCCTGATCAGACCGGTGGGGTGGCCGGCGCGACCGACGAGGGCGAGGCAGGCCGAGTTGAACCACGCGGCATGGAGATCGGCGCTGACCAGGGCGACGGGCCGGCCGGGCAGCACCGCGTCGAGCAGTGCCTTGTGCGGGGCGTCGGGCCACAGGCCGTCGCGGAACCCGTAGCCGTAGAGCACCGTGCCGTCGGCCGCCCCGCCGTGTGCCCGGACGAGGTCTGCCACCGCCCGGGCGGAGGCGGTTCCGGCCAGGTCAAGGCGGTGCCGGGCGCTCGCCCATTCCGCGAGGTGGACGTGGGCGTCCCACAGGCCGGGCAGCAGTACCCGCCCGTCGAGATCGACGACCGGTTCACCGCCGGGCCCGGCGTCCGTGTCCGCGCCCGTTTCCGGGACGATGTGGGTGATCCTGCCGTCCGCCACCCGCAGCCGGGCAAGCGGCCCGCCGGCACCGAGCCGAACCCGGGCCAGGGTCCGTGCGGGCGCCGGGGCGCTTGCGGTGTCTGCCATGTGGAACCCCCCAGGTGAACTTAGGGTTACCTTACCTCCAGTTCAGTGCCGGGCCGGGCCCAGCCCGGCGATGACACCGGTGACAGTGTTCACGACATCCCCGACGACCGTCGCCACCGGCTGCACCGCGTCAACGGCCGGCGCGGGCGCGGGCGCGGGATCCGGTGCGGGATCCCCACAGCAAGCGACCTGCGCGGCGCGGGGCGCGTTCTGCGGTTGATCCTGCTGGGGAGGATCCGTGGGAGGCGACTGCGGCACGCCACCACCCTCAGGTGCCGTCGGAGCAACACTGCCGGGTGCGTTGCCACTTCCCTCCCTCTTCCCTCCGTCCGCCGGTTCGCCGCCCTCGGCCCCCTCATCGGCGGTGGCCCCGAGCGCCCAGCGCTGCCCGGCGGACCCGTCCCGTCCCGCCAGCACGACCCGCGCCCCCTTCTTCCCGTTCTCGGGAGCGACGGCCAGCCCCTGGCTCCAGCGGAGCAGCAACTCTCCGCGGACCGTCAGGTCGTAGTGCACCTCACCCGCGTGCACCAGGCACCCGGCCAGCGTGACCGTGCCTCTGTCGGTGTCGGAGGCGAGGCAGAGTCCGGGATCGTCGAGGCTGCGCAGCAGACCGTCCTGGTCGTACGACCACTGCTGCGACCCGGCGGTGGAACACGCGGCCAGGGCGACGACCGCGCCGTTCCGGACCCGTCCGCCGGCCACGTCGAGGCAGAGCCCGGAGGCGAGGGCACGCAGCACGCCCTGTTGGACGACTCCCGCGCCGACGGAACCGGCAGCCGACTCGGCACCGGCCGACGAGGGCGCCGCGACCGGGCTCTGGTGGGACGAACTGCCGCTGGGCGCACCCCAGGTGGCCTGCGGATCGGGGGTGTCGCTCCGAGTCCAGCCCTTGGAGACGAGCACGGTCGCGAGCAGCGCGAGGGAGGTCAGCCCCACGACCGCGGCCTTTGGGCGTCTTCGCGGGAAGGCGAGGACGCCGTCAGGGGTGGGGCGGTGGCGGCCCGTCGGGCGGCGGACGGCACGGGCGGCGGTCCCGGGCGTCGCGCGGCCGGGCCGCGAGTCGAGATACCGGCGGGCTCCCCAGCCGAGGACGGTCTCGGCGAGCAGCACTTCGAGGCCCCCGTCGAAATGGCTCAACTGCTCCGCCGCGAAACGGCAGTAGCGGCATGTCATGAGGTGCCGTTGCACATCGGGCAACAGACTGCCGCCGCGGCGGATCGGGACGTCGAGGAGGCGGTTGTAGTAGCGGCATTCCGGGGTCGGCGCGAGTTCCAGGTGGGCACGGACACAACCCGCCCTGAATTGTTCACGCGCCTGGTCCAGCGCGGCGGTCGCGGTGGCCTCGTCCACACCCAGCAGACCGGCGGGTATGGTTATGGGTTCGGCTTCGACCTCGGTGTGCCACAGCAGGCATTGGGAGGCGCCCGGCAGCCTGCCGAAAGCACGTTCCGCGAGCTTGCGCCTTTCGGGGGTCCCGGGCCTCGCCGCGCGTAGACCCCGGCCGCCAGTGGGTTTGCGAAGTTCCGGCAACAGCGCGGGAATTCGCTCATCGGCGGCCCACTTCTTCACCATCTCCCGGACCGCCACAAGGAGTTGGGGCCGCAGGGCGCCACCGGTCACGCGGCCGGCGAGTATCTGGTGGAAGGCGGCACTCGCCACCATGGACGCCGAACTCTCTGCGGTGGCGAGGCAGATGACCGCATATTCACTTGTCGCCTGCCAGTGGCGCGCGAGCAGCAGAGCGACGGCGCGAGTGCCCGCGGCTTTGTCGCCGAGTTGTGCCACGAGATTACGGTCCGACTCCCCCGGACTCGAACCGGGGCGAGGCGGGAACGGAGGGCGTGGGGGGTAGGGGGATTGCACGGGACCATTTCCTTCCAAGCCGCAGGACGGCACACGAATGCCCGACCATCGGAAAGCAGGCGCTTGATTGGTGCATACCTATGAGATGTCAGAAACAACCCTGACCATTGCCTTCTCACAGCCGACCTCATGAGGTGGCTCACACTCGCACAAGCGCCCGACAGGAAACAAGGAGTTAGGGTGACCGATGTTCAAAACGCTGTGAATTCAGATTGGTTACCGGCGGTATCCACAGGCCTCTACACGAAATCTCCAACTCTCCATCGAACTAAGAGCTCGCGCAGATTGGCAGCGCAGGGAGTCCCGAGAGCAAGGGGCACAGGTCCCAGGGCTTCGGCGTAGTCGGCGGGCGTCCGTTCTGTAATCACTTGTGACGAAGAGAGCGAGAGCGGAAGGTTTCTACTCACGTCTGTTGCGCCCGGGAACCCCTGCGTCTTCCCCCGCACCGTCGGGTGGAGCGAGCCGACTGCGTTGGGAGATGATCCCGTGCGCGGCTGAAGAGGCAGGTACGGACGCGGACGACGCGCGTGCATGGGCTGAGCGGCTGGGTTGGGCGTTCGGGCTCATCGCGGAGGATCCGGCTGTGAGAGGTGCCGCGCTCGTCCATCTGGCCGAAGCCCAGAGGAAGGTCACGGACGCGCTCGACCGGTCCAACGAGATGTGGCTGCTGACGCGGCCCCTGGGAGCGGACGAGCAGTACCAGGAGCCGGCCTTTCGGCAGGCACTCCAGAGGCATTGGCAAGCCCGGAGGCGTTCGCTGCCTGACGGGGTGTGGAATGGCCCCGCGGGCGGGGATCTGGCGACGTGGCCGGGGCTGCCCTATGCGCTGCTCTTTCTGGAGTGGGAGGCGAGGTATCCGCTGGAGTGGACGCAGCATGCGAAGGCGTGGGGTACGAAAGAGACCCTGATCCGTAAGGTGGCCCGTGCTCCCCAGGAGGAGGCGATCAGGGCGAAGCTCACCGACCTGGTCGAGCTCGTCGTCCACCGGGCGTGTCGCTGCAAGGATCGCGAATACGTGCGGGTGGCCCGGGCTGTCGACAGCGCTGACCTACGGGGCAGGCTCGATCGGGCGGCCGGTTCGGACAGTCCGTGGGCCCGGTGCCACGCCGGGTATGTGCTCTGGCTCCTTGACCGCCCTGACATACCGAACACCCGTCGTGTCTGGCAGACCTGGGTGGCAGGCGAGGCTGCGTCGTTGCTGTGACCCGGGGCGAATACAGAGAAGGTTCACGTGATCATGGAGTGCTCCATGGCCAGTGACCTGTCTGGAAGACCGTGCCTGCCGACGCATCACCCCTGATTCCGCCTGCCCTTGACCGGCTCCGCGAGCAGTCCGACGTCGGGCCCGGGGAGGTGCCCGGCCTGCTGGAGCGGCTGGCTCAGGTGCCGGATCCGCGCGATCCGCGCGGCGTACGCCATGCCCTGGCCGTCGTGCTCACGCTGACCGCGTGCGCGGTGCTGACCGGCGCGACCTCGCTGCTGGCGGTCGGCGAGTGGATCGCGGACGCGCCGCCGCACATGCTGGAGCGACTCGGCGTGCGCCCCGATCCGGTACTGCCCCGCAGGCTGGTGCCTTCGAAGGCGACGGTCCGCCGGCTGCTCACCCGCATCGACGGTGACGCCCTGAACCGGGCGGTGGGCGGATGGCTTGCCGACCGCCGGCCCGAGAGCACCGGGCTTCGCGGACTGTCCGTGGACGGCAAGTCCCTGCGCGGTGCGGCGAAGCTCAGGGGCGGAGGATCCATCTGCTTGCCGCGGTGGAGCACACCACCGGGCTGGTCCTGGCCCAGCTCGACGTCGGCGAGAAGACCGGTGAGGTCACCCGCTTCCGGCCGCTGCTCGACACCGTCGCCGACCTGGCCGCAACCGTGGTCACCAGCGACGCGCTCCATACGCAACGCGAGCCCGCCGCCTACCTCCTGGGCCGCGGCGCCCATTACATCGCGATCGTCAAGGGCAACCAGAAGAAGCTACGCAGGCAGCTGAAGTCCCTTCCCTGGAAGGACATCTCCTTCCAGGGCTGCACCCGGGGCACCCGACACGGCCGCGCGGAGATCCGCCGGATCAAGATCGCCACCTTGAACTACTTGCTCTTTCCCGGCGCCCGCCAGGCCGTCCAGATCAAGCGCCGCCGCACCGACCGCAAGACCGGCAAGACGACCATCACGACCGTCCGCGCGGTCACCAGCCTGACCGCCGAGCAGGCCAACCCCGTCCGACTCGCGAGACCGATCCGCGACCACTGGAAGATCGAGGCCCTGCACCACGTCCGCGACACCACCTTCGCCGAGGACGCCTCCCAACTGCGGACCGGCAACGCACCCCGCGCGGTGGCAACCTGGCGCAACCTCGCCGTCGGCGCCCTCCGGCCGAGCGGCGTCAAGAACATCGCAGCCGGCCTCCGTCGCAACGCACGCGACGCCCGCCGACCCATCGCACTCCTCGGTCTTGCGTGATCACAAAACGGTCGTCCACCGACTGCGCCGAAGCCTCGGCACAGGTCCCGGTGATCACGGAGCTGCGACGCTCTGTGACCGCTGGGGAGATTGTGCCCGTCCTGCCGTCATGGCTGACCGACCCGCTCTGGGACCAATTCGCGGCGCTGTTGCCCGAGCATCCTTCGGTCAATCCGATCCACCCGCTGGGCTGCCACCGCCGCCGCATCAGCGATCGGCAGTGCCGCCGACAGGCGTCATGGTCGTCAGTCCGTTGCCTTTGGCCGCCAGTCGGAGGCCCATGCATCGAGCTGGGCGAGACGTTCGAGAAGGGTCCTGCCCTGTCCGGTGAGCAGGTAGCCTTCGCCGGCGTGCTCGACGAGGTCGGCCTGTCCGAGCTCACGAAGCCTGTCTGCCAGGACGCTTGATGAGACGCCGTCGCATCGTTGCTGGAGCTGCCGGAAGGTAGGAGTTGAGTCGTCCCGGAGTTCCCATAGGACTCGCAGCGCCCAGCGTCGCCCCAAGAGGTCCAGGAGCGCCATGATCGGGCGCCCGGTGTTCGAGCC
The DNA here is from genome assembly GCF_040655035.1 of Streptomyces sp. NPDC050549. Taxonomy (NCBI): domain Bacteria; kingdom Bacillati; phylum Actinomycetota; class Actinomycetes; order Kitasatosporales; family Streptomycetaceae; genus Streptomyces; species Streptomyces sp. NPDC050549. The sequence goes on from NZ_JBFAJD010000017.1 coordinate 114,838, forward strand.
ACGGACCCGTCGGCCTGGAAGTGGTGCTTGTCGTGCCATCTGCTTCCCTTTCAGAGGCGCCAATGTTAGCGTGCCGACACGCTTCTGAAATCGAAGCAACCACGGAAGCAGCCGCCGCGCAGCGCAGAGATGGATGGAGTGAAGCTCTGATGAGTTCGTTGTCCCCGGACGTCGCCAAGGCGCTGATCGATGGTGGGCTGGACCCGGAGTACGTGACTTCGGTGATCATGGTGGCCCTGGACGAGGACCTGGCCGACGGGCCGGACGTCACGACCGAGGCCACGGTCTCTGCGGACGCGACGGACACCGCGGACTTCACGGCGCGCGCCCAGGGCGTCGCTGCGGGGGTTCCGGTGGCCGCGGCGGTGTTCGACCTGGTGTCGCAGGGCACGGCGAAGATCCAGCAGGTGGTGAAGGACGGCGATCGGGTGGAGCCCGGCACTGTGCTCCTCACAGTCACCGGCGCCACGCGGGGTCTCCTTACTGGAGAACGCACTGCGCTGAACCTTCTGTGCCACCTCTCCGGGGTCGCTACTCAGACCCGACTGTGGGTGGACGCGGTGGAGGGCACCGGCGCGAAGATCCGCGACACCCGTAAGACGACCCCCGGATTGCGTTCTCTGGAGAAGTACGCGGTGCGGTGCGGCGGTGGCATGAACCTCCGCATGTCGCTGTCCGACGCCGGTCTGGTGAAGGACAACCACGTGGTGGCCGCCGGCGGTGTCGTCGAGGCCTTCGCGGCGGTGCGCAAGGCGCATCCGGGGCTGCCGATCGAGGTCGAGATCGACTCGCTGGAACAGCTGCCCGGCGTACTCGCGGCCGGCGCCGAGCTGATCCTGCTGGACAACTTCACGCCGGAGCGCATACGCGCGGCGGTGCAGATCACCGGGCGCAACGAGCTCTACGGCCGGACCCGGCTGGAGGCGTCGGGCGGACTGACGCTGGACCTGGCCCGCGCCGTCGCCGAGACCGGGGTCGACTACCTCTCGGTCGGCGCGCTGACCCACTCGGCGCCGATCCTGGACATCGGCTCGGACTTCCGCGAAGAAGGGAAGTAGCTCCGTGCTCCTGACCATTGACGTCAGCAGCACGCAGACCGTTTGCGGACTGTTCGAGGGCGAGGAGATCGTCGACCACTGGCGGGTGGCCACGGATCCGCGCCGGACGTCTCCCCAGCGGTCACAGAGCGTCGCAGCTCCGTGACCACCGGGACCTGTGCCCCTTGCTCTCGGGACTCCCCGCGCTGCCAATCTGCGCGAGCCCTGAGGGAGGCACACAGGGAACTCCGAGGTTTCTCTCGGGATGCTCTCATCGCCGTGGACCACGATGAACCGCATGATCGCCCCCCACTCTTCAGCCACCCCCGCACCCGCCCGCGTCCCCACGGTCCGCAAGGCGGTCGTGCCGGCCGCCGGGCTCGGCACGCGGTTCCTGCCCGCGACGAAGGCGACGCCCAAGGAGATGCTCCCGGTCGTCGACAAGCCCGCGATCCAGTACGTCGTCGAGGAGGCCGCCGCGGCCGGACTCGACGACATCCTGATGGTCACCGGCCGGCACAAGCGCGCCATCGAGGACCACTTCGACCACGCCTTCGAACTGGAACAGGCCCTGGCCGCCAAGGGCGACACCGTGCGCCTGGACGCCGTACGCGATCCCGCGCGCCTCGCCGACATCCACCACATCCGCCAGGGCGACCCGCTCGGCCTCGGCCACGCGGTGCTCTGCGCCCGCCACCACGTCGGCGACCAGCCGTTCGCCGTCCTCCTGGGCGACGACCTGATCGACCCGCGCGAGACCCTGCTCAGCCGGATGCTGGAAGTCCGCGAGCGGTACGAGGGCAGCGTGGTCGCCCTGATGGAAGTCCCGGAGGAACAGGTCCACCTGTACGGCTGCGCAGCCGTCGAGCCGACCGGCGAGGACGGTGTCGTACGCGTCACCGGCCTGGTCGAGAAGCCGTCCCGCGAGGACGCGCCGAGCCGCTACGCCGTCATCGGCCGCTACGTCCTCGACCCCGCGATCTTCCCCACCCTGGAGCGCACCCCGCCCGGCCGCGGCGGCGAGATCCAACTGACCGACGCCCTCCAGGAGTTGGCCGCCGACGGCACGGTCCACGGAGTCGTCTTCGACGGCCTGCGCTACGACACCGGCGACAAGGCCGACTATCTGCGCACGGTGGTCCGGCTGGCCTGCGACCGCCCGGACCTGGGGCCCGAATTCGTCGCCTGGCTCAAGGAGTTCGTGGAGGGACTGGAAGACGCGGCCCCCCGGAGCGAGAACGGGCCCGAGAGCAGGAGCTCGCGGTTCGCGGCCTGAACTCCACACGCACGAGGGCCCGGTCACGCCGTAGCGACAACCGGGCCCCGGCCTGCCTCGTGACGGTCAGCCGTTCGGCCGGAGGGTCCAGATGACCGTCATCTCGCCCGTCACGGCGCCGTCCTCGCGCTGGATGGCGACGGTGACCGGGAACTCGGGGCGCTCACCCGCGTCGAGTTCGGCGACGACGTCGGCGGCGGGGCGGCCGAGGGTCGCGGTGGCCTTCACCGGCCCCAGGGCGATCTTCTTGAACGCGATCTCGGCGTTGACCGGGAGCGGCACGGCCCGCGAGAGCTGGTCGCCGAAAGCGGCGAGGACGATCGCGCCGCTGGCGGACTCGCCGAGGGTGAACATGGCACCGGCGTGCGGCCCGCCGACGTGGTTGCGGTACTCGCTCTGGTCCGGCAGGGCCAGCACAGCCCGCTCCGGACTGGTCTCCAGGTACTCCAGGTTCAGCGTGCGAACCATGGGAACCGTGGCGGCGAGCAACTCGCCGATGGACATCTGATCTGCGCTCATGGACGGCATGTTACCCGTGGGTAGCCAAGTCGGGCCAGACCTGTGCACAGGCAAACACCGCCCGGTCCCCGAGTTGGTACGACCCTGACAAGGGCCGGTGACCCCACCGTGTCCCGTGCCGCACTAGGGTTACTGCCCATGTGGCCAGGACAGCAGCCGCCCGGGGGCGAGCAGAACCCGCAACAGAACCCGTACCAGCAGCCGGGGTACCAACAACCGAATCCCTATCAGCAGTCCGGATACCAGCAGCCCAACCCCTATGCGCAACAACCGCAGTGGGGTGCTACGGGTCCCGCCGGCGGACCGCAGCCGCCGCAGGGCGGGGGCGGCGGAAACCGGACGAAGCTGGTCGCGATCGTCGCCGCCACGGCCGTCGTCGTGGCCGCCGGGGTGACCGGATTCCTGGTCCTGGGCGGGAACAAGGACGACAAGGCGGACGGCGGCAAGGACAGGTCGAGCCAGTCGCCTTCGGCCTCCGCGGACCCGAGTTCCTCCTCCTCCGGTTCCGACGACAACCCGCGCGGCACCGAGACCGAGCAGCCGACCATCGCGGGCTGGAAGGTGGTCGTCAACCAGAAGTACGGCACCGCCTTCGACGTCCCGGCGGACTGGGAGGTCGGCAAGCCGGGCACCTTCACCTTCTTCGAGGACGAGCAGAAGGGCGACGGCTCCCCGTACATCGGCTTCTCGGCGCCCGCCTACCTGAAGCAGAACTGGTGCGAGTCCGACGACAACAAGGACGGCACCAAGGAGACCTCGTCGCTGGCGTCCAGCGGCACCAAGGGCGAGGACGGCGCGAAGGACACCGCGAGCACCGCGCGCGGTGACGCCGCGGCGTTCGCGTTCGGCGGGTACACGGACCAGAAGGACTCGTCCAAGAAGTACCTCAAGATCGGCGCGCCGAAGCCGTACACGACGAAGTCGGGTGTCACGGGCAGCGTCGCCACCTCGTACACGACCGGTGTGCCGAAGAGCGGCAAGTGTTCCTCCGACGGCAAGGCAACCACGTTCGCCTTCAAGAACTCGGCGGACGACTTCGTCTCCTGGACGCTCTACGGCGCCAAGGGTGTCAGCGAGGAGATCCCCGACGCGACGGTGCAGAAGATCCTCAGCACCGTGCGGCTGCACGGGGACCCGACGGGCAGCACCAGCTGACGGCCCTGGCCGTTCGGCTCGTTTCTGGCCGCAATCTGTTTGGCAGGGACAGGTCGGGGCGGCGATAGTCGGCCGGTGAACGCCACCGCCGCCCTCCGTCATCCGCACCGTCCCGACTGGGCGGGCCGCAACTACACCCTGCTGACCACCGCCGCGGTGGCGACCGGTCTCGGCGGCAGCGGTGCGCTGATCGCCGCCGCGTTCGCCGTGCTGGACGCGGGCGGCGACAGCGGTGACGTGGGGCTGGTGGCCGCCTCGCGCACACTTCCGCTGGTGGTGTTCCTGCTGGTCAGCGGGGCGCTGGCGGACCGGGTGCCCCGGCATCGGGTGATGGTCGCGGCCAACGCCCTCAGCTGTGTCTCGCAGGCGGCCTTCGCGGTACTGGTCCTCGCCGGTGAGCCCCGGCTGTGGCAGATGATGCTGCTGGCCGCGCTCGGCGGGACCGGGCACGCGTTCTTCGGTCCGGCGGCCGAGGGCATGCTGATGTCCACGGTGAGCGGGGAGCAGGCGGGCCGGGCGTTCGCGGTGTTCCGGATGGCGATGCAGGGCGCGTCGCTGGGCGGCGCGGCCCTGGGCGGCGCGCTGGTCGCGGTGGTCGGCCCGGGCTGGGTGCTCGCGGTCGACGCGGCGATGTTCGCGGTCGCCGGGGCGCTGCGCTCCTTCCTCGACGTGAGCCACATCCCGGCGCGCGCGCCGGGCGGCGGGATGCTGGCCGATCTACGGGACGGCTGGCGGGAGTTCGTCGGCCGGCCCTGGCTGTGGTCCGTCGTCGTGGCGTTCTCCGTCGCCAACGCGGTGGTCGGCGCGGCCGACGGTGTCTACGGCCCGCTCGTCGCCCGGGACAGCCTCGGCGGCGCGGGTCCCTGGGGTCTGGCCCTGGCCGCGTTCGGCGCGGGCACGGTCGCCGGTGCGCTGCTGATGACCCGCTGGAAACCTCGCAGACTGCTCCTCGCGGGCATGCTCTGCATCTTCCCCCTGGCCCTCCCGTCCGCCGCGCTCGCGGTACCGGTGCCGGTCGGTGTCCTGTGCGCGGTGATGTTCGTCGCCGGGGCCACCGTCGAGGTGTTCGGGGTGTCGTGGATGACGGCGCTGCACCAGGAGATCCCCGAGGAGAAGCTCTCCCGGATCACGGCGTACGACTGGTTCGGCTCGATCGCGCTGGTGCCGGTCGCCGCCGCGGCGGCGGGCCCCGCGGAGTCGGCCTTCGGCCGGACGGCGGCCCTGTGGGGGTGCGCGGCCCTGGTCACCCTGGTCACGGCGGGAGCCCTGTGCGTGCCGGAGGTAAGGAACCTGCGCCGGCGCACCGGATCACCGACTCACGCCGAACCGGAGACCGCGAACGGCTCAGCCGATCCCGAACGCTCCGTCGGGGGGTTCGGGTGACGGTACGGCGTCCTCGTCCCGGACTGGTCGCGCGCCGCCGATGAAGTCCCGTACCGCGAGGCCGTGTTCGAGCCGCGCCGGGAAGGCGTCCGAGGCCACGAGCCGGGTCAGCGCCACCGTGTCGACCGGCCGGTGGGCGGCGACGAGCACCGCGTTGCCGAACCGGCGTCCGCGCAGCACACCCGGTTCCGCGATCAGCGCCAGCTCCCCGAACACCGCGCCGAACGTGGCGAGTTGGGCGCGCAGGAACGCGAAGGGAGCGGCGTCCGCGAGGTTGGCGAGGTAGTACCCGTCGGCCCGCAGCACACGCTCGGCCTCGCGGGCGTACGCCACGGAGGTCAGGTGTGCCGGAACCCGTGTCCCGCCGAAGACGTCCGCGACGATCACGTCCGCCGAACCGTCCGGCGCCGCCTCCAGCCACGCCCGGGCGTCGGCGCCGTGCACGGTGACACCGGCACCGTCCGGCACCGGCAGATGCTCGGCGACCAGCTCCAGCAGCCCCAGGTCCGCCTCCACGACGTCCTGCCGCGAACCGGGCCTGGTCGCCGCCAGATACCGGGGCAACGTGAGCGCCCCGCCTCCCAGATGCACCACGTCCAGCGGGCGCCCCGGCTCCGCGACGGTGTCCAGCACATGCCCGAGCCGCCGCGCGTACTCGAACTCCAGATGCGTCGGCGCGTCCAGGTCCACATACGACTGCGGCGCCCCGTCGACGGTCAGCAGCCAGGCCCGCGCCCGATCCAGGTCGGGCATCAGCTTGGCGGTCCCGTGATCAACGTCCCGGGTCACGGGTATCGGCTCGTTCACGGGTCCATTGTGCCGGGGTGGTGGGAGGCGGCGCGGTGGTACGGGCCCGTCAGACCCCCCACACCTCCGCCACCTCCGCCGCGTGCGCCGCCGCCTGTTCCCGCCCCGCGCGGGCGGCCGGCGCCCGTACCGCCGGGTCGAGCGGGTTGCGGCCGAACACCTGCTTCGCCTCAGGGGACGGCATGACGGCGACCGCGCGGGCTCCCTGTGCCAAGAGCCGCCGTGTCTGGTCCGCCGCCGAGGCGAGAGGGCCGCCGCCGACTGCCATCGGGGCGAGGACCACGACCCGGTCGTAGCCCTCGGCGAGGTGGGCGTTGGCGGGTGAGTGGATACCGCCGTCCATCCAGACCCGGTCCTCGACGGCGACCGGGGGCCACACACCGGGAACCGCGCAACTCGCGGCGACGGCGTCGACGAGGGCCGTCCCGCTGTCCTTGTCGAAGACCCGCAGCTCCCCGGTCGCGGTGTCCACCGCCGTGAGGCGCAGGGCACGCTCGGGCCACTCCGGCGAGACGAGCCGGCTCTCTATCGCGGCGCGTCTCGCCGCCGCGTCGGGCGTCCTGGCTGCGAGTGCCGTACGGCCCAGCTTCCGGCCGTACGCCTCGGGAGTGCGCGAGGTCAGGGCCGTCGCCACATAGCGGAACAGCAGGCCGATCCCGAGTCGGCCCGGGATCTCGCCCTCGGGGGCCGCGAGTTGACGCTCGTAGAGCTCCTTGAGCGTGCCCGCCGCCAGTTGCGCGCCGACGGCCGAACCGGCCGACGTACCGATCACGACATCGGCGTCGCCGAGATCCACGCCCGCATCGCCCAGGCCGTACAGCATCCCGGCCATCCAGCCGATACCGCTGATGCCTCCGCCGCCCAGCACAAGTGCCTTGCCCGCCACGGTGCCCCCACCTCTCCATCACTCGCCACGACTGCCTCCGCGATCAAGTCTGGCGCACGGCACTGACAATGACCGTCGCGGGTCGGACGGGACCACCCCACCTCGAACGCGCGAAGGTGCCCGCCCCCGTAGGGACGGGCACCCCGCTCATTCAGCAGACCTCGGTCACCGTGCCCGCGCCGACCGTCCGGCCGCCCTCGCGGATCGCGAAACCGAGCCCCGGCTCCAACGGGACCTCACGACCCAGCTCGACCGACATCGTGACGGTGTCCCCGGGTCGCGCTACCGCCGTCTCGCCGAGGTCGATGTCGCCGACGACGTCCGCGGTGCGGATGTAGAACTGCGGCCGGTAGCCGGTCGACACCGCGGTCGTCCGGCCGCCCTCGCGGGCGGACAGGACGTACACCTGCGCGGAGAAACGGCGGCTGGGCACGACGCTGCCGGGTGCCACGACGATGTGCCCGCGACGGACCGCGTCACGCGGCACCCCGCGCAGCAGCAGCGCCACGCTGTCCCCGGCCTGCGCCTCCTCCATGGGCTTGCCGAAGGTCTCCAGTCCCGTGACCACCGTCTCGACGGCGGCCCCGAGCACTTCGATCCGGTCGCCCACCCGGACCGTGCCGCGCTCGATCGCGCCCGTGACCACCGTTCCGCGTCCGGTGATGGTGAGCACGTTCTCGACCGGCAACAGGAACGGCGCGTCCAGATACCGCTCGGGCATGGGCACATACGTGTCCACGGCGTCGAGCAGCGCGTCGATCGACGCCGTCCAACGGGGGTCCCCCTCAAGGGCCTTGAGGCCGGACACCCGTACGACGGGTACGGAGTCGCCGCCGTAGCCGTTCGCGGTGAGCAGTTCGCGGACCTCCAGCTCCACGAGGTCGGTGAGCTCCTCGTCACCCGCGTCGGCCTTGTTGAGCGCGACCACGATGTGGTCGACGCCCACCTGCCGGGCGAGCAGCACGTGTTCGGCGGTCTGCGGCATGATCCCGTCGAGCGCGGAGACGACGAGGATCGCCCCGTCGAGCTGCGCGGCCCCGGTGACCATGTTCTTGACGTAGTCGGCGTGGCCGGGCATGTCCACGTGCGCGTAGTGCCGGGTGTCGGTCTCGTACTCGACGTGCGCGATGTTGATGGTGATGCCGCGCGCGGCCTCCTCCGGCGCCCGGTCGATACGGTCGAACGGGACGAAGGTGGACGCTCCGCGCTCGGCGAGGACCTTGGTGATGGCGGCGGTCAGGGTGGTCTTGCCGTGGTCGACATGGCCCATCGTGCCGATGTTCAGATGCGGTTTCGTGCGGACGTATGCCGTCTTGGACATGGCGGTACCTCGAAGCCTGGTGAGGGAAGTGCGGGGACCCCGAGGACTCGCCGACCCTCCCCCTGCGGGGTCCGCCGGACGATCCGGAGAGGGTCAGCTTCGGGCGCCGTCGACTGCGGCGACGAGTGCGGGAACGGCAGCCTTCGGGGCATCCGCGACCGCGGATGCTGCGAGGTGGAAGGCGTACCGGAACATGGCTCCGATCATTGCCGACGCTTTGCCCCACGTCGAACGATTTATCAGCAGCGGGGACTTGAGGGGTCGTTGTTCTTCAGGGACCGACGGTCTTCAGGGACCGATGTTCTTCAGGGCCTCGCGCACCGACAGCGGCGCGAACCGCCCCTTCTCCCGGGCCAGGAAGCCGCGCACCGCCTCCGGGTCGGTCTTCGCGTACTCGCGCAGGCACCAGCCGATGGCCTTGCGGATGAAGAAGTCGGGGTGTCCGGACTGGCGCAGGCAGTACGCGAAGAGGCGTTCGGCGTCGGTGCGCTCCTTGTAGCGCAGTTGGTGGAGCAGGGCCGTACGGGCGACCCACAGGTCGTCGTCGACGATCCACGCGTCCATGTCGGCCGTCAGCCTCGGATCGGCGGCGACCAGGCCTCCCACTACGTGGGAGGCGAGTGCGTCGACGGTGTCCCACCAGGGGACCGTGGAGACGAGATGCCGGGCGATCGGCAGGAAGCCGGACGTGCAGTACCTCACATGGCGGCGCAGGTAGTCCACCGCGAAGTACTGGTACTCGCGCTCCGGCAGTTCCCAGCAGCGCAGGGCGATCGCGGTGCAGTCGGTCTCGTCGGGGCGGGGCGTGCCCTCCAGGACCGCGCGGGACAAAGCCCTGCGTACGGGCGTGGTCAGACCGAGGAAGGGCGCGATGTCCTTCATGTAGGCCCGCATCGGCACGGCCCGCTCCGGGTCGGCCGCGGCGGCGTAGGTGGCAGTGAGCCGCTCCAGGACGGTGTCGGCGAGAACACTGCCCGGCACCTTCGGGGTGCCCGCACCTGTGACGCTCATGAGACGAACCATACGGCGATCACATACACAGGTCGGTTAGGGTCGCCGACATGCTCGCCGATGCCACCACCCGCTCTGGGGGCACCGCCACGACCACTCCCCAGGCCGCTGCCAAGATCACTGGTACGGAGCTCGCCGCCGCAGTCGTGACCGTCCCCACGGGCACGTCCGTCGTCACCGTCGCGCCCCTGCTGCCCGTCGCACCGACCGGCTTCGCCGCGCGCTGCACGAGAGCCCTGTTCTCACCGTGGTCCCGGCTGTCGCTGCTCCTCGTCCTGCTCGCCGGGGCGGCTTCGACCGTGCTGCTCTTCCACCCGCAGAGACTCCTCTCCGACGGCTGGCCACCCCAACTCACCGGCGCCATGGCCGCGTTGGTGTTCGCCGCCGCCTACGGCCTGTGCAGTGTGGCGTTCGTACCGCGCCCGCTGCTCAACCTCGCGGCGGGTGCGCTGTTCGGCTCCCAGCTGGGCACCGCCTCGGCGCTGGCGGGCACGGTCCTCGGGGCCGGGATCTCCTTCGGTCTCGGCCGTGTGCTGGGCCAGGACGCGCTGCGCCCGCTGCTGCGGGGCCGATGGCTGAAGGCCGCGGACGGGCAGCTCAGCAAGCACGCCTTCCGTTCGATGATGGCGGCGCGACTCTTCCCGGGACTGCCGTTCTGGGGCGTGAACTACTGCGCCGCCGTCTCACGTATGCGCTGGATGCCGTTCCTGATCGCGACGGCGCTCGGGTCGCTCCCGAACACCGCCGCGTACGTCGTCGCCGGCGCCCGCGCCTCCAGCCCCACGTCTCCGGCGTTCCTGGTCGCCATGGCATGCATCGCCCTGCCGGCCCTCGGCGGCGCGGTGGTGGCCTGGCGCAAGCGCCACCACCTGCGCGGCGACTGAACGACCGGGCGGGTCAGACGGCCTCCATGATCATCGCGTTGGCGAGACCCCCCGCCTCGCACATCGTCTGCAGCCCGTAGCGCGCCCCCCGCTCCCGCATCGCGTGCACGAGCGTGGTCGTCAGCCGGGTGCCGCTCGCGCCGAGCGGATGGCCGATCGCGTCGGCGCCCCGCGCGACGTCCTGGCCACCCGGCTGCGCCGCCTCGTCGACGCCGGGATCCTCACCCGGCGGACCTACAGCGAACACCCGCAGCGCTTCGAGTACCGGCCCACGGAGGCAGGTCTCGAACTGGAGCCGGTCCTGATGACCCTCATGGCATGGGGCGACCGTCATCTCCGAAAGGATCTGCTCGACCGCCCGATGGTGATCGAGCACATCTGCGGCAACGAACTGGTCCCGACTGTCACCTGCGCGGCCTGCGGAGCCCCGGTCCGCCACGAGGATCTGACGGCCCACCCGCAGGCACCGGGCTGGACCGTGACGGGCCCGGCAGCGGCGTAGAAACCGCTCGGCCTCAGACGGCTTCCTTGTGGACGTCGTAGACGTCCAACCGCCCGCACATCCCGAACTTCCCGTACGCCGAAGGCTGTTCGGCCCGTACGGCGGCGTCCGCGAGGTGGGAGAAGTCGCCCCGGTCGAGCCTGTCGAGCTGCTCTCCCGTGGCCGCGGCGGCGGCCCGCGCTCCCCGCTCCCAGCGCTCGCGCCACTCCGCGAGCCGGGGCCGTACCAGCGCGGCGGCGGCCCGGTGGAACGCGGCCAGCGCTTCCGGGCCCTCGGCGGAACGCAGCGCCTGGTAGCCCTCCAGCGCGAGGTCGCGCCGGGCGCGGGCGATCCGTTCCTGCTCCGCCTCGGGCGCGTCGGCCGGGATCACGGTGGCGGCTGCGTACGTCTCCGGGTCGGTGAGGTACTGCGGGGGCAGCGTGAGCACCGCGTCCCCCGCCTCGGGCAGCCCGCTGTTCTGCATGAGGACGGTGATGCGCAGGTCGCCCTCGTTGACGAGGCGGTGGATGGTACCCGGCGTGAACCAGGCGACCGTTCCGGCCGCGAGCGGTGTGACCTCGCACCCGGAGGCCGTGAGCGTCTGCACCGCACCGCGCCCGCCGGTGACGACGTACCCTTCCGAACAGATCAGGTGCATATGGGGAGTTCCGCCGCACACTCTGTCGTCACCGTCGGCTTCGGCCGGCCAGTCGTAGACGGACAGATGCGAGACGGCGACCCCGCCCGGCAGTCCGCCGAAACCCTCCGCGCTCACCACGGCCGCGCCTCCAGGTACTTGGCGATCTCCTCCCGTTCCCATGCGCCGTCGGCCACCACGACCCGGTAGCGCCGGGTGAGCGTGTCGCCGGGGTCGAGCACCAGCTCGTCGTAGAAGGCGTAGGAGGGGGCGATCCCGGCGAACGGCTCGTTGCGTACGAACCAGTGGGCGGGGTGGGTGCCCCGGGCGCCCGTGCGGTCGTTCTCGGGGGCGTGCTCGAAGACGATCGTCGCGTGGCCGTCGCTGCCGTCGTGTTCGCCGGAGACGGCGAGCCAGGGGCCCTGGGAGCCCATCAGCTCGGGGCCCTCGCCGTCGGGGCCGATGATGCGGCCGTCGCGGAAGGCGCGCGGGCCGCGCCAGAACAGGCCCGTGTAGCCGGCCGCCTCGCGCCCGTGGGTGGTCGGGCTGCCGAACAGCAGGGGCTCGTCGCGGCGGTTCGTCACGGCGCTCGTCCAGGTCAGCGCCCAGGAGCCCGACTCCGTGTCGACGTCGTGCACCTCGATCCGGCGCTGTTCGTCGGCCCAGAGTTCACCGCTGTAGGGGTGCCAGGTCAGCCGTTCGGCGATGACGAGGCGTTCCTCGCCCGAGTCGATGTGGGTGTCGATCTCGTCGAAGGCGACATGGGCCATCGACCCGACCCGCTCGGGGAGTTCGAGATACCCCTCGCCGTGAACGTAGGTGTTGCCGCCCCACAGATTCTGGCCCGACAGGTGCGAGGCGGTGAACTGCAGGCCCTTGTGCCAGCGGTGGTCGTTGGGCCGGTAGTCCGTGACGATGTCGCCGGCCAGCGTCCTGATCGGGTGGAGGTACGGCTTCGGCGCCTCCCAGGCCGCCTCGGGCCGGTAGACGTAACTGAACAGCTCGACGCCGGTGGACGGTTCGGTCACCGTGATGCGGTCGCCGTGGGCGTGGACGATACGCAGGCCGGTCATGCCGACACCTCCTCGCGCGCCACGGGCGCCCAGCCGGGGGCGCCGCCGTGCAGCGCCGTGTAATAGGGGTCGCCGGGGCCGATCTCGCCGGCCCGTACGGTCGTGTCCGTGAACGCCGACTTGTAGAGCGCGGTGATCAGCTCCAGGCTGGTGCGCCCGTCGGTGCCGCTGCTGCGCGGACGCTCGCCGGCCCGCATGCTGACGACGAGTTCCCGCAGCTGCTCCAGGTGTGAACTCGGCACGTCGGGACCGAAGTTCTGCCAGGCGGCGGCCTCCTCGCCCGAGACGTCCGGGGCGGGGGTGATGCGCCAGTTGTCGTTGCTGTGGCCGTACAGGTGGGTGAGTTCGACGGTGGCGCGCTCGCAGTCGATGCGGATGCGGCTGACCTCGTCGGGGCTCAGGACACTGTTGACGACGGTCGCCATCGCGCCGTTCGCGAAGCGGACCAGGGCGGTCGAGACGTCCTCGGTCTCCACGTCGTGGACCAGCCGCCCGGCCATGGCCCTGACCTCGCTCCACGGTCCGAGCAGATCGAGCAGCAGGTCCATCTGGTGGATGCCGTGTCCCATGGCGGGACCGCCGCCCTCGGTCGCCCAGCGTCCGCGCCAGGGCACGGCGTAGTAGGCGGTGTCGCGGTACCAGGTGGTCTGGCAGTGGGCCACGAGCGGCCGGCCCATGACCTGCTCGGCGAGCAGCCGGCGCACATGCCGGGTGCCCGAGCCGAAGCGGTGCTGGAAGACGATGGAGGCGTACGGCCCGCCCGCCTTGCCCTCTTCGTCCTCCACGGCGTCGAAGTCGGCAAGTGTGGGCACCGGCGGCTTCTCGCACCACACCCAGGCACCGGCCCGCAGCGCGGCGACGGTCTGCGCGCGGTGCAGGGTGGGCGGGGTGCAGATGGTGACGAGATCGGGCCGCTGTTCCCGGAGCATCTGCTCCAGGTCGGTGTAGGCGTGCGGAATCCCGGCCTCGGCGCAGAAGGACTCGACCGCGGTGGCATCGATGTCAACGGCCGCGACCACCTCGGTCTCGCCCTCCTCGGCGAGCCGGGCGAGCGCGGGGAAATGGGAGCCGCGGCCGATGGCACCGGCGCCGACCACGGCAGCCCTGATGCGGCGGCCGGTGAGCGGCGGCAAGGGCTGGAACGCCCCGGGGTTGGTGGCGGGTGTGGACATGGGCGTGATCAGCACTCCTCCGGAGACAGCGAGCGCATCCAGCAAGCGCTTTCCTCCGCTGCAACGTATGCGCCGCCCCCGCGCCTGGTCAACACCGCACATCCGGAGTCGCCCGACCGCCCGCGAAACCCCTGTGTCCGGCCTGTCATACCGGGACGCTACGCTGCCCCTCATACACACTCGATCACCGTGCGCGGCCTTTTGGTGTGTCCTTTGCCCCTCCGCGAGCAACACTTGGACGCCGTAACTCCATGTCTTGGTTTGAATCCCTCGTCCTCGGCCTCGTCCAGGGGCTGACCGAGTTCCTGCCCGTGTCGTCCAGCGCGCATCTGCGGCTGACGGCGGCCTTCTCCGGCTGGAAGGACCCGGGCGCGGCCTTCACGGCGATCACCCAGCTCGGCACGGAGGCGGCGGTGCTGATCTACTTCCGCCAGGATGTCGGGCGGATTCTCGCCGCGTGGTTCCGGTCGCTCACGAACAAGGAGATGCGGCGCGACCACGACGCCCAGATGGGCTGGCTGGTGATCGTCGGCTCCATCCCGATCGGTGTGCTCGGGGTCACGCTCAAGGACCAGATCGAGGGACCGTTCCGGGATCTGCGGATCACGGCCACCATGCTGATCGTGATGGGCGTCGTCATCGGCGTCGCCGACCGCCTCGCGGCCCGCGACGAGACGGGCGGCCGGCACCGGGCACCCAAGCAGCGCAAGACACTGGTGGACCTGAACGCCAAGGACGGCCTGCTGTACGGCCTCTGCCAGGCGATGGCGCTGGTCCCCGGCGTCTCCCGCTCGGGCGCGACCATCAGCGGCGGCCTGTTCATGGGCTACACCCGTGAGGCGGCGGCCCGTTACTCCTTCCTCCTCGCCATGCCGGCCGTACTGGCCTCGGGCGCCTTCGAGTTGAAGGACGCGGCCGAGCAGGGACACATCGCGTGGGGGCCGACGATGTTCGCGACGGTGATCGCGTTCGCGGTCGGATACGCGGTCATCGCCTGGTTCATGAAGTTCATCTCGCACAAGAGCTTCATGCCGTTCGTCTGGTATCGCATCGCCCTCGGCATCGTCATCATCGCGCTGGTCACGGCGGGCGTACTGAGCCCGCACGCGGCCGAGTCGGCGGGCTGAACTACCGCTCGGGCAAGGCGAGGGCCCAGGGCTCAGGGGCGATTCCGACGCCGTTGGCGACATAGGCGATGGTGCGGTACCACCCGGCCAGTACGAGGAGTTCGAGGACCTCCTGCTCGTCGAGGTGCTCCCGCAGGCCGGACCAGACGGGGTCGCTCAGCCGTGCGCCGGCGTCGAGTTCGTCGACGGCCCGGAGCAGCGCGGACTGCCGTGCCGACCAGGCCGGGTCGTCCGGGGTGCCGGTCGCGGTCAACGTGACCTGTCCGGGGGTGAGTTGGGCGGCTTCGGCGTACGCCGCCATGTGGACGCCCCACTCGTAGGCGCAGCCGGCGCGGGCACAGACGCGGGCGATCACAAGTTCACGGTCGGCGGCACCCAGACGGCCGTAGACCAGGAGGCCGGCGCCCAACGCCCGCATGCGGGAGGCGAGTTCGGGGTGGCGTTCGAGGACCTTGAAGAGCATGAGGGGTTCGTGGGCGACACCGGGCGGCATCCAGCGGTGCAGGGCGCGGTCGGTGTCGGGGGTGCAGGGCGGGGTGACTCCTTCGATGCGCTGCTTCATGTCCACCGACTCTTGCGCTTCTGAAATCGAAGCGCAAGAGTGGAGCAGGCGCAGTCAGAAGATCGCCACGAGTCGGGCGAGGTGGACCTGTTGGAACCGATCCCCGCTCCCGGCCGCCCCGTGCGCGGGTCGGACACCGGGCGTCCCGTCATGGCCGCGCTCGACCTCCTCGGGCGGCGCTGGACGCTCCGCGTGATCTGGGAGCTCCACCGCCACCCCGATCGGTTTCCGCGACCTGCAACGCCACTGCGACGGCATGTCCTCCAGCGTCCTGCCCACCGGTCTCACAGAGCTGCGCGGGACGGACATCGCGGAACAGACGCCGGGCGGGGCGTGGCAGCCGACCCCGCTCGGTGCGGACCTGGTGACGGCGATGGGGCCACTGCTGGACTGGTCGCGGGTGTGGGCCGAGCGGCGGGCGTGAACCAACTCACCACGTCTACCGTCCGGTTCGCCGCGCCCGTGACCAACCCCATACGGTCTGAGTAGCCGTCCGGTAGCGCAGTGTCAGTCCTTGCCCCTAGGCTGTTGCGCATGTCCCCCGATTCCGTGACCCCTGGTTCCGTGCGGTCTGCTTACGAGGTGAACGAGCAGATCCGGGCTCTCTGGCTGCGCGCGGGCGGATCGCTCTCCACTCAGGAGCGGGAGGAATACGAGCTGTTGGTGGTCGAGTGGGCCGCGGCGATACGCGACGAGATCATCGAGGCGGCCTGAGCGGCGAGCGACCACACCCGATCACCGCCCCCGTCGCCACTCTCACCGTCCGCCCGACACCCGCAGCACGGTGCCCGTCGTGTACGACGCGTCCGGTGACATCAGCCAGGCAATGGCCGCGGCGATCTCCTCGGGCTGTCCGGGGCGGCGCAGCGGAATCGACGTCGACACCCGTCGGGCGCGCTCGGGGTCGCCCATTCGCGCGTGGATCTCGGTGTCGACGATGCCGGGCGCGACCGCGTTGACGCGGATGCCGTCGGGGCCGAGTTCCTTGGCCAGGCCCATGGTGAGGGTGTCCACGGCGGCCTTCGTCGCGGCGTAGTGGACGTAGTCCCCGGGGCTGCCGAGTGTGGCGGCGGACGACGACACGTTCACGATCACGCCGTTGCCCCGGGCCGTCATGACCTGCGCGGCACGGCGTGCGCACAGCAGTGTGCCCAGCAGGTTGACCTCGACGACCCGGCGCAGGTCGGCGGTGTCGACGTCCGCGAGCCGGCCGAACGGTCCGGTCACTCCGGCGTTGTTCACCAGCCCGGTGACCGGCCCGAGTTGTTGTTCAGCCGAGGTGAACAGCCGCTCCACGTCCGCCTCCACGGACGTGTCCGCGCCGACGCACACGGCCCGTACCCCGGTCTGCCGTGCCCTGTCCGCCACCTGCTCGGCCGCCTTCGCGTCCCGGAGGTATCCCACGACCACGTCGTGCCCGTCCTCCGCGAGCCGCAGACAGGTCGCGGCGCCGATTCCCCGGCTGCCTCCGGTGACGACCGTGACGAGACGTTTCATACGTACTTCCCTTCCAGGGAGAAGCCGACCGCACTCCCCCTCGGAAGCGCACGCCTGTCCGAACATCACCGAATGTTCCCCACCTTGTCCCCGCGTACCCCTTGGCTCGGCACGCGGAGTGACCAACACTTGCCCGATGACGCAGCGTGTGGAACTGGCGATCGTGATGGACCGGCTTGCAGTGGACGAAGTGATCACCGAGTACGCGGTGGCGGTGGACGACGGCGACTGGGAGGCGTACCGGAATCTGTTCGCACCGAACGGACGGGCCGACTACCGGTCCGCCGGAGGCATCGAGGGGAACGCGGAGGAGATCGCCGGGTGGCTCGCCGAGAGCATGCGGCTGTTCCCGATGCGGCAGCATCTGATCGTGAACCGGCGCATCCGTTTCGGCGCCCTGGACCAGAACACCGACGACACCGCGCGTGTCCAGGCCGACTACGTCAATCCGATGCGTTTCGCCGAAGAAGACAGCCGTGACACGTCCACCGCGCCCGACTTCGTCTGCGGCGGGCGCTACGAGTTCGGGCTGCTGCGGATGTACGACGGCTGGCGGCTGACCGGGGTCGTGGTGGCGGAGAAGTGGCGGCGTCTTCCCGAGCGGCGCCCGGAAACCGTGATCAACTGAGAGATCCTGGGCGGCTTCCGCTGTCAGGGATCGTCCGCGACACGCACACTGGAGCCACCAGCGGGTAGGGGGTTCGTATGAAGACCTTCGGCGACTGGCTCGTCTCCCCCTGGCGGCGTTCACTGCTCGCCGTGGTCGCGGGCGCGCTGCCCGTCTTCGCGTTCCCCGCACCGTCGCTGTGGTGGTTCGCCTACGTGGCGCTCGTCCCCTGGATCCTGCTGACACGCTCGGCGCCGACCCCACGGCGGGCGGTCTACGACGGCTGGTTCGGCGGGCTCGGGTTCATGCTGGCCGTGCACAGCTGGCTGGTGCCGAGCCTGAGCGTGTTCATCGTCGTGATCGCGGGGCTGCTGGGCGCGCTGTGGGCGCCGTGGGGCTGGCTGGTGCGGCGCTTCCTCGGTGGCGTGCCGACGCCTCGGCGAGGAGCCGCCGCGCTCCTGGTCCTGCCCTCGGGCTGGCTGATGGTCGAACTGGTGCGTTCCTGGCAGGGGTTGGGCGGCCCCTGGGGCCTGCTCGGCTCCACCCAGTGGCAGGTGGAACCGGCGTTGCGGCTCGCCTCGGTCGGCGGGGTGTGGCTGCTGAGCTTCCTGGTGGTGGCCGTCAATGCGGCGGTCGCGGTGCTGGCCGCGGTCCGTGCGGTGCGGGTACCGGCGGTCGCCGGGCTCGTCGCCACCGCCGCCGTGACCTCGGCGGCCTGGGTGTGGTCGCCGCGCCCCGACATCGACGGCCGGGTCCGGATCGCCGTCGTACAGCCCGGGATCATCGACGGCGACGCCAGCGGCGACCGGCGCTTCGACCGCGAGGAGCAGCTGACCCGCCAACTCGCCGGACAGCACGTCGACTTGATCGCCTGGGGCGAGAGCAGCGTCAGCTTCGACCTCACCAAGCGGCCCGATCTCGCGCGCCGTATCGCGGCTCTCTCCCAGGAGACCGGTGCCGACATCCTGGTCAACGTGGACGCCGAGCGCTCCGACAAGCCCGGCATCTACAAGAGTTCGGTCCTGGTCGGCCCGAAGGGGCTCACCGGCGACCGCTACGACAAGATGCGGCTGGTCCCCTTCGGCGAGTACATCCCGTTCCGCTCGCTGCTCGGCTGGGCCACCTCCGTCGGCAAGGCGGCGGGCGTCGACCGCAGGCACGGCTCCGAGCAGGTCGTGATGAACGTGGGACACGGACTGCGCATCGGCCCGCTGATCTGCTTCGAGACCGCGTTCCCCGACATGAGCCGCCATCTCGCCCAGGACGGCGCCGACGTCCTCCTCGCCCAGTCGTCGACCTCGTCCTTCCAGAACAGCTGGGCCCCCGAACAGCACGCCACCCTCGCCGCCCTGCGCGCCGCCGAGACCGGCCGCCCGATGGTCCACGCCACCCTGACCGGCGTCTCCGCCGTCTACGGCCCGAGCGGACAGCGCATCGGATCATGGCTGGGCACGGACAAGAGCACGACCCAGGTCTACGACGTCCCGCTCGCCCACGGCATCACGCCGTACGTCCGCTACGGCGCCTGGCCGGTGGGTCTGGCCCTGCTGGTGCTCGCGGCCATGTGCGCCGGTGAGGGCGCGACGGCGTTCAGGCTGCGGCGGACCGCTCCGCAACCGCTCGTACCACCCGCTCGCACAGTTCATGAGTCGCCAGCGCGTCCCGGGCACTGAGCACCTTCCCCGCTCGTACGGCGTCCAGGAAGGCGAGTACGGCCTGCTCGATGCCGCGCTGCCGGGCCACCGGGACCCAGTCCCCGCGGCGCCGTACGGTCGGCTGGCCCTTGTGGTCGACGACCTCGGCGAGGTTGACGACCTGACGCTTGGTGTCCTGGCCCGAGACCTCCAGGATCTCCTCCACCGAGCCGCTGAGCCGGTTCATCACCCCGAGGGCGGTGAAGCCGTCGCCGGAGAGCTGGAGCACGAGGTGGTGCAGCAGTCCGTCCTGGGTGCGGGCGCGCACGGTCACGTCGTCGACCGGCCCGGGCACCAGGAACCGCAGAGTGTCCACGATGTGGATGAAGTCGTCCAGGATCATCGCGCGCGGCTCCTCGGGGAGCCCGATCCGGTTCTTCTGCATCAGGATCAGCTCGCGCGGATGGTCGGCGCACTGCGCGTACCCGGGGGCGTAGCGGCGGTTGAAGCCGACCGCGAGGGACACGTTCCGTTCCTCCGCGAGCCGCACCAGCCGCTCGGAGTCGGCGAGTTGGTACGCGAGCGGCTTGTCGACGTACGTCGGTACGCCCGCCGCCAGCAGCCTGGTGACGATCTCGGGGTGCGCGGTGGTGGGCGCGTGCACGAACGCGGCGTCGAGATCCTGCGCGAGGAGTGCGTCGAGGTCCGTGTGCCGCTGCTCCGCCGGCAGGTGGAGGCCGTCGGCGACGCGGGCCAGCGTGGCGGGGGTGCGGGTCTGCAGATGCAGTTCGACGCCGGGCAGGGCGCCGAGAACAGGCAGGTAGGCCTTCTGCGCGATGTCACCGAGTCCGATGCAGCCGACCTTCACGGAGCCTCCCTGGCGCTCGCTCAGCGGTACGTTCCCGGAAGCATACGGCGGGGCGATATCGGGTGGTGCGGGCGGACCGGGCGCGCGAGGATGCGGGGATGACGATCGAGCGAAGTGAACCTTCGACCACCGCCGACGAACGCACCATGCTGGAGGGCTGGCTGAACTACCACCGTGAGACCCTCGCCTGGAAGTGCGAGGGCCTGACCGACGAACAGCTGAGGACCGCTGCTGTGGAGCCCTCCACGCTGTCGCTCATGGGCCTGGTGCGGCACATGGCGGAGGTGGAACAGGGCTGGTTCCTTAATGTCATGGCGGCCGAGCAGACGGACCGGCTCTACTCCTCCGAAGAGGATCCGGACGGCGAGTTCCATCTCACCGAGGCCGACACCTGGGCGGAGGCGCACGCCACCTGGCGGGCCCAGATCGAGGCGGCCGACGCGCACGCGGCCCGGTTCGCCCTCGACGACCTCTCCGTGGGCAAGCACCGGCGTACCGGCGAGCGCTTCAACCTGCGCTGGATCTACACCCACATGATCGAGGAGTACGCGCGGCACAACGGCCACGCCGACCTGCTCCGGGAGCGGATCGACGGGAGCACCGGCGACTGACGTCACGTCACCCGGGGCGGGCGCCAGCCGTCCGTAAGGGGGCGGAGATCACCCGTGTGGGGCATCATCCGTCCGTCCGCTGTCCCAAACGAGGCCGGAACCAGCAGAGTTGCGCGGGTGCATCGAACGACGACCACCGCAACGCTCCTGGTCACCGTGGCTGTCTCGGCCCTCTCCGGCTGTGTGACCGTCCAGCGGCCACCGGTTCCCGCTCCCCCGGCCGTACCGTCCCAAGCATCGGTGCCGCGCCCCGACGGCAGCGCGGAACCGCAGGTCGTACAGGCTCCGGCCCGGGAGGCGCTGGAACTGATCGACCCCTCGCACCGCCCGAAACCGGCCACGCATCCGCCGCACCGGGCACCGGTTCAGCCCCAGCAGGCGGCACCGGCGCCGGTCCCCCGCGCACATCCGCATCCTCACCCGAAGCCGCGCCACCCCCGGCAGCCGAGCGCGGACATCCCGGACGTGGTCAAGTCGGTGCCCAAGAACACCTCGGACGTGTGCGCCCTGGGCAGGAAGTACGGCGGCTGGCAGTCGGACAGTCCGCAGTCGATCATCTGCGGTCAGACGTACGGGCGTTGAGGCGGACGGGAACAGATCAGCCGGCTTCTAGGGCCGCTGTCTCGGCGGCCCCCAGTTCCCTTCCCCGGCCGCACCGCCCTCTGAATCGAGCCGCAGTTCCAGTCGGCCGATCGCGGCCCGCACCCCGTTGCCGTAGCCGTCGTCCGCGAGGACCGCGCAGGCCTCGCGGGCGCGGCGGAGGTGGGTGCGGGCGGCGTCCGGGCGGTCGAGCTTGATGTAGTCGGCGGCGAGGTTGAGATGCAGGGAGGGGTAGAAACCACGCACCGCGCTCGTCTCCTCCCCGCCCATGCCGTCGATCTCGCCGGGCGCCCGCTCGTCCGTCAGCTCGTCCGCCGCCGACAACGCCCGGAGATCCCAGGCGAGTTCGTCGCTCGGGTCGTCCTGGGTGTCGGCCAGGTAGTGGGCCAGCGTGCAGCGGTGCAGCGGGTCGCCGTCCTCACCGAGCTCGATCCACAGGCCGAGCAGCCGCTCCCTGGCCTCCTCGCGGTCGCCGCCGTGGTGCAGCATGACGACCTGTCCGATCCGCGTGAGCAGGGCGTCCGGCGCCGCCTGCCCCTGTCGCTCCGCCACCGCGTCCTCCGAACTCGTCCAGCCGCCCTGGCTGTCCCTCCCGACGCTAACCGGCGCCACTGACAATCCCCGTCAGGCGGCCCCGGCCCTGCCCCGGTGGGGTCAGCCCAGGTTCGGGATGCGCCAGTCGATCGGGGTGTGGCCCTGCTTCGCGACGGCCTCGTCGATCTGGGTGAACGGGCGGGAGCCGAAGAACTTCTTGGCGGACAGCGGGGAGGGGTGCGCGCCCTTGACCACCACGTGCCGCTCCTCGTCGATGAGGGGGAGCTTCTTCTGCGCGTAGTTGCCCCACAGGACGAAGACCGCCGGGTCGGGGCGGTCGGCCACCGCGCGGATCACCGCGTCGGTGAACTTCTCCCAGCCCTTGCCCTTGTGGGAGTTGGCCTCGCCGGAGCGGACCGTGAGCACCGCGTTGAGCAGCAGGACGCCCTGCTGGGCCCACGGCATCAGATAGCCGTTGTCCGGGATCGGGAGGTCGAGCTCCTCCTTCATCTCCTTGTAGATGTTCCGCAGGGAGGGCGGGGTCTTCACTCCGGGGCGGACCGAGAAGCACAGGCCGTGTCCCTGGCCCTCGCCGTGGTACGGGTCCTGACCGAGGACCAGCACCTTCACCTGGTCGTACGGCGTCGCCTCCAGGGCGGCGAAGACCTCCTCGCGCGGAGGGTAGACCGGACCCTTCGCCCGCTCCTCCTCGACGAACTCGGTCAGCTCCTTGAAGTAGGGCTGCTGAAGCTCGTCGCCCAGGACTCCGCGCCAGGACTCGGGGAGCATGGAGATGTCGGTCACGTCAACTTCCTTACCGTGTGCGGCGACTGCGATGCGGAGCGACCGCGCGGTGCGGTCGCCTCCATGTCCCAGAACCTACAGGCGAGCACTGACAACCGGTGCCGGGAACCGGTTCACCAGCTCGTCTTGCGGTACAGCTGCCACATCATCATGATCGTCGACGGGTCGAGGGCCTGTTCCCCGCCGGAGATGCCGTCGCTGGCGGCCACGTACTGCCGGCCCTGCCACAGCGGCAGCAGCCGGGTGTCGTCCACCAGGATCTGCTGGGCCTCCTCGAACTCCTTGACCACGTCGGCCCGGTCGGTCTCCCTGCGGGACTCGGGCAGCAGTACGTCGGTGATCCTCGGCGACGGGTAGGGCGTACCGAGCGCGTTCTGCTGTCCCACGAAGGGCGCGATGAAGTTCTCGGCGTCGGGGAAGTCCGGGAACCAGCCGCGCCCGAACACCGGGTACTCGCCCTTCTCGTAGCCGGTCACATACGTCTTCCAGGGGCGGCTCTTCAGGGTGATCGTGAAAAGCCCCGAGGCGTCCAACTGGCGCTTGAGTTCCTTGAATTCGAGGGCGGTCTCGGAGCCGTAGCGGTCGCTGGTGTACCAGAGGGTGAGCGGGACGCGGTCGGTGATGCCCGCGCGGGTGAGGATCTTCCGGGCCTTGGGGACGCTGGGGTCGCCGAAGTCGTCGAAGAAGGCGGTGGTGTGGCCGGTGAGGCCCTTCGGGACCATGGAGTAGAGGGGGTCCACGGTGTCGCGGTAGATCTTGTGGGTGATCGCCCCGCGGTCGACGACCTGGGCGACGGCCCTGCGGACGGCGGGATTGCGGGCCCACCGGTCCTTGGGGTTGAACACCAGGTAGTTGATGTCGGTGCCGGAGCCGTCGACCAGTTGCAGGTCCTTCGAGGGGCTGCCCTGGAGGGTGACGATGTCGTCGGCGGCGAGGCCGCGGTAGGTGACGTCGATCTTCTGGTCCCGCAGCGCCTTGACCATGGCGCCCGAGTCCTGGAAGTAGCGGATCGTCACCGCGCTGTTCTCCCGCTTGGCGAAGCCCTTGTAGCGGTCGTTGCGGACGAGTTGGGCCTGCTTGCCGTCGTCGTAGGACTTCAGGGTGTACGGCCCGGAGCCGAAGACCTTGTCGTCCTTGCGCAGGGAGTGCGCGGGATAGTCGTCGGGGTCGACGATCGACATGGCCGGGGTGGCGAGCACGAACGGGAAGGTGGCGTCGGGCTTGTTGAGGCGGAAGAGGACCTCGCGGTCACCGGTCACCTGGACGCGGTCGAGGCTGCCCAGCAGGCCGGCGGGTCCGCTCGCGACGTCGATCTGTCTGATGCGGTCGATGGAGTGCTTGACGGCCTGGGCGTCGAGGGTGTTCCCGTCGGCGAACTTCATGCCCGCGCGCAGTTCGCAGCGGTACGTCGTGTTCGAACCGTCCGTGAAACCACAGCTCTTGGCGGCGTCCGGCTCGGGGGTGGTCGCGCCGGTCGGGTAGGCGAGGAGCGTCTGGTAGATGTTGCGGAACAGCTCCCACGAGCCGTCCCAGGAGGCGGCCGGGTCGAGTGTGCTGGGGGCGCTGGTGGTGCCGACGACGATGGGTCCCCGGTCGTCCGGATTCCCGTCCGAGAACACCCCGCATCCGGCCACCAGAGATATCGACGTGATCGCCGCGGCTCTCCGCAGTCCTCGGTTCCGGTTGAACACGCGCACGCTCCTCGATCCGCCATACCAAGGGTCGGCAGACCATACCGCAGCGCTCCGGCCGGTTGAGCAAGGTTCGGACAGGGCTCTTGATCAGCGGTTTCATGACGACGTTGTCAGTCCGCTGTGCGCGTTTTCGTACCTCGACACGGGCGCCGATTCCGTAAAGGGAACAGCAAAGGAACCGGCGCCCGGGCCATCGGGTCAGGCCACTCCGGCGTTCAGCAGGATGCCGCCGTCGACGACGAGCGTCTGGCCGGTGATCCACTCGGACTGGTCCGACGTCAGGAACGCGGCGGCGCCGCCGATGTCGGAGGGCACACCGAGCCGGGCCAGCGGGTAGGAGGCGGCGGCCTCCGCCTCGCGGCCCTCGTACAGGGCGGCGGCGAACTTGGTCTTCACGACCGCCGGGGCGATCGAGTTGACCCGTACGCCCGGCGCGAACTCGTGCGCCAGCTGGAGCGTCAGGTTGACCATCGCGGCCTTGCTGATGCCGTACGCACCGATGAACGGCGAGGCGGAGATCCCGGCGAGGGAGGCGATGTTGACGATGGCGCCGCCGTTGTCCTTCTGCCAGGCGTGCCAGGTCTTCTGGGCGAAGCCGAGCGCCGAGATGACGTTGGTCTCGAAGACCTTGCGGGCGACGTTCAGGTCGAGGTCGGCGATCGGGCCGAACACCGGGTTCGTACCGGCGTTGTTGACCAGGAAGTCGACGCGGCCGAAGGCCTCCATGGTGCGATCGACGACGACGGCCTGGTGGGCCTCGTCGTGGGCCTTGCCGGCCACGCCGATGACCCGGTCGGCGCCGAGGGCCTCGACGGCCTCCTTGAGGGCGTCCTCGTTGCGGCCGGTGATGCAGATGCGGTCGCCGCGGGCGAGCAGTGCCTCGGCGACGCCGTAGCCGATGCCGCGGCTGGCGCCGGTGATGACGGCGACCTTGCCGGAGAGCGCGGGCAGTTCAGGCTGTTCAGTCATGGTTCCGTGTTCCCGAATTCCCTAGTTGAGCGGTCCGCCGGCGACGTACAGGACCTGGCCGGAGACGAAGCCGGCCGCCTCATTCGTGAAGAAGGCGACGGCGTTGGCGATGTCGTCGGGCTCGCCGACTCGCTGCACCGGGATCTGGGTGGCGGCGGCGGCCTTGAAGTCCTCGAAGCCCATGCCGATGCGGGCGGCGGTCGCGGCGGTCATGTCGGTGGCGATGAAGCCGGGGGCCACCGAGTTGGCCGTGATGCCGAACTTGCCGAGCTCGATGGCGAGGGTCTTGGTGAAGCCCTGCAGACCGGCCTTGGCGGCGGAGTAGTTGGCCTGGCCGCGGTTGCCGAGGGCGGAGGACGAGGAGAGGTTGACGATCCGGCCGAAGCCCGCGTCGACCATGTGCTTCTGGACGGCCTTGGCCATCAGGAACGAGCCGCGCAGGTGCACGTTCAGGACCGTGTCCCAGTCGGAGACGCTCATCTTGAAGAGCAGGTTGTCGCGGAGCACGCCCGCGTTGTTGACCAGGATCGTCGGCGCGCCCAGTTCCGCGACGATGCGCGCGACGGCGGCCTCGACCTGGGCCTCGTCGGAGACGTCGGCGCCGACCGCGAGGGCCTTGCCGCCGGCCGCGGTGATCTTCTCCACGGTGTCCTTGCAGGCGGCCTCGTCGAGGTCGATCACGGCGACCGCACGGCCCTCGGCCGCGAGGCGTACGGCGGTGGCGGCGCCGATGCCCCGCGCCCCGCCGGTGACAATCGCGACCCGCTGCTCAGTGGTGGACATTGCTGGCTCTCCTCGCCCTTGAGAATCTCTCGCCCTGGAAATCTGCGGCCCGCCGGTGAGCGACCGCTTAGTACCTTCGGCAGACGTGACGCTAGAAGCCCTGGCACTCGGTGTCAACGCCACATGAGCCGGGTGTGATCCATTACCTCACCAGCAGGTCGAGCAGGCGCTCCGTCTCGGCCGCCGGATCGACGGTGAGACCGGTGTGCACGGGCCCGGGCTGCACGACGGTGGACCGGGGCGCGATCAGCCAGCGGAACCGCCGACCGGCATCGTCACGCGCCGCCTGACCGGCCGCCTCACCGCCCGCGCACACGCCTTCCACGGCACCGAGCGCGGCCCTGATCCCGGCCGCATCGGCCTCCGGGTCGAGGGCGAGCAGCCGCGCCTCGTCCAGATGGGTGCGGGCGCCGACGTAGGACCGGGCACGGCAGTAGACGAGCACGCCGGCGTTGATGCACTCGCCGCGTTCCACGCGCGGTACGACGCGCAGCAGGGCGTACTCGAAGACGTCCCGTTCGTTGGCCTCGCTGGGCCGGATGATGTGGCGCTCGGTCACTGGTCCCTCCTGATGCGCTCGTGGATGACGGCGGCGCGCGCGAGGAGGGGCGCCGCGTAGGCCCGGCGGAGGTCGTCCGGGGTGTCGAAGCCGGGTTCGCCGGTCAGCCAGGCGTCGGGGATCTCGGCGGTGACCTCGGCGAGGAGATCGTCGGTGACCTGCGGTGCGAGGTCGGCGGCGGCGGTCGCGAGGTCGGGGGCGAAGCGCGCGAGGGCGTGGTCTGCGGCGTCGTAGGGACGGGCCGCCGATGCCTCCGCGCCGGGCCAGTTGTGGTGCCAGATCATGGTGGCGCCGTGGTCGATGAGCCACAGGTCGCCGTGCCACATCAGCAGGTTGGGGTTGCGCCAGGACCGGTCGACGTTGTTGACCAGCGCGTCGAACCAGACGATCCGGCCCGCCTCCTCCGGGCTCACCGTGAAGGCCAGTGGGTCGAAGCCGAGGGCGCCGGACAGGAAGTCCATGCCGAGGTTGGCGCCGCCGCTGGACCTCAGCAACTCCTGTACCTGCTGGTCGGGTTCGCCGAGCCCGAGCACCGGGTCGAGATCGAGGGTCACCAGGCGCGGCACCCGGAAGCCCAGCCGACGGGCCAGCTCCCCCACGACGACCTCGGCGACGAGCGTCTTGCGGCCCTGCCCGGCGCCGCTGAACTTCATGACGTACGGCGCGAAGTCGTCGCCCTCGACGAGCCCCGGCAGCGAGCCGCCCTCGCGCAGGGGCGTGATGTAGCGGGTCGCGACGACTTGCTTGAGCACTTCCGAGGCTCCCTAGCCCTACCGTCCACAGCCGCTCCGGACGCGCCTCCGGCACGGATTGAGCAGTCTACGAGGAGTGGAGGACGCCCGCTCTCACCAGGGCCGGGACAGCCGACGCCCCCTCTTCTTCGCTCAGGTCACCGGCGGTACGCACCGCAGTGGACGGCACGCTCCACGGTGGCCGCCATGGCCTGCTGGCCCTGGGCGTTGGGGTGGGCGGGCGCGGTCGGGGTCGCCGCGACCAGGGGTTCGATCCAGCGCTCGCCGGCCGGCTTGCACATGTCGTGTCCCACGGTCGGGGTGTAGGTGTCGACGTAGGCCGCGCCGTGCGCCGACGCCTGGCCCGCGATCATCGCGTTGAGCTTCTTCTCGGTGTCCCGCAGATAGGCGAAGTCACCGGCCGCGAGCGGTACGGCGGAGCTGGTGCAGCCGACTCCGTCGTCCGGGAACAGGTCGGGATAGCCGACCACCACGACCCTGGCCCGAGGAGCCCGCTCGTGGACGGCGTCCAGGGCCGCGGCGATCTTGGGAGCGGTGTCGTCGACGCGCTGCGCCGGCCGGTCGGTGCCGTCGCTCGTGAAGAAGGTCTGGCACGGGTTGCCGGTCGGGTTCTTGGACGTCAGTCCGGCGCAGGTGGCCAGATTGCCGGAGAAGCCGATGTCGTTGCCGCCGATGGTCAGGGTGACCACGTCCGTGTCCGCGCCGGGGGCGTCCGGTTGCGGCGCCTTCGAGCCCTGCGGTCCGGCCAGGGCCGCCGTCGTGGCGCCCGAACAACTGACGTCGGTCAGCTGCCAGTTCCGCGCCGCCGCGAGGAGCGACGGACAGTTCTGGTCGGACCGCGCGCACGTGGCGTCGACCTGGGTCGGTATGCCGCGGCCGGAGGCGTACGAGTCGCCCAGCGCGACGTAGTTCACGGTGTGCGCCGAGGCGCTCGCCGTCGCCCCCGCGACCGACAGTGCCATCGCGCAACCTGCCACCGCGCAGCAGGCTCCTGCGGCCGGGAGATCTCTTGCTCTGCTCGTTCAAGTCCGTCCATTCGTCGGGCCCCCGCCCCCGACACCCGCCGGGGTGTGGGCGTTGTGCTGGCGAGACTTGAAACGGCGCGCGCACCAAGGAGGTTCACTCACGGCTTCACCGGGTGCGTGTTCAGGCCTTGTGCAGAACCGACAGCGAAACGACAGCGAAGTTTTACGCCTGCCTGATCTCGATCAGGCCAAGCTCTCGACACCGTCTGAACGACGGTCATCGGTATCCCGTACCCCTTTGCAGACCCACAAATGCTTTCTTCTGGAAGGAACGTCAGCATGACCAGCGATTCGTTCGAACCCGTTACGGCGCCCTCCCGTCGCACCGCGTTGGCGGCGGTCGGCGCGGCGGGACTCGCCGTCGCGCTGACCGCGTGCTCGTCGAACGACGACTCGTCGTCGGACTCCTCGGACACCTCGGGCTCCACCACCACCGCCGGCGCGTCCACCGCCCAGGGTGACGCCGGGGGCACCGAACTGGCGAAGACCACCGACATCCCCGAGGGCGGCGGCAAGATCTTCGCCAGCCAGGGCGTGGTGGTCACCCAGCCGACGGCGGGCACCTACAAGGCGTTCTCCTCGAAGTGCACCCACCAGGGCTGCGCCGTGACCACCATCAGCAACGGCGTCATCGGCTGCCCGTGTCACAAGAGCGAGTTCTCCATCACCGACGGCAGTGTGAAGCAGGGGCCCGCGACCCAGGCGCTGCCCGCCGAGCAGATCACCGTGACCGGGGACTCCATCACGCTGGCGTGACGGTCAGCGTCGATCGGCCCTGCGCGGCCGTTTGAAGCAGCCCAGCACCTCGTCCGTGGTCGCGACCGTGGCGACCAATGCGAGGGTGTTGCGGATCATCGCGGGGGTGTACTCCGAGGGCACCCCCGCGATGGCGTCCTTCGGTACGACGACGGTGTAGCCGCGGTTGACGGCGTCGAACACCGCGTTGGGGATCGCCACGTTGGCCGAGACGCCGGTGACGATCAGTGTGCGACAGCCCAGGTTCCGCAGCAGCGCGTCGACTTCGGTGCCCTGGATCGGTGACAGGCCGTGCAGCCGCCGTACGACGAAGTCCTCCTCGGCGACCTCGATCGGGGGTGCCACGCGCACCGCCGCGGTGCCCGAGAGCTGCTGGACGGGCAGGCGTTCGGCGGCGCGGAACAGCCGGGCGTTGTGGTTCGCTCCCCGGCCGTCCGGGCGGCGTTCGGCGAGCGCGTGGATCACCTGGACCCCGCTCTCGTGCGCGGCGGCGACCAGCCGGGCGACGTTGGCGAGCGCGCCCGACGAGCGTACGGCGAGGGCGAGTTCGGGCAGCGCGCTGCCCGGGCCTACCACGCCCTGTTGACATTCGACGGTGAGCAGGGCAGTGCTCACCGTGTCGAGGATCTCACTGAGTTGTGCGTGCGACGGCATGGCTCTCCCTTGTCGTCGACGGCCGGGGCGGGTGACAGTAACGAGCATCGCGTGCGTTCGGAAGACGGCCGACGACCGTCCGGCCACTTTTCCTGACGAACCGTCAGGAGCGGCTGCCCGCCGCTCGTGCCGTAGCCGAAGGGGATCGCATGACCGCCACTCAGCGTCGAGGCCGGAAGATCATGATGACACCCGAGGAGCTGGACGGGTTCCTCGCCGCCGAGCGGACCTGCCGCGTCGCGACCGTGTCCGGGGACGGCGCCCCGCATGTCAGCCCGCTCTGGTTCGCCTGGGACGGCACCTCGCTGTGGCTGTACTCGATCACCCGCAGCAAGCGCTGGGCCGATCTGCGCGGCGACCCGCGCGTCGCCGTGGTCGTCGACGGCGGCTACGCCTACGACGAGTTGCGGGGCGTAGAGCTGTCCGGGACCGTCGAGTTCGTGGGCGAGTCCCCGCGCACGGGTGAGCCGTATCCCGAACTCGTCGCGGTGGAGAAGCTGTTCGCGCAGAAGAACTTCGGCCTGGACGCGATGCCGTACGACGGCCGGCACGCGTGGATACGGCTGACGCCGGACACGGTCACGTCCTGGGACTTCCGCAAGTTGGCGGCGCTGTAGGCGAGTTGCTCTCGGGCCGGCTGTCAGACGACCGTCTCGGCCGCCGCCCGCAGCGCCTCGACCGCCGCGCGGATGGAGGGGCGGCGGTCGGCGTCCGCGCGCCAGACGACGTAGACATACCGACTCACCCGCTGCTTCAGCGGGACGGTGACGACTCCGGCGGGCATCGGGCTGCGACCCAGCAGGGGTGCGATGCAGACGCCCAACCCGGCGGCCACCAGACCCAGTTGGGTGTGCGTCTCGGCAGCGCGGTGGCCGATGATCGGCTCGATGCCCCGGGAGCGCAGGGTGAACATCAGCCACTCGTGACAGAACTCGCCCTCGGCCCAGGTGATCCACTCGTCCTCGGCGAACTCCCCGAGGTCCACCTCGTCGCGGCCCGCCAGCGGATGCCCGGCCGGCATCGCCACCTCTGCGGGGTCGTCCAGGATCGGCGCCTTGACCAGGCCGTCGGGCAGCGGCATCGGCTTGTTGTACCAGTCGAGGACGACCGCGAGGTCGAGATCGCCGCGCACGACGCCCGCGATACCGCTCTCCGGCTCCAGTTCGGTGGAGCGGACGCGCAGCGCGGGGTGCTGGGCGCGCAGCGCGGCGAGTGCGGCGGGGAAGAGGCCGCGCGCGGCGGTCGGGAACGCGGAGAGCCTCAACTCGCCCACGACCTGCCCCCGTTGGGCCTCCAGGTCGGCCTGGGCCAGCTCCACCTGGGACAGGATGCGGCCCGCGTGCTCGGCGAGCAGCCGGCCCGCGTCGGTGAGCCGCACCCCCCGCCCGTTCTTGGCGAGGAGCTGCTGGCCCACCTCGCGCTCCAGCTTGGACATCTGCTGCGACACGGCAGAGGTCGTCACATGCAGCCCTTCGGCGGCACCGCTGACCGAGCCGTGCCGGGCCAGGGCGTCCAGGGTGCGCAGCCGCTCCAGGTTCAACATGTAAGCGATACTACGAGATACCCGGGGACGTATCCCGCTCGCGCTACAAGGTAACGTTCTTACGCGTAGCCGCGCATCGGCGTCCGGCCGCACGCGGAGGCGATCGCCTCGGCCAACCGCCCGGTCTCCTCGGCCGTCAGGGTCGAGACGGTGATCCGGATGCCGGGGGGTGCGCTCATCCGGAAGCGGGCGCCGGGCGCGACGGCCCAGCCCGCGTGGAGGAGGCGGGAGACCGCGCCGGTCTCGTCCGGCACCGGGATCCACACGTTGAGGCCGCTGCGGCCGTACGCCGTGACCCCGTGGTCGGCGAGCGCGGCGATCAGCGCGTCCCGGCGACGGCCGTAGGCGGCGGCCACCGCCGGGGTGTCCACCGCTCCGTCGGCCCACAACAGGGCCACGGCGCGCTGGGTGATCCGGCTGACCCAGCCCGGCCCCAGGCGCTGGCGGCCACGGACCCGGTCGAGGGTGACGGTGTCCCCGGTGAGCACGGCGAGGCGCAGATCGGGGCCGTAGGCCTTGGCGACCGAGCGGACGAAGGCCCAGTGACGGGTGGCGCCGGCCAGCGGATGCAGGGCCTGGTCGACGATGCCGTGACCGTGGTCGTCCTCGATCAGCAGGATCTCCGGGTGGTCGCGGAGCACTGACCGCAGGGCACGCGCGCGCGTGGCGCTCACCACGGCTCCGGTGGGGTTCTGCGCCCGGTCGGTGACGATCAGGGCCCGCGCGCCGTGTTCCAGCGCCGCGCGCACGTCGTCGGGGTGCGGTCCGTCGTCGTCCACGCGGACGGGGGTGACGCGCAGCCCGAGTGCCGGTACGAGGTCGAGCAGACTGCCCCACCCGGGGTCCTCGACGGCGACGGTGTCACCGGGCTTCAGATGGGCGGCGAGGACGCGCTCGATGGCGTCCAGCGATCCGGAGGCGACGGCCACGGGGCCGGCCGGCACACCGTCCGCGTCCAGCGCCGCCCGCGCGATGCGTGCCAGCTCCGGTTCGACCGGGTCGTCGCCGTACATGACCGGTTCGCGGTCGGAGAGTTCGGCGGCGCGGGTGAAGGCCCCGGCGAGGGAGGGCAGCAGGGCGGGATCCGGGTTGCCGTGGGACACCTCGCGCACCCCCTCCGGCACCTCCACCCGGATGTGCTCGCGCCCGGTCGTGGCCGGCTTGGGCCGCACCCGGCTGCCGCGCCGCCCGGCGGTCTCGATGACCCCGCGCTCGCGCAGGGTCCGGTACGCGGCCGCGACCGTATTGGGATTCACCCCCAGCTCTACGGCCAACTCCCGCATGGGAGGCAGCAGTTGCCCCGGCTCAAGTCCTCCCGAGCCCACCGCGCGCTCGACGTCGGCAGCGATGTCTGCCGCGCGTCGCCCTACGATCCGATATCCTCCTAGCACAAAGAAGATTATGCACTAGTGCAATACGCCTCGCAACTCGACCCGACAGCAACGAACACGGAGAGCACCATGCAGGGGACCACCTCGCAGCCGACGTCGCAGCCCGCGGCCTACACGCCGACCGACCTGACCGTCCCCACGCGTTCCGCGGACCGGGCGTCGTACGACAAGGAGCTGGTGCACGCGATACTCGACACGGCCTATGTCTGCCATCTCGGCTTCGTCCGCGACGGCCGGCCCGTCGTACTGCCGACGCTGTTCGGGCGGGTCGGTGAGCGGCTGTACGTGCACGGTTCGACGGGGGCGCGCCCGCTGCGGATGACGGGGCAGGCCGACCCGGGGCTCCCGGTGTGCCTGACGGTGACCCACGTGGACGGTCTGGTGCTGGCCCGTTCCGCCTTCCACCACTCGATCAACTACCGCTCCGTGGTGGTGCACGGCATCGCCCACCAGGTTACGGACCCCGAGGAGAAGCGGACCGCGCTGGACGCGCTGGTCGACCATGTCGTGCCCGGTCGTTCGGCGGACTCCCGGCCCGGCAACAAGAAGGAACTCGCCACCACCATGGTGATCCGCCTCGACCTCGACGAGGTCTCCGCCAAGCTCCGCACCGGCGGCGCGAACGACGATCCCGAGGACCTGGACCTCCCCCACTGGGCCGGCGTCCTCCCGCTGAACACCGGCTACGGCGCCCCGCTCCCGAACGACGACCTGTCCTCGGGCATCGAACTCCCCGGCTACCTGGTGGAGTTGTGATGCTCATCCACCCCTGGGACGCACCCCACGACGACGCCGAGTGGCAACACTGGCTCGCCGTCCACGACTTCGGCCAGCTCGCCGTCAACGGCCCGCCCGGCGAACCGCCGTTCGTCCAGCCCCTCCACTTCGCCTACGACCCCGAGCGCGGCGAGGCGGTCACCCACCTGGCCCGCCCCAACCCCCTGTGGCCGGCGCTGGAGGCGAATCCCCAGGTGGTGCTGAGCGTCGTCGACGACTACGTGTACATCCCCGGCCCCTGGCAGGCGGACCCGGACGTCCCACCGGAACACGGCGTGCCGACCAGCTTCTACGCTGCCGTCCAACTCCGCTGCACCGCCCGCCTCGTGGACGACCCGACCGAGAAGGCGACCCTCCTCAACCGCCAGGTCGGCCACTTCCAGCCCGAGGGCGGCACCGCACCGGTCGCCTCCGGCGAGCCACCGAACGGCCGCCTGCTGTCCGGAATCCGCGCCCTACGCCTCGAAGTGACCGGCGTACGAGCCAAGTTCAAGTACGCGGGCAAGCGGTCGGCCGAGGTCCAGGACCGCATCGCGGCCCGGCTCGCGGGGCGGGGCGGGGTGCGGGACGAGGTGGCGCGGGGGCATTTGCTGCGGCGGCGGGAGGGGTGAGGAGGAGGGGGCTTCTCGTCAGCCGAGGACCGGTTCGTCTGCCGTCGCCGTGCGCATCTCCGTCAGCGCGAGGCCCGCGACCGAGCCGAGCATCAGCAGAGTGCCCGCCAGCGTCGTGGGCGTCAGCCGTTCACCGAGCAGGACGACGGCGAGGCCTGCCGCGCTCACAGGCTCCAGGAGCATGATCACGGATACGGTGGCGGAGCGTACGACGACCGCGGCCATGAAGTAGAGGGCGTAGGCGAGGGCCGTAGGTACCGTTGCGATGTAGCCGAGCAGCCAGAGCACCCGGACCGGCTGGGCGGTGTGTGGTACCAGTCCCTCGGCCAGGGCGAACGGCAGTACGCACAGGCTGGTGACCGCGAAGGTCCAGACAGCCGTCTCGGACGCGTCGGTCCCGCCGCCGCGTCCCCAGCGCCGGGTCAGCAGGGTCATGGCCGAGCCGCCGGCCGCCGAGACGAGGGCGAGCAGGACACCCGACGGCCGTACGGTCGCCGCCGGGCCCAGCGACAGGACCGCCAGCCCCGACAGCGCCCCGGCCACGGCGATCGTGCCACCGGTGCCGAGCCGTTCCCCCAGGGTCAGCCGTGCCCCGAGCACCACCAACACGGGTCCGGCGCCGAGCGTGACGGCGGTCGCCACGGCGAGTCCGGTGTCCGCGACGGCCGCGAAGTAGGCCGTCTGGAAGATGGCCAGTCCGAGGCCGGTCGTGACGGTCCGCAGGGCCTTGCGACGGAGCGGCTCGGCGGCAGCGGGGTGAATCCTCGGGCGGCCGAGAAGACGGACGATGAGCAACAGCACGAATCCGGCCGCGCAGCGCCAGAAGGACAGAGCCAGTGGGCCGAGATCACTGGCCCTGTAGACCAGGGAGGCAGCCGCGCCAGCGGTCCCCCATGCGATCCCGGCCACCATCAGATAGAGCAGGCCTCGCCGGACGGGCAGGCCAAGAACAGCATTCGACACGAGCGATCTCCGCAGAAGTACAGAAGCGCGACGAGGAGCCCCTGTCAGCGGGGTCCATGGACTTCTTCTGCGGGCAGCACCGTTCCGCCCGGCGGTGCCGGGCGTGGAATCCGGAGGCCCGCCTCAGGCGGCCGGCGGCGGAAGAACGAGCGCGTTCCGATGCATGATCAGCAGCCTAGGCAGCCGTTCCTCGGCGGGACAACTCCCTTTCGGGGCCCCCGGTCGCGACCGGTTCCTCCGAACCCTTCGTCGGGGCCGAGGACTGGGCGACGAACGCGCCGAGCAGGACGACCGCACCGCCGATGACCTGAGGGGCGGAGAGGTGTTCGCCGAGGAGGACCCAGGCCAGTACCGTCGCGACGACCGCTTCGAGGCAGGCGACGACGCCCGCGACCTGTGGGGAGAGACGGCGGACGGAGACGACTCCGGTGACGTAGGCCAGGACCGTGGCGACCAGGACGATCCAGGCGAGCAGGACGGCGGCCGGGACGGGGTTGCCGTTCATGTGGGCGTCGCCCGCGAGGACGGACCAGTCCATGGTCCAGGGGCGGGCCACGGCGGTCAGTACAAGGGCGCCGACGAGCAGGCCGTAGGCGATCACGCCGAGCGGGTCGGGTGCCTCGGTGCCCGCGTCGCTGCCCTGGTCGGACAGGACGAAGTAGCCGACCTGGCAGCAGGCGGCAGCGAGCGCGAGCAGCAGGCCGGCGGCGTCGAAGCTCAGGCCCGACCACACCTCGACGACGCAGGCGAGGCCGCCGGCCGCGAGGACCACGCCCAGCGCGGCGGCGCGGGAGACCGGACGCCGTTGCACGAACCGGACCCACCCGAGCACGAGGGCGGGTGCGAGGTACTCGACGAGCAGGGCGACGCCGACGGGTATGCGGGAGATCGCGGCGAAGTAGCAGGCCTGGACGCCTGCGACGGCGAGCAGTCCGAAGCCGAGGAGCAGTGCGGGGCGGCGGCGGACGAGCGCGCGGTGGCGCACGGCGAGCGGCAGCATCACCAGGGCGGCGCCGGCCACCCGCAGCCACACCACGTGCAGCGGGTCGAGGCCCGCCTCGATCAGCGGTTTGGCCGCGACTCCGGATCCTCCGAAGGCGAGCGCGGACCCGAGCGCCAGACCGAGCCCGACACCCTTCGCACCACCGGCGGCACTGCTCTCAGACGTATGCACGGCCACATGATGGCAGGCGATGACATGAGCGTCACCCTTGTTGACACCTGTCTCAGCGCGTGGACGGCCGCCGCGCGGTCGGTCACCGGCTCGATCAGCAGCCCGTCTCGCCGCCCGCCACGTACGCCCCCGGCCGGCTCTCGATCCACACCAGTACCTCGGGGGACTCGATGCCCGCGCGGTGGAGCACCTCGACGGCGCGGGCCTCGGGTTCCGCGACAAGCGCGGCGAGGAGGTCGATGCCGCCCGCCAGGTCGCCGTCGCGGAGTTCGGCGCGCTCGCAGGCGTGCTCCAGGGCGCCCGCGGCCAGCGGAGACCAGCCGTCCGCCACCGGGATCACGGGAATCGCGCCGGAGTCCTCGACGCTGCCCTGCCAACGCAGGCCGTAGCCGATGCTGCGCTGCACCAGGTAGCCGAGCAGTCGGGCGATCTGGGGGCCGTCGCCGAAGACGGCACGCGCCTCGGCGTCCGACTCCAGGAGGCTGTGCAGCAGATGGGCCGTGTCGATCTGCCGGTCCCCGTCCCGCAGGGCCCGGCGGCGGGCACCCGCCACCACCGCTGCCAGCTCTGCACTGAGCCTGGCATCGTTGTCCGCGCGGTGAATGCCCTGCTCGCGGTTCGACTGCCTGGGAATACGGGGTTGCACGCTCTTACCCCATCAGTCCCCCGCATTGAGGGCATCCCCGGAGGGGAGCATTTCGGCATCCCACACAGAGTGGACCCTGGGCGGCGGGATCTCCTCCTTACGGATGAGATCACGCGCCTCAACCCCGAGAGGCGCGCGCCGCCCTGCCGCGCGCCCCGTGCGCAACCGCTCTGCACCGGGCGTACGTCTTTCTCGAACGTGGAGAGCAGGTGCTGGCTGGTGGCGTTGCCGGCGGTCGACGGCAGGCAGTACGTGTACCGGGTGTACGCCCCGGAGGACGCACTGCCCGCCGACCTGTTCTGGGACGCGTGGCACTGCCACGACGAGAGCGCCCACCCGCGCGCGTGGGACCTGTTCGACGCGGCGGTGATACGGCACGTGGGCTGAGGCCGACAAAACCGACACCGGCGAGGTCGGTCCGTTCCGAACGCGGTTGCTGCGGACACTTCCTGACGGTTCATCAGTATTGAATGTTGCGCGCCCTGCGGCTACGTTCCGCGACACCGTAGCCCGACAGCACCGTAGCCCGACAGGAAGAGGTGGCCGTATGGCCGAAATCAGCGCGGAGGCACGCATCGAGGCCCCGGCCGAGAAGGTGTGGACCCAGCTAACGGACTGGTCCGCGTACGGCGAGTGGAACACGACCCACACCAACTTCCCCAAGGGCGGCCCCGAGACCCTCGAAACGGGCGCGACCTTCCAGGAGAACATGAAGCTGATGGGCTTCCCCGCGGAGGTCGAGTGGACCGTCGAGGAGGTGGAGGCGGCCCGGGTGCTGGCCATCCGCGGCAAGGGCCCGATGGCCGTGAACGTCGCCACGCGCTACACACTCACCCCCGACGGCGACGCCACGACGGTCCGGATCGACGGCGAGTTCACGGGTGCGGCGGTGACGTTGATGGCGGGCAAGCTGAAGGACTCGGGGACGGCCGCCCTGAACGAATCGCTGCGCAAACTGGGCGGGCTGGTGGCCTGAGGAAGGCACCGGGGCACCGCAGGAACGGGAACGCGCACAGGGAAGGCGCCCCACGGAACTCCCGTGGGGCGCCTTGACCTGCTGCCCTCTCCGACCCCGAGGACATCAGTCCTCGTCGGCCAGGATCAGGTACAGCTTCTTGCGGGCGTCGTTGATGACGCTCAGCGCCTTCTCGCGCTGCTCCTTGCTGCCGGTCTTCCAGACCTGGCCGAAGGCCTCCATCAGACCGAAGCCGGCCTGCCGGATCTCGCTCAGGGCCTCCCAGTCGACACCTCGGGAAGCCTCTTCCCAGGGTGCGTCCGGACCTTCCTCGGCCGCGGTGCGGCCGGCGTCGGTGAGCGAGAACAGCTTCTTGCCGCCCTCCGTCGCGCTGGCGATCAGGCCCTCGTCCTCCAGCAGCTGCAGGGTGGGGTAGACCGAGCCGGGGCTCGGCTTCCACGCGCCGCCGCTGCGCTCGGCGATCTCCTGGATCATCTCGTAGCCGTGCATCGGCCGGTCCTTGAGGAGGGCGAGGATCGACGCGCGTACGTCGCCGCGCCGCGCCCTGCCCCGCGGTCCGCCGCGCCCTCGTCCGCCCCAGGGGCCGGGGCCGAAGCCCGGTCCGAAGCCGGGTCCGCCCGGACCGCCGGGCCCGAAGGGTCCGAAAGCCGCACGCCGCCCGTCGGGGCCGCCCCAGCCACGCCGGGGGTGGCCTTCCTGTCCATGTCCACGCTCGTGTCCGTGGGTACGCATCGCAATCACTCCATTCCATCGTTGATCTGTCGCGATGCGTCAACGATATATCGGAACTGTTCGGTCGGCAAGCCCCGGAAAAAACTTGGTTGATCCGGACCCGGGCGCATGGATAACTGGACGACCATGCATGTCGACCAGGTGGACGTGACCAGCGAAACCGTCACGGCCTTGATCCAGGAGCAGTTCCCCCAGTGGAGTGGCCGGGCGGTCCGACCCCTGCCGTCGACGGGGACGGTCCACTCCATCTTCCGCATCGGGGACGACCTCTCCGCACGTTTCCCGCTGCGTCCGGCCGACGCCGCCGAGGTGCTGGCGGTTCTGGAACGCGAAGCCCGGGCGAGCGCGGAGCTGGCACAGGTGTCCCCGTTCCCCGTCCCGGAACCCGTCGCCCTGGGCAGGCCCGGAGCGGGGTACCCCATGCCGTGGTCGGTCCAGACCTGGCTGCCGGGAACGATCGCCATCGACGCCGACCCCGGCTGCTCGGACGTTTTCGCCGAGGACCTCGCGGCCTTCATCGCAGCCATGCGCGGCGCCGAGACACGGGGGCGGGTCTTCGACGGCGACAATCGCGGCGGCGTCCTCTCCCACCACGACGACTGGATGGCGCAGTGCTTCGAGGAGAGCGAGGAACTGCTCGACGTGCCCAGGCTGCGCCGGCTCTGGAGCCGCTTCCGCCTACTGCCGCGCACGGCTGCCGACGTGATGAGCCACGGTGACCTGATTCCCGGCAATGTGCTGGTCGCCGGAGACCGGCTCAGCGGCGTGCTCGACACCGGCGGCTTCGGGCCGGCCGACCCCGCGCTGGACCTGGTCGGCGCCTGGCACCTGCTGCAGCCGGGCCCGCGGGACGTACTCCGCCGCACACTGGCCTGCGACGACCTGGAATGGGAGCGCGGCAAGGCATGGGCGTTCGAGCAGGCGATGGGTCTCGTCTGGTACTACGTCGAGACCAACCCGACGATGAGCGGCATGGGGCGCAGGACGCTGGACCGAATTCTGGAGTCGACGGATTGACGGTCGTTCCCACCGGTGGTGCCGGTCGTCGAATTCGCGCGACGGAGCAGCGCGTTTCCCCGTGTCGGGCCGACACCCAGGCGTGGTCGAGGTCGGTGGAGACAGCGCCGGCCGGGGACTCGACGCGCCCTGCCGGTCCGCCCACCCCTTCCGCCCCTTCGGTCACGTCCCCTCTCTCGTGGTCGCGGCCCACTCCCCTAAAGTCGCCCGCATGACCGACCCCTCCTACCTCGCCGCGATCCGGGAGTCGTACGACACCGTCGCCGCCGACTACGTCCAACTCGTCAAGGATCCGGCCGAGTTGGACCCGCTGTCACGGGCGATGCTGGCCGCCTTCGCGGAGACCGTGCGGTCGGCGGGGCTCGGCCCGGTGGCGGACCTGGGGTGCGGGCCCGGCAGAGTCACCGCGTATCTGGCGGAGTTGGGGGTGCCCGTCTTCGGCATCGACCTGTCCCCGGGGATGATCGAACTGGCCCGCCGCGCCCACCCGGACCTGACCTTCACCGTGGGCTCGATGACCGCGCCGGAGATCGGCGACGGTGAACTGGGCGGCGTCCTTGCCTACTACTCCACGCACCACACCCCGCCGGAACAACTGCCCGTCGTGTTCCGCGAGTTCCACCGCACGCTCGCGCCCGGCGGCCATCTGATGCTGGCCGGGCACGTGGGAGAGGGCGAACTCCGGCGCCCGACACAGGCGTACGGCGGGCATCCCGTGTCCTACGAGTCCCATCTGCTCCCGCCGGAGCGGATCGCCGGGTTGCTGGAGCGGGCCGGGCTCACGATCACCGCCCGGCTGATCCAGGAGCCCACCGCGGGTTCGAAGAGGACGTACGCCACCTTCCTGGCCCGGAAACCGGAGCACCCCTTGCCGGCCTAGCGACCGCTTCGGGCCACCGAATCGGTCCACTGCCCCCGAATTGGCCTTGGTCCGGCAGGCCGGAGACCCTCTAGCGTCGGAGCATGCGGATTCGAATCGTCGACGCGTTCACCGACCGCCCCTTCACCGGGAACCCGGCCGGGGTGGTGCTTCTCGACGCCTTCCCGGAGGGCGACGACTGGCTGCAGCAGGTCGCGCTGGAGGTCAATCACGCCGAGACGGCGTTCGCGCACCGGCTGCCCGAGGGCGGGGCGGCCGACTGGGCGCTGCGGTGGTTCACGCCGGCCACAGAGGTCGCGATGTGCGGACACGCGACCCTCGCCACGGCTCATGTGCTGCACACCACCGGCGTCCACGAGGGCACCGTGCGGTTCACCACCCGCAGTGGTGTGCTCAGCGCCACGCCGGCACCGGACGGGTCGATCACCCTCGACTTCCCGACGGCCCCGCTCACCCCGGTCGAGATCCCGGACGGGGTCGCCGAGGCCCTGGGCGCCGAGGCGCTGACCGCCGTCGACACCGGGCCGAACGTCGGCGACCTCGTCGTCGAACTCGCCGACGAGAAGACCGTCGTAGGACTGACGCCCGACCACAAGGCGCTCGCCGCCTGCTCCGAGCGCGGGATCATCGCCACCGCCCGCGCCGAAGACCCCACGCGGGGCTACGACTTCGTCTCCCGCTGCTTCTTCCCGAACGTCGGCATCGACGAGGACCCGGTCACCGGCAGCGCGCACACGGCGCTGGCTCCGTACTGGTCCGAGCGGCTCGGGCGCACCGTCCTCACCGGGCTTCAGGCCTCGCCCCGGTCCGGGCTCGTCCGTACCGAACTACGGGGCGATCGGACCCTGTTGACCGGGCGGGCGGTCACGGTCATCGACGGCAAGCTGCTCGCCTAGGACGCAACACGCCTGTCCTTCACGGCAGTTACGCCGTGGGCAGCCAGCCCACCTTGCCCGCCAGCAGCGCATAGCCGACGAACGCCCCGATGTCGAGCAGGGAATGCGCCACGACCAGGGGGCCCACGCGGCCCCAACGGCGGTACAGGTAGACGAAGACCACGCCCATCACCATGTTGCCGACGAAGCCGCCGATGCCCTGGTAGAGGTGGTAGCTGCCGCGCAGTACGGAACTGGCCACCAGCGCGGTGCCCGGCGTCCAGCCCAACTGGCCCAGGCGGCGCAGAAGATAGCCCACCACGATCACTTCTTCGAGGATCGCGTTCTGCATCGCGGAGAGGATCAGGACCGGGTACTTCCACCAGACGTCGGGCAGCGCCTCGGGCACCACCGTGAGGTTGAAGCCGAGACCCCGTGCGGCCAGGTAGAACGCGATGCCGGTGCTGCCGATCACCGCCGCGATCGCCGCGCCGCGGCCCAGGTCGGGCCAGGGTCGGGTGCGGTCGAAGCCGATCGTGCGCAGGCTCTCCCCCTCCCTGAGGAGGAAGTGCGCGACGAGGGCGACGGGAACGAGGGCCGACGCGATTCCGAAGAGCTGCCAGGCGAGATCCAGCCATGGACGGCCTGGCGCGGCCGAGGCGTTGAGGGTGGCCGCCTGATCCTTGAGACCGCCCGGTTTCGTGACCGATCCGACAAAGCTGATCAGGGCGGACACTCCGCTCGCACCGAGCGAAAGCCCCAGAACGAGCAGTGTCTCGGACCGGAGAATCCGCCGTGTGGGCTGCTCCAGCGGAAAAGTTTCGGCCACCTGACCTGCCTCCACCTGCACACCTGCCTTCAGTTCGGAAATCCCGCCTCATGCCCATCTTCGCCCCGCTAGGGTCTCGAATGAACTTACGAAGATCGTGCGCGACAGGCCGTTGGGGGAGACGGAGGCACGAGGTTCAACAGGGAGGGGCACCACCGTCATGGGACGTCACAGCTTGCCCGATCCGCACCGGGCGGGCGGCAGCGACCCCCGTCCTCGCGCGCGGCGCCGCAAGGTGGCCCTCGCCACGGTGCTCGTGCTGACGGTCGCCGGCGGTACCGCGGTCGCGGTGCAGAGCGGACTGCTCTCCTTCGGTTCCTCCTGCCGCAAGGACGCGGTACGGCTGAAACTGGCCGTCTCCCCCGACATGGCCCCCGCCCTGCGCGCGGCGGCCGGACAGGCGCGCGAGGAGAACATCACGTCCGACGGGCAGTGCCTGAACATCTCGGTGACCGCCCAGGAGTCGTACAAGTTCGCGGACACACTCAAGTCGGGCAAGCACCCGGACTTCCAGGTGTGGGTGCCCGACTCGGAGTTGTGGGTGAACCAGGTCACGTCGGCCGCCGACTCGGACGCGACGGAGGCGACGCCCGCGGGCAACGTCGCCTCCACCCCGGTCGGCGTGGCGATGGTCCCGGCCGCCGCGAAGTCGCTGGGGTGGCCGAAGAAGACGTACACCTGGCTGGACCTGGCCGGGGCCACCCTCCAGGACGACTCGCTGCGGCTGGGGGCGGCCGATCCGGCGCGGAGCGCGACCGGGCTGCTCGCGCTGACGCAGCTCAGTACGGCGGCCGCCAAGGTCAAGGGCGGTGACACGCAGGCGGCGGCGATGATGAAGACGCTGTCACAGCGGATCTCGGACACCGACAGCCAGGTCCTGGACACCCTGCCGCGCGACTCCTCGGGCACCGAGCAGGGCAATCCGAAGCGGAACCAGGCGCTGGTGCTGAGCGAGCAGTCGGCGTTCGCGTACAACGCCTCGGCCGACGGCGGCAGGAGTCTCGACCTGTTCTATCCGAAGGACGGCTCCCCACGGCTGGACTATCCGTACAACCTGGTGGACCGGGAGCGGCTGACGACGGACGAGAGCCGGGCCGCGATCCGGTTCATGACGTATCTGAGCCGGCCCGCGCAGCAGAAGCTGATGGAGAAGTACGGCTTCCGCACCGGTGACGAGGACGCGCCGGAGGCGGTGGTCGCCAACGCGGGCGGGAGCAGTCCGCAGCCGTACGCCGTGGCACCGGCCGAGCCGGCCTCCGACGCGGCGCTCCAGGAGGCGCTGGGGACCTGGACGATCACGGTGCAGAGCGCGCGGATCACCACGGTCGTGGACGCGTCGTCGTCGATGTCGGAGACGGTGCCGGGGACCGGGCAGTCGCGGATGGACGTCACCAAGGCGTCGCTGCTGCAGGCGCTGGCCACGTTCACGCCCGAGGACGAGATCGGTCTCTGGGACTTCTCCACGAAGCTCGACGGCGACAAGGACTACCGCGTCCTGGTGCCGACCGAGCGGCTCGGCGACCGTGTGGGCAGCGGCACCCAACGGGACCGGCTGTCGGCGGCGTTCGGGAGTCTGAAGCCGGTGCCGAACGGGGCGACGGGGCTCTACGACACCACGCTCGCCGCGTACAGGGCGGCCACTTCCTCTTATGCGGACGGGAAGTTCAACGCGCTGGTGATTCTGACCGACGGGGTCAACCAGGACCCGGGCAGCATCTCGCGCACCACGCTGCTCAAGCAGTTGCGCCAACTCGCCAGCCCTGAGCGGCCGGTGCCGCTGATCATGATCGCGGTGGGTCCGGAGGCCGACAAGGAGGAGGCCCGGCAGATCGCCGAGGCGACCGGCGGCTCGGGCCACGAGGTGAGCAACCCCGCCCAGATCCAGTCGGTGATCCTCCAGGCCATCGTGGCGGCGGGCGCGGCGGGTGCTTCGGCCAACACGGGCTGAAACAACGGCTGTTCACCCCAGCGGTGCCGG
This sequence comes from Streptomyces sp. NPDC050549, assembly GCF_040655035.1. NCBI lineage: Bacteria > Bacillati > Actinomycetota > Actinomycetes > Kitasatosporales > Streptomycetaceae > Streptomyces > Streptomyces sp. NPDC050549. Next base: position 158,908 of record NZ_JBFAJD010000017.1, read on the forward strand.
TTCCGGCAGGCCCACCGGCCAGGTGTGGACCGGGTCGCCGAGGTGCATCAGCTCGCTGTAGCGGCGGGTGGTGGCGGCCAGCGCGGCATCCCTCGTGAGGCCCTGTTCGAGGGCCCGGTGGAACGTGGCGGACTGCCAGGTCGCGCCGTTGGTCCGGCGCCGGCAGCGTTCGTCGATCACGCCCAGGTACAGGTCCCGGTCGGCCGGTTCGACCCCCCATGCGTCGAGACCGGCTTCGGCGAGCGGCAGCAGTTCGTCGCGTACGAGGGCCACCGCGTCGATCTCGGTGGTGCCGCCGAGCCGTCCGCGCCGGGGCCAGAGCAGGCGGGCGTCGATGCCGTGGCGGCACGCGGTGTCGAAGTTCGCGGCGGCGGCCTCGAAGGGCAGCCGGGTCCACACCGGTCGCGACTCGTCGGCGAGGGCGCGGACGACGCCGTAGTAGAAGGCGGTGTTGGCGATGACGTCGGTGACGGTGGGGCCCGCGGGCAGGACGCGGTTCTCGACACGCAGGTGCGGGACGCCGTCGGCGATGCCGTAGACGGGCCGGTTCCAGCGGTACACCGTGCCGTTGTGCAGGACGAGTTCGGCGAGGGTGGGGATGCCGTCCGCGTCGAGCACGTCGAGGGGTTCCTCGTCGTCGTGGACCGGGAGGAGGGGCGGGAAGTAGCGGAGGTTCTCCTCGAAGAGGTCGTAGGCGGAGGTGACCCAGCGCTCGCCGAACCAGGTGCGTGGGCGGACGCCCTGGGCCTGGAGTTCGGGCGGTCGGGTGTCGGTGGCCTGCTGGAAGAGCGGCGGGCGGGACTCGGCCCACAGCTCACGGCCGAACAGGAAGGGCGAGTTGGCGCCCACCGCGACCTGGGCGGCGGCGACGGCCTGGGCCGCGTTCCACACGTCGGCGAAACGGTCCGGGGTGACCTGGAGGTGCAACTGCACGGAGGTGCAGGCGGCTTCGGGCGCGATGGATCCCGAGGTGCAGGTGAGGTGCTCGACGCCGTCGATGTCGAGGACGAAATCCTCGCCCCGGGCGGCCACGATCTGATCGTTGAGCAGGGTGTAGCGGTCGACCGCGGAGAGGTTCGAGGAGACCAGGTCGTCCCGGTCGAGGGTCGGCAGAATGCCGATCATCACTATTCCGGCGTCGAGCTCCCCCGCTTTCCGATGGGCATATGCCAGGGACGTACGGATCTCCTCGGCGAGCCGGTCGAATACCCGGCCCTCCAATCGGTGTGGGGCAATGTTGACTTCCAGATTGAACATGGCGAGTTCTGTTTGGAAATCTCGACTCGCGATGCGTTCGAGAACCTGCGCATTCAACATTTTCGGCATACCGTCGGCGCCGGCGAGGTTGAGTTCGATCTCCAGCCCCATGAGGTTCTTGGGGCGGTCGAACCGCTTCTCGGCCAGCAGCCGCTCCAGTCCCGTCAGACACCGCCGCAGCTTGGCGCGGTAGCGCTGGCGGTCGGCGAGCTCGAACGGCCCTGCCACGACCTTCTCCCCCACGATGCGTCACCTCCTCCTCGTCCCGGGTCAGGAAGGATGATGCCCAGACCTGGCGATCGATAACGTCCCGCGGCGGCCCGGCGCCCGCTACTCTGGTCCGAAGTGACCCGCGGCACATTCACGAGGCATGGGGCACTGCGGGGTTCCGCACACAATGAGGGCCTCGTGAAAAACGCCGACGAGAATTGGCCGACCGCACGGGTGACATATCCCGAGGTCATCGCCGTTTCCCCGGTTCGGAACCGGGATGATTCCCGCGAATCGCTGGCCGAATGGCCCCTTGTTGTTCATACGGGAAACGGTTAGACGAAACACCGTCAGAACACGTGTCGTATAAACTCCGCGAACAAGGCAGAAGGTTGGCGCCACAGTCCTGGAACCTGCCGTCGAGGTGACGTGCGGCAGGCCGTACCCATGTTCACAGCACCTCGGCCCCCGCCTCTCTGACCCCGAGAGCTGACAGCGCCGTCCGCCCCCGTCCCGCCCTCGCGCCACCGTGCCTGTCGAATGAGAGGCGACCCACCATGCCGCTGCATGTCCCCCCGGCTCCCGCGCCCGCACTGCGCTCCGTTCTCACGGCACTCGGTTCCCCCACCGCCGTCCGCGAGGCCCGAACACCATCCCTGCGCGCGGCCCAGGGGCCCGCCACACCCGAACTCCCGTTGCCCGTCCATGTACTGGACCGTGTCACGCCGGAGGGGACGGCCGTCACCTCGCTGGCCGGGTGGCGTTTCCTGATCCGCTGCGGTGACCGCGCGGTCGCCGCCGCCGAGACGATGCTGACCCCCGACGGCTGGGCGTTCTCGCACTTCTTCGAGGGTCCTTACATCGCCGCGACGGAGCGGGCGCTGCGCCAGGCAGAGACCATGAAGGGCGCCTACCAGCCGCGCCTGCTGTCCGTGCCCAGGCTCTACATGCTCACGCTGTGGCTGCACGGTGATCTCACCGCGGACGGCGCCGGCAGCCACCCCGCCGCCGCCGATCTGCTGGTCCCACTGGCCCCGGCACCCCCCGGCATCGCGGCCCACCGTCCGCACCGGGTCGCCGAGTTGCTGCCGGTACTGACTCATCGGGTGACTCCGGCGCCACTACTCGGCTCACCCGCCTGACTTCTCTCCGCAGTCACCCCCGTACCCCGCCGCCGAATTCCCGGTGGCGGGGTACGATCGCGTTTCCGATCCTCTTTATGTTCGTAACGCTCGCACGAGCAGGAAAAGGCTCGTACGAGCAGGGAATTGGGATGAACCGTCCGCGCGGGTGATGCGTCATCAACCTGTGAGAAGTGGTGCCGCCAAATCCCTGCGGATTGACGCCCGTGGGGCAACACTGGGTTCGGACCAACTCAACACCACGGGGGACGGACATGACCACAACAGAGCGAGAGATCCCACCAATGTGCAAGCACCAGCCGCCGTGTCCCACAGCCGAATCCGCCGACCGGGAATCCGCCCGCCTCATGGCGCACCACCCGGAGCAGGGCTGGAGCCTGCTGTGCAACGGCGTCCTCCTGTTCGAGGACACGGGTGAACTCCTGCCCGACGGCCAGATCATCGCCCCGCACCGCCAGGTGACGACTGCCGCTTGAGCATTTCAGGAACATGAGGGGCCGGCCGCACACACTTCGGTGCGCACCGGCCCCGACGCATATCCGGGACCGATCACTCCGCGTAGTCGAACGCTATCCGAGCGCCTCCCGAAGCGCGAAATAGGCGGGCTTGGGCACGAACTGTTCGTCCCACGGAAGAGCCGCGCCCTCCCCCGGGAAGAACGCCGGAATCCACGAATACCTGTCCGTGTAATCCCATACGGTCACACCCACGCACCGGCGCACCGCGAGGCACGCCCCGGTCAGGTCCCGGTACCAGTCGGCCTGCTCCGCCAGCTTGGCGTCGGTCGCCGGGAGTTGCATCCGGACGTCGACCTCGGTGAGCGCGGTGTCGAGCCCGAGGCGGGAGAACCGGCGGAGGTTGTCCTCCAGGGTCGCCGGATAGCCGTACTGGAGAGCCAGGTGCGCCTGCAGCCCGATGCCGTCCAACGGAACGTGCCCGGCCCTGAGTTGCTTGGCCAGGGCGTAGTAGGCGTCGCTCTTCGGGCCGGTCGCCTCGATGTTGTAGTCGTTGAGGTACAACTTCGCGTGCGGGTCGGCCTGATGGGCCCAGCGCAGCGCGTCGGCGATGTAGCCGGGGCCGAGCGTCCGGTACCAGAGGGTGTCGCGGTAGGTGCCGTCCTCGTTGAAGGCCTCGTTCACGACGTCCCAGGAGTAGACCTTGCCGCGGTAGTGCCGTACCTCGGTGGTGATGTGCTTCTTCAGTACGGCTCTCAGCTCGTCCGCCGTCCAGGTCCCGGACGTGAGCCAGTCGGGCAACTGGCTGTGCCAGACCAGGGTGTGGGCGCGTACCCGCTGGTGATTGGCGCGGGCGAGGTCAACGATCTGGTCGCCGTTCGTCCAGTCGAAGACGCCCTGCTGGGGCTCGGTGGCATACCACTTCATACCGTTGCCGGGGGTGATCATGTCGAACTCGCTGCCGAGAATCGACGTGTACGCGGTGTCGGTCAGTTCGGGGTTGTCGGTGGCGCTGCCGAAGTAGCGGCCGTGGCGCTCGGCGAGTTGGGCGAGAGTGGGCCGTTTCTCCTGGGCCTGCGCGGGCGGACCGCCGGCGATCCCCGTGGCGAGGAGGAGGGCGGTGAGGGCGCCCGCGAGTCTCAGTCTGTTTCTGGGCATGGTGCGACTCCTGTCCATGGATGAGCAGTACGTCGGGTGGCGCCCGTGCCGGTGAGGGTCGAAACTTTCGGAATCCATCCAGAAAGTTGTGCTACTGCCGTTCGTAGTCGAACCAGTCGAAGGCCGCCGTGCCCTCGGTGACGTACATCCCGATCACGCGGCCGGTGAAGCCTCCGGCGACCTGGGTGGAGAGATAGCGGCCGTCCAACTCGGCGAGTTCCACGGCTCCTTCGGGCCCCTCGACGAAGAAGCCGAGGGTGTCGGGGCCGCGCGTGCCGGTGTCGACGGTGCTGATGGCGACGGTGAGGGTGACCGGGCCGGGCGGCACCGGTTGCTCCGCGACCCGCCGGCGTACCGGGCCGATCTCCGCGATCACACTCACCACTCCCGCGGTGACCTCGATGTCGTAGTGATGGGCCTCGTCCATGCGGACGGAGAGTCCGGCGCGCCCGGAGCCGGGATCGATGCGGACCGCCGCCCGGCAGTCGGGGTGCTGCTGCCGGCGTCCGAGGAAGGCGGGGCCGGCCTGCGCGTCGAGGGTCAGCCACCCCGGACGCTCGGACAACGACCAGCTGCCGTCCGGCCTGTTGCGCGGGGAGATCCAGGAGAAGGCGAGGGTCGGGGCGTCGAAGTCGTCGCGTACCGGCGGAAGTTGGAAGGGGTGCCAGGCCTCCGGCGCCGGGTGCTGTTCCCGTACCGGGCCGACCCGGGGCCAGCCGTCCACCCACTCCACCGGAGTCAGGAACGTCTCGCGGCCCAGGACGTGGAAGCCGGGGAACCAGCCCCGGGGCCGGGTGCCGAGCAGCACCATCCACCAGGTGCCGTCGGGGGCGGTGACCAGGTCGGCGTGGCCGGTGCTCTGGATGGGGAGGTCGGTGCTGCGGTGGGAGAGGATCGGGTTGGCCGGGGCCGGTTCGTAGGGGCCGCGCGGGGAGCGGGCGCGGGCGATGGAGACGCTGTGGCCGTGTGCGGTGCCTCCTTCGGCCAGCATCAGGTACCACCAGTCGCCGACACGGTAGAGGTGCGGGGCTTCCGGATGCTGGAGTCCGGTGCCGGACCAGATCGGGAGCGGGCCCTCCAGGACCTTGCCGGTCGTCGGGTCGATCCGGGCCACTTTGACTCCGGCCACGGCACACCAGCAGTTCCCGTCCTCGTCCCAGGCCAGGTCGGGGTCGATACCGGGCACGTCGACGAGCACCGGGTCCGACCAGGGACCCTCGGGCCGGTCGGCGGTGACGATGAAGTTGCCCTTGCCGCTCACATCGGTGGTGATCAGGTAGAAGCGGCCGTCGTGGTGGCGGAGGGTCGGGGCGTAGATGCCGGCCGAGGCGGGAGTGTCGTCCGGCAGGTCCAACTGCCCCGGCCGGTCGAGGACGTTGCCGATCTGGCGCCAGTGCACCAGGTCCCGGCTGTGGAAGAGCGGGACGCCGGGGAAGTACTCGAAGCTGGAGCACGCGAGGTAGTAGTCCTCGCCGACCCGGCACACGCTGGGGTCCGGATGGAACCCGCCGATGACCGGGTTGTCGTACGTCCGCATGTGTCAGCCCCTCCGTCCGGCCCGTTCGAAAGTTTCGGGCCGCTCGACGAACCTTACGGAGCCGGACTGTAGGTGGATCCTTCGGCGGGGGCAAGGTCGCTTGCAGGGGCGAGTTGCAGGCTGAGGACCATCGTGAGGCCGCCACCGGGTGTGTCCTCGGCGCTGAGCGTGCCGCCGAGCGCCTCGGTGAAGCCGCGGGCGACCGCGAGACCGAGGCCGACTCCGGCGCCGCGCGGGGCGTCGCCGTAGCGCTGGAAGGGCTCGAAGATGCGGTTCTTCGCCTCGTCGGGGACGCCTGGGCCGCGGTCGACCACGCGGATCTCGACGCGGTCCGCGATGGCACTCGCCTTGACCAGTACGGGAGTTGCGTCCGGGCTGTACTTCACCGCGTTCTCGACCAGGTTGGCCACGGCCCGTTCAAGGAGCCCGGGGTCGACGGCCACCATGGGCAGTGTCTCCGGGATGTCCAGTTCGACGGTGTCCTCGGGGACTCCGCCCAGCGCCATCGGGACGACCTCGTCGAGATCGACCTCGCGGATCATCGGGGTGACGGTGCCGGTCTGCAGGCGGGACATGTCGAGGAGATTGCCGACGAGGTTGTCCAGGCGGTCGGCGCCGTCCTCGATGCCGGCCAGCAGCTCCGCCCGGTCCTCGTCCGACCAGGCGACGTCCTCGGAACGGAGCGAGGTGACGGCCGCCTTGATACCGGCGAGGGGTGTCCGCAGGTCATGGCTCACGGCGGCCAGCAGGGCCGTGCGAATGCGGTTGCCCTCGGCCAGCGCGCGGGCCTGCTCGGCCTCTTCGCGCAGGCGACGGCGATCGAGTACGACGACGGCCTGTGCCGCGAAGGCCGCCAGAACGCGGCGGTCCTCGGCGGGGAGCACCCGGCCGGAGAGGGCGAGTGCCATGTGGTCGCCGACCGGTACGTCGACGTCCGCGTCCTCGGGGTTCTGGCAGGGACGCGGGCCCACACTGCCCGCGCAGGTCCAGGGCTCGACGTCGCCGGCGCGCTCCAGCAGGGCGGCCGACTCCATGCCGAAGGTCTCCCGGACCCGTTCCAGGAGCGCTTCCAGGCTGGTCTCACCACGCAGCACATTGCCCGCGAGGAAGGAGAGGATCTCCGACTCGGCGCGCAGCCGGGCCGCTTGGTGGGTGCGCCGGGCCGCCAGGTCGACCACCGAGGCGACGGACACCGCGACGGCCACGAAGATCGCGATGGCGACGATGTTCTTCGGGTCGGCGATGGTGAAGGTGTGCACGGGCGGCGTGAAGTACCAGTTCAGCAGCAGCGATCCGACCGCCGCCGAGGCCAGCGCGGGGAACAGCCCGCCGAGCAGGGCCGCCGCCACGGTCAGCGACAGGAACAGCAACATGTCGTTGGCCAGGCCCACTTCGGGCGCGACACCGCTCAGCAGCCAGGTCAGCAGCAGCGGGCCGCCGATACCGGCCAGCCAGCCCCAGACGATGCGGGCCCGCCCGAGCCGCGCGCCCCGGTTCACGGGCAGTCCACGCCCTTTGCCCGCCTCGTCGTGGGTGATCAGGTGGACGTCGAGGTCGGGTCCCGAGTCCCGGGCGACCGTCGAGCCGACGCCGGGCCCGAAGACGTACTGCCAGCCCTTGCGGCGGGAGACGCCGAGGACGATCTGGGTGGCGTTCACTCCCCGCGCGAAGTCCAGCAGCGCCACCGGAATGTTCTCACCGACGACCTGGTGGAAGGTGCCACCCAAGTCCTCGACGAGGGTGCGCTGTTGGGCGAGTTCTTTCGGGGACGCGGAGGTCAGGCCGTCGCTGCGGGAGATGTAGACCGCCAGCACCTCGCCGCCCGCGCCCTTTTCGGCGAGGCGCGCGGCCCGTCGGATCAGCGTGCGTCCCTCCGGACCGCCGGTGAGGCCCACGACGATCCGTTCGCGGGATCCCCAGATCGCCGAGACGCGGTGTTCGCTGCGGTACTCCTGGAGGTAGGCGTCGACCCGGTCGGCGAGCCAGAGCAGCGCCAGCTCCCGCAGGGCGGTGAGGTTTCCGGGGCGGAAGTAGTTCGACAGCGCCGCGTCGACCTTGTCCGGTTTGTAGATGTTGCCGTGTGCCATCCGGCGCCGCAGCGCGGGCGGGGACATGTCGACGAGTTCGATCTGGTCGGCGCGGCGGACGACTTCGTCGGGCACGGTCTCCTGCTGGCGCACCCCGGTGATGGACTCGACGATGTCGCCCAGGGACTCCAGGTGCTGGATGTTGACGGTCGAGACCACGTCGATGCCCGCCGCCAGCAGTTCCTCGATGTCCTGCCAGCGCTTGGTGTTGCGGGAGCCGGGGATGTTGGTGTGCGGGAGTTCGTCGACGAGGGCCACCTCGGGATGACGGGCGAGGACCGCGTCGACGTCCATCTCGGTGAACTGTGTGTCCCGGTAGGCGAGTTCGCGGCGCGGGATCTCCTGCAGGCCGTGCAGCATCACCTCGGTGCGCGGCCGGTTGTGGTGCTCGACGAACGCGACCACGCAGTCGGTGCCGCGCTCGATTCGGCGGTGTGCCTCGGACAGCATCGCGTACGTCTTGCCGACGCCCGGTGCCGCGCCGAGGTAGATCCGGAGCTTGCCGCGTCCCATGTCATCCTTCGAAGCGGTAGCCCATACCGGGCTCGGTGATCAGATAGCGGGGGCTCGACGGGTCCCCCTCCAACTTCCTTCTCAACTGGGCCATGTAGACCCGGAGATAGTTGGTCTTGTTGCTCTGGGACACCCCCCACACCTCCTGCAGCAGGTACTTCTGGGTGACGAGGCGGCCCGGGTTGGTGATCAGGATCTCCAGCAGATGCCACTCGGTGGGCGTGAGCCGGATGTCGTGTCCGGCGCGAGTGACCTTTTTGGCGAGCAGGTCGACGGTGAAGTCGTCGGTGGTGACCAAGGTGGTCGCCGGGGCGAACGGCACGTCCTCGACGCGGCGGACGGCTGCCCTCAGCCGGGCCAGGAGTTCGTCCATGCTGAACGGCTTGGTGATGTAGTCGTCGGCGCCCGCGTCGAGGGCAGCCACCTTCTCGTCGGAGGCCTGTCTGGCCGACAGCACCAGGATCGGGACCCGGGTCCAGCCGCGCAGCGCCTTGATGACGTCGACACCGTCCATGTCGGGCAGCCCGAGGTCGAGCATCACGACGTCCGGCTGACGCGCCGCCGCCAGCCGGAGCGCGGTGGCACCGTCGGGGGCCGCGTCCACGCCGTACTGGCGGGCCTGCATATTGATCACGAGGGCCCGTACGAGCTGCGGGTCGTCCTCCACCACCAGCACCCGTGTCATGGGGGTGTGCCTTTCGTGTGGTCCCTGGCATGGCGGCGCGAGTCGGCGGCGCCGGGATCTCCCCCGGGCCGCCGACTCCCCTGCCGGTCGCGTAATGCCATCAGCTCTTCGTCACAAGGGACTTGAGTGCGATGTTGAGTTCCAGCACGTTCACGGTGGGCTCGCCGATGAAGCCGAGGGTGCGGCCGTCGGTGTGGTCTTTGACCAGCTTCTCCACCTGGCTGACGGAAAGGTGGTTGCGCTCGGCGACCCGGTGGACCTGCAGTTCGGCGTAGGCCGGGGAGATGTCCGGGTCGAGGCCGGAGCCGGAGGAGGTGACGGCGTCGGCCGGCACCTGGGAGGGCTTCACCTTGTAGTCGGCCGTGGAGTTGTTCTTCACGACCGCCGCCTTGGCGTCCTCCACCTGCTTGACGAGCACCTTGCTGTCGGCGGAGAGGTTGGTGGCGCCGGAGAGGATCAGCTTGTACTGGGTGTTGCCCGAGTTCGTGCCCAGTCCGTTGGCGGGGCGGGGCTGGAAGTAGTCCAGGCTGTAGCCCTGTTGACCGATGAGCGAGGAGCCGACGACCTTGCCGTCCGCCTTGACCTCCGAGCCGTTCGCCTTGTTGTTGAACAGTGCCTGGGCCACACCCGTGACCGCCAGCGGGTAGATGACGCCGGTCACCAGGGTCAGCACGAGGAGGGCACGCAGGGCCGCCCAGAGCAACCGGGCGGTGTTGGATACCGAGTTGTTCATGCCGATCAGCCGATTCCGGGGATGAGGGAGATGAGGAGGTCGATGATCTTGATGCCGATGAACGGTGCGATCAGGCCGCCGATGCCGTAGATCCCGAGGTTGCGGCGGAGCATCTTGTCCGCGCTGACCGGCCGGTACTGCACGCCCCGCAGGGAGAGCGGCACCAGCGCGATGATGACCAGCGCGTTGAAGACGACGGCCGACAGGATCGCGGAGTCGGGCGAGGCCAGGTGCATGATGTTGAGCTTGTCGAGGCCCGGGTAGACCGCCGCGAACAGCGCCGGGATGATCGCGAAGTACTTGGCGACGTCGTTGGCGATCGAGAACGTCGTCAACGCGCCCCGGGTGATGAGGAGTTGCTTGCCGATCTCGACGATCTCGATGAGCTTGGTCGGGTTCGAGTCGAGGTCGACCATGTTGCCGGCCTCCTTCGCGGCCGACGTGCCGGTGTTCATCGCGACGCCGACGTCCGCCTGGGCCAGCGCGGGCGCGTCGTTCGTACCGTCGCCGGTCATCGCGACCAGCTTGCCGCCGGCCTGCTCCCGCTTGATGAGGGCCATCTTGTCCTCGGGAGTGGCCTCCGCGAGGAAGTCGTCGACGCCCGCCTCTTCGGCGATCGCCTTGGCGGTCAGCGGGTTGTCGCCCGTGATCATGACGGTCTTGATGCCCATGCGCCGCAGTTCGTCGAACCGCTCGCGCATGCCTTCCTTGACGACGTCCTTGAGGTGGATGACGCCCAGGATCCGGGCGCCGTTGTCGTCCTCGACGGCCACGAGCAGCGGGGTGCCGCCGGCCTCGGAGATGCGGTTGGCGAGGGTGTCGGCGTCCTCGGAGACGGTACCGCCCTGCTCCTTGACCCAGGCGATCACCGAACCGGCCGCGCCCTTGCGGATCTTCCGGCCATCCACGTCCACGCCCGACATGCGGGTCTGGGCGGTGAAGGCGATCCACTCGGCGTGGGCCAACTCGCCCTGGTGGCGCTCGCGCAGGCCGTACTTCTCCTTCGCCAGGACGACGATGGAACGGCCCTCGGGCGTCTCGTCGGCCAGCGAGGAGAGCTGCGCGGCGTCGGAGAGTTCGGCCTCGGTGGTGCCGGTCACCGGTACGAACTCCGACGCCTGGCGGTTGCCGAGAGTGATGGTGCCGGTCTTGTCGAGCAGCAGCGTCGAGACGTCACCGGCGGCCTCGACCGCACGGCCCGACATGGCCAGTACGTTGCGCTGGACGAGGCGGTCCATGCCCGCGATGCCGATCGCGGAGAGCAGCGCGCCGATCGTGGTCGGGATGAGACAGACCAGCAGGGCCACCAGCACGATCATCGTGAGGTGCGTGCCCGCGTAGTCCGCGAACGGCGGCAGCGTGGCGCAGGCGAGCAGGAAGACGATCGTCAGCGACGCCAACAGGATGTTCAGGGCGATCTCGTTGGGGGTCTTCTGCCGGGCGGCGCCCTCGACCAGGGCGATCATCCGGTCGATGAAGGTCTCGCCGGGCTTCGTCGTGATCTTGATGACGATGCGGTCGGAGAGAACCTTCGTACCGCCGGTGACGGCCGAGCGGTCGCCGCCGGACTCCCGGATGACGGGTGCGGACTCGCCGGTGATGGCCGACTCGTCGACACTCGCCACACCTTCCACGACGTCGCCGTCGCCGGGGATGATGTCGCCGGCCTCGCACACCACCAGGTCGCCGATGCGGAGTTCGGTGCCGGGCACCTGCTCCTCCTGGCCGCCCACGAGCCGCCTGGCCACGGTGTCGGTCTTGGCCTTGCGCAGGGTGTCGGCCTGCGCCTTGCCGCGGCCCTCGGCGACGGCCTCCGCCAGGTTGGCGAAGATGACGGTCAGCCACAGCCAGACGCTGATCGCCCAGCCGAACCAATCGCCAGGGTCCTTGAAGGAGAAGACCGTGGTCAGCACGGACCCGATCCACACCACGAACATGACGGGCGACTTGACCATCACCCGCGGGTCGAGCTTGCGGCAGGCGTCGGGCAGGGACCTGATCAGTTGCTTCGGGTCGAACAGACCCGCGCCGACCCGTCCCTCTTCCTTGTGACCGGTCGGCACATCGCTGTGCGGCGCCCTGGTCGGAGTGGCTGTGGACATCGAGTCCTCTTGGTTGTCTATACGGGTGCTCATGACGCCAGCCCCTCGGCCAGCGGTCCCAGCGCCAGCGCCGGGAAATAGGTCAGACCGGTGATGATGAGGATCGCGCCCACCAACAGGCCGGTGAACAAAGGCTTCTCGGTACGCAGAGTGCCCGCGGTGACCGGGACCGGCTTCTGCTCGGCGAGCGAACCGGCCAGCGCCAGCACGAACACCATCGGCAGGAAGCGGCCGAGCAGCATCGCGAGCCCGGTCATGGTGTTGAACCAGTCGGTGTTCGCGTTCAGACCGGCGAAGGCGGAGCCGTTGTTGTTCGCGGCCGAGGTGAAGGCGTACAGCACCTCGGAGAAGCCGTGCGCGCCGGAGTTCAGCATCGAGTGCGGCGGGGTCGGCAGCGCCATCGAGGCCGCCGCGAAGATCAGCACCAGGGCGGGCGTGATCAGGATGTAGCAGGCCGCGAGCTTCATCTCGCGGGTACCGATCTTCTTGCCCAGGTACTCGGGCGTACGGCCGACCATCAGACCGGCGATGAACACCGCGATGACCGCCATGATCAGCATGCCGTAGAGGCCGGAGCCGGTACCACCGGGCGCGATCTCGCCCAACTGCATGCCCAGGATGGTGATTCCGCCGCCGAGACCGGTGAACGAGGAGTGGAAGGAGTCCACAGCGCCCGTCGAGGTCAGCGTCGTCGACACCGCGAAGATCGAGGAGGCGCCGACACCGAAGCGCTGTTCCTTGCCCTCCATCGCACCGCCGGCGGCCTGCAACGCCGAGCCGTGGTGGGCGAATTCCGTCCACATCATCAGGACGACGAAGCTGAGCCAGATGGTGGCCATGGTCGCGAGGATCGCGTAGCCCTGCTTCACGCTCCCGACCATGACACCGAAGGTGCGGGTCAGCGCGAACGGGATGACCAGCAGCAGGAAGATCTCGAAGAGGTTCGTGAACGGGGTCGGGTTCTCGAAGGGGTGCGCCGAGTTGGCGTTGAAGTAGCCGCCGCCGTTGGTGCCGACCTCCTTGATGGCCTCCTGCGAGGCGACCGCGCCGCCGTTCCACTGCTGGTGGCCTCCCATGAACTGGCCGACCTCGTGGATCCCGGAGAAGTTCTGGATGGCACCGCAGGCGACGAGGACGATCGCCGCGACCACCGACAGCGGGACCAGGATGCGGATGACGCCCCGCACCAGGTCGGCCCAGAAGTTGCCGAGTTCACCGGTGCGCGAGCGCGCGAAGCCCCGGACCAGGGCCACCGCGACCGCGATGCCGACAGCGGCGGAGACGAAGTTCTGCACGGCAAGACCGGCGGTCTGCACGACGTGGCCCATGGTCTGCTCGCCGTAGTACGACTGCCAGTTGGTGTTCGTCACGAACGACACGGCCGTGTTGAACGACTGCGCCGGATTCACCGAGGAGAAGCCCAGCGAGCCGGGCAGGATGCCCTGGAGGCGCTGGAGGAGATAGAGGAAGAGGACCCCGACCGCCGAGAAGGCCAGCACACCGCGCAGATACGCGGGCCAGCGCATCTCGGTGTCCGGGTCGGCACCGATGCCCTTGTAGATCCACTTCTCGACCCGCAGGTGCTTGTCGGAGGAGTAGACCCTGGCCATGTAGTTGCCGAGGGGGATGTAGGCGAGTGCCAGCGCGCCTATGAGGGCGAGCAGCTGGAGGACGCCTGCGAGTACGGGACCCATGTCGTTGCTCAGAACCTCTCCGGGAAGATCAGGGCGAGGACGAGATAGCCCAGCAGGGCGACGGCCACGACGAGGCCGACGATGTTCTCGGCGGTCACAGCTTCGTCACCCCCTTGGCGACGAGGGCCACCAGCGCGAAGACCGCGATCGTGGTGACGACGAAGGCCAGATCGGCCATCGTGAGCTCCTGGATTGAGGTTCGAATGGAACGGACGCTTAGAGGTAACCGCGCCCGTGACCGGATTCGGCCGCCGTTGACGGGTCCCTTACGGCGGTGCGTACGCCTTTGACGGGACTCTTACGGCGGCGCCGTGCAGAGGACGTGCGCAGCGCCGCCGGGCTTCAGAACAGCGCAGAACCGGCGCCGCGCGTCAGAACAGCCGGAACCTCAGTCGGCAGATCACCGCGTCCGTGTCCCGCCGTACCGCATGGGCGACGACGGCCCCGCGTTGGTTCTGCAGCAGCCGCTGCCACAGCCGTACGGGCTCCACCTCCGCGATCAGGACGGTGACCCGGGTGTCCGGTTCCGCCGCCGACACGTCCCGTACGTAGGCGGCGATGGGCCGGCCCAGCGTGCGGCGTTCGCAGGCCAGCCGGACCAGGGGCACGCCGGGGTTCCACTCGGCCCAGGCGCGTTCCAGGGCGTGGAGGTGGGCGCGGTCCTCGGGGTCGGGGTAGCAGACGGTGACCGCGCGGACCTCGTCGCCGAGGGAGGCTGCGGCCGTCAGGGCCTCGGAGGTGAGCCGGGTCAGCGAGGAGACGGGCACGATCACCACGGACCGGTCGCGGTGCGGCGGTTCCGGGATACGGCCGAGGCCGAGCCGTTCGCCGATGTGCGCGTAGGCGCGGTGCACGGTCTCGAAGGCGAGCACGAGCAGGGGCAGGGTGATCACGATCAGCCAGGCGCCCTCCTCGAACTTGCTCGCGGTGACGACGACCGCGGCCACGCCGGTGAGGACCGCGCCGAAGCCGTTGAGCAGGGCTTTCCCGCGCCAACCGGTGCCGTGTTCGCCGCGCCAGTGCCGGACCATGCCGACCTGGGCGACGGTGAAGCCGACGAAGACGCCGATCGCGAAGAGCGGCACGAGGGTGTTGGTGTCGCCGCCGGAGAACACCAGCAACGCGGCCGAGACCGCGGCCAGCGCGAGGACGCCGTGCCGGTGCACCTGGCGGTCGGCCTTGAGGGCGAAGACATGCGGGAGGTAGTTGTCGCGGGCCAGCAGCTTCAGCAGTACGGGCAGCCCGCCGAAGGACGTGTTCGCGGACAGGGCGAGCAGGATCATCGTCGCGAACTGGATGACGTAGAAAGCCCAGTTGTGGCCGAGCGAGGCGTCCGCGAGCTGGGCGAGGACGGTGACTCCCTGGACGGGCTGGAGGTGGAAGCGGGAGATCAGCACCGACAGGCCGATCAGCATCACGCCGAGCACCGCGCCGAGGGCGACCTCCGCGCGCTGGGCCCGCTTGACCCGGGGCGCGCGGAAGGAGGGCACGGCGTTGGCTATGGCCTCGACGCCGGTGAGGGCGCTGCAACCGGAGGCGAAGGCTTTCAGCAACAGCAGGGTGCCGACGCTCGTGGCGTTGTCGGCGAGCGCGGAGGCGTGTCCGTCGGCGGTCGCGGTGCTCACCGGCGCGGACCGGAACAGGCCGACCGCGATGAGCACGAAGATGGACCCGACGAACACGACGGTCGGCACGACGAAGGCGCGCGCCGACTCCACGATCCCGCGCAGGTTCACCGCCGTGACCAGCACGAGCACCGCCAGACACAGCCACAGCCGGTCGTCGTACAGCCCGGGGAAGGCCGAGGTCAGGGCCGCGACTCCGGCCGTGACGGCCACGGCGACGTTCAGGACGTAGTCCAGCACCAGCGACGCGGCGGCCACCAGGCTCGTCCGCGCGCCCAGGTGCGTCTTCGCCACGGCGTAGGAGCCGCCGCCGTCCGGGAATGCCGCGATGACCTGCCGGTACGACGCGACGAGCACCGCCAGCAGGGCGGCGATGGCGAGCGTCACCGGCAGCGTGAAGCCGAGCCCGTGCGCGCCGGCGGCGGCCAGCACGAGGACGATCGCCTCGGGGCCGTAGGCCACCGACGCCATGGCGTCCAGGGAGAGGGCGGCGAACCCGGCGAGGGCGGTGAGCCGATGGCGCTCGCCGGTATCCGGGGGCTCCTCATCGGCGGGCGTCTCGTCCGGCTGGACGGTGAGAACGGTCATGCTGGTGGCTCCTTCAAGGTACGGACGCGCGGACGCGCTCCAGGTTCGGTCCCGTCGCCGCGGGTTCCTCCTTCTCCTTGCGGCTTCTTCGCGCCGAACACGCGTTCTTTGACGCGAACTTGACGAGTGTGTGACCAGGACAACTGCGCTCGACCGCTGCGCGGGCGCTGCGAGGGCGTCAAGAACCACCGGGCACCCGTCAGAGTCCCGTCAAGGCCCTGCTTCCGTACGCCGGGGATCTCTACCGTCACCCCCATGGCACCGGTGGAGGACCGACGATGGGCGCGTGACCTGCGCGGCACGTTCCGCTGCACGGGCGCGCTCCTCGGACTCCTGCTGATCGTCGACCACTTCAGCGGTCGGCTCACGCTCTGGCGCGCCGCACTCTGGTTCGCGCTCGCGTTACTGCTCTTCGTGGTGCTGTATCCGGCCCGGGTCCGGGCGGGCGAGGGCTGGCTGTCCTCACGCGGGCTGCTGCGCGAGCGGCGCGTCCGCACGGACCGGCTCGTGTCCGTGCGCTGTCTGGACGGGGTCTCTCAACGGCTGCTGCTGCGGGACGAGTTCGGCAGCCGGGTCGAGATCGATCCCGATGTGCTGGTCAACAACCCTGATGTGTGGCACCGGTTGGCAGAGGACTCGCACAAGTCCCTCGCCTCCGGCTCGCTCTTGTGCGGGACGACCGCGCTGCGCCGGGTCGCGGAACGCGTCGAACGCGAGACCGCGGAGACCGTCTTCAGGGTGTCCGGTCTGGAGTGACCACAGGGCTCGGATCCGACCGGCACGCCCCTTCGGCCAGCGGCAGGGACACGACCATGGTCAGACCGCCCCCCGGAGTGTCCTCGGGCATCAGCGTCCCGTTCATCGCCTCCGTGAGGCCACGCGCGAGGGCGAGTCCGAGGCCAAGACCGGTGGTGTTGTCGGTGTCGCCAAGTCGCTGGAACGGCTCGAAGAGCCGCTCGCGACCGGTAGTCGGAAGCCCGGGGCCCCGGTCCACGACCCGCAGCTCCACCCGCCCGCCCAGCGCGCTGGCGGTGACCAGCACCCGGCGCCCGGGCGGGGTGTGCCGGGCCGCGTTGCCCGCGAGGTTGGCGATCACCCGCTCCAGCAGCGGCGGATCGACGAGCACCGGCGGAATGGCCTCCACGTCCCGCAGATCGACGTCGGGCACGTCGGCGAGCGCCATCGGCAGCACCTCCTCCAGGCTGGTGGCCCGCAGGTTGAAGGGAAGGACGCCCGCCTCCAAGCGGCTCAAGTCGAGGAGATTCTCCAGCAGTTGGTTCAGCTTGGCCATCGACTCGTCTGCGGTGGCAAGGAGTTCGTCCCGGTCCGCTGCCGAGAACTCCACGTCCCGCCCGCGCAGCGAGGTGACGGCCGCCCAGCCCGCAGCGAGTGGCGTCCGCAGATCGTGTCCTACGGCCCGAAGGAGCGCCGTACGCAACCGGTCGGCCGCCTTCACCGGCTCTATCCCGGCTGCCGCTTCGGCGAGTTGGGCCCTTTCGACGGCGGAGCCGACATGGGCCGCGAAGGCGGCCAGCACCCGGCGTTCCGAGGAGGAGAGGGTGCGCCCGCGCAGGACGAGGAAGGCGCCGGGGCCCGCCGGGACGGTGGTGACACCCTCGCCGATCTCGTGGTCGGGCGGTTCGCCGACGAGTTCCGCCGAGTCGGTGCCGAAGGTCTCGCGGGTGCGTTCCAGCAGGGCCGGGATCGTCTGGCCGCCGCGCACGATACTGCCCGCGAGGGAGGACATGGTCTCCGCCTCGGCGGTGGCCCGCGCCGAGCGCCGGGACAGTCGTAGCGAACGGTCGACCACGGCGGACACTGTCGCCGCCACGACCGTGAACACCCCCAGCGCCAACAGGGCGTTGGGGTCGTCCAGCGTGAACCGGCCGATGGGCGGGATGAACCAGTAGTTGAGCAGCAGCGAGGCCGTCAGCGACGCGATGACCGCCGAGGTGACCCCGCCTATGCAGGCGACCCCGACCACGGCGAGCAGGAACAGCAGGGCCTCGCTGGTGAGGTTGACCGTGCCGCGCACCTGGGCGAGGCAGACGGTGAGCAGGACCGGCAGTACAAGTCCCGCCACGGGACCGGCGATCAGCCGTACGGTCGAGAGGGTACGGCGGCGGAAGGGGAGCAGGGTGCCGCGCCCGGCGCGTTCGTGCGTGACCCGGTGGACGTCGATGTCGCCGGAGAGTTCGGTGACCGTCTCGCCCGTTCCGGGTCCGGTCAGGAAGCGTTCGAGGCGGCCCCGGCGGCTGGTGCCGAGGACGAGCTGGGTGGCGTTCTCGGTGCGGGCGAACTCGACCAGGGCGGTGGCGACGCCGTCGCCGACCACCGAGTGGTAGCTGCCGCCGAGGTCCTCGACGAGCCTGCGCTGCCGGGCGAGCGAGGCGTGTGACACTCCGGCGGCGAGTCCGTCGCTGCGGGCCACGTGCACGGCGAGGAGATCGCCGCCGGCGGACCGGTCGGCGATGCGGGCGGCCCGCCGGATGAGTGTGTCGCCCTCGGGGCCGCCGGTGAGGGCGACGACCACCCGCTCCCGGGTCTCCCACACCCCGCCGATCGCGTGCTCGGCGCGGTAGGTGTGCAGGGCCTCGTCGACCCGGTCGGCGACCCACAGCAGCGCCAACTGCCGTAGCGCGGTGAGGTTTCCGGGCCGGAAGTAGTTGGCGAGGGCCGCGTCGATCTTCTCGGGCGGGTAGATGTTGCCGTGCGCCATGCGCCGCCGCAGACCCTCGGGCGGCATGTCGATCAACTCGATCTGCTGGGCCCGTCGTACGGCGTCGTCGGGCACCGTCTCGTGCTGCGGCACCCCGGTGATCTTCTCGACGACGTCCTTCAGGGACGCCAGATGCTGCACGTTGACGGCGGTGACGACGTCGATGCCGGCGGCGAGCAGTTCGTCGATGTCCTGTCGGCGCTTGGCGTTGCGTCCGCCGCCGGGAACGTTGCTGTGCGCGAACTCGTCGACGACGGCCACCTCCGGGCGCCGGACGAGGACCGCGCCGAGGTCCATCTCCTCGAAGTTCCCGCCCCGGTAGGCGCATTGGGCCCGGGGCACGACCTCCAGGCCGTCGAGCATCGCCTCGGTGAGGGGGCGCCCGTGGCACTCGGCGAACCCCACCACCACGTCGGCGCCGCGGGCGGCCCGGCGCCGCGCCTCGTCGAGCATGCGGTAGGTCTTGCCGACACCCGGGGCCGCCCCGAGGTAGACCTTCAGCCGCCCGCGTCGTAGTACGTCTTTCATCGCCTCCCAGAGAAGCGCCCGAGAGTCCTTCGGGCAGACGTCTTGACGCGTCTCTGGCGCCGCCCGCGAGGACGTTGACACTGTCTTGACGGCGCACGGCCGGGTTAGGGTGTGCGCGGTGTGCGCGGTGTGCCGGGAAGTCTGGTCGGCGGGGAGTCCGCATGGGCTCGTCCAAGACCACAAGGGGACGGCATGCGCGGCGTCGGTACGGTTCTCGCTCTGGTGGTACTCGCGACGCTGGTCGCGACGTTCGCCCGCCGGTGGCGGATCCCCGCACCCTCTCTCCTCGTGGTCGCCGGTCTCGCCGTGGCACTGCTGCCTGGCACCCCGGCCATCGGGATCAGCCCGGACGTGATCGGCCTGGTGGTGCTGCCGCCGCTGCTCTACGCCAGCGCCGAGGACCTGTCGTGGCGCGAGCTGAAGGCCGTGTGGAAGCCGGTCGGGATCCTCGCGATCGGCCTGGTCGTCGCCTCCGCGGCGGCGGTGGGCTGGGTCGCGTCCACGGTGACCCCGCTGTCCTGGCAGATGGCCTTCGTGCTCGGCGCGGTCCTGGCCAGCACCGACCCGGTCGCCGTCACCGCGCTGGGCCGGCGGCTCGCGCTGCCGCCCCGGGTCCAGATGCTCGTGCAGGCGGAGTCCCTGTTCAACGACGCGACCTCGCTGGTGCTGTTCCGGGTCGCGGTGAGCGTCGCGGTGGCCTCGGCGGCGGCCGACTGGGGCGCGGCGGGCGGCGAGTTCGTCGTGCTCGCGGGCGGCGGCACGGTCATCGGGGCGGCCGTCGCCCACGCCGTGACACTCATCCGGCGGCACACCGAGGACCCGGTCCTGGAGACGGTGATCGCCCTGGTCACGCCGTACGCGGCCTATGTCCTGGCGGAAGGCGCGCACACCTCGGGCGTGACCTCGGTCGTGGTCGCCGGGGTCGTCCTGGGCGGTCGCGGCGACCGGCTCACCAACGCCCGGATCCGGCTCCAACTGCACGCCGTCTACGGCACGTTGGTGTTCCTGCTGGAGAGCGTGGTGTTCTCGCTGATCGGACTGGCGCTGCCCACGCAGGTGCGGGCGCTGTCCGACGGCGACCGGGCCTGGCCGCTCTACGCGCTCGCGGTGGCGGGCACCCTGATCGCCGTACGACTGCTGTGGCTGGCCCCGCTGTCGGCGGTGGTGCAGCGCAAGGCCGGGACGCACCGGGTGAATTGGCGGGTGCCGATGGTGCTGACCTGGGCGGGCACCCGGGGTGTCCTCCCGCTGGCGGCGGCCCTGTCGATCCCGGAGGTCACCAGCAGCGGCGCCGCGCTGACCGACCGCCCGCTGATCCTGGTCCTCACCACCTCGGTCGTCGTGGTCACCCTGGTCGTGCAGGGCTTCACGCTCGCACCCGTCGTCCGCCGCTCCGGCATCGCACTGGAACCCGACCACACGGAACGTGAAGAGGCGTCCGCCCGCTGTGAGTTGGCCGGCGCCGGCATCCGTCGCCTGGACGAACTCGCCGAGCTGGAAGCCGTACCGGACGTGGTCCTCGACCGGCTCCGCCGCGGTCTCAACGCCCGCCTCGACGACGCCCGCGACCGCCTCGCCGAGCACAACGGCCACCCGTCTCCCACGGAGTCCGCCGACCTGGTCTACCGCCAGCTCCGCCGCGACCTGATCGCCGTGGAAGCGGTGGAGCTCCAGCGCCTCTACGACGACCACGCCATCAGCGACACGACCCGCAGGCGGTTGCAGCGGTCGCTGGACCTGGAGGAGGCGAGGCTGGCGGACGTGTGAGGCGGCCCGTCGTCACGCTCGGTGTGCACCGGCCCGTACGGCCCGCCCAACATCCCCCATACAGCCCAACGCGGTCCCAACCACTCCCGGCCACCCCTTCCTGATGCGCTCCTTCCGCCCACCGGGCCAGTCTTAACGGAAGATTGACGCCCACGGCCCCGACATCCGTGGGCCCATGCGTCACTCTCCGCTTACGCTGGTGCCGCCGTCCGCGTGATGGCCAGAAACCGCACGCTGACCCGCACCCCAGGAGTACGCCCATGACCACGACCGAACACCCTCCCAGTCGCCTGCGCTCCTGGATGCTGGAGGGCCTGGCCGACATGGGCAAGGGTGGCGGCCAGCAGGTGCCGCAGTCCGTGCCGGAACCCGAGCAGCAGGCCCACAAGGGCCAGCGCTGGTGGCGGGTGATGTGCCTGACCGGCGTCGACTACTTCTCCACCCTCGGCTACCAGCCGGGCATCGCGGCCCTGGCGGCCGGACTGCTGTCGCCGGTCGCGACCGTCGTGCTCGTGATCGTGACGCTCGCCGGCGCCCTGCCCGTGTACCGGCGGGTGGCCGAGGAGAGCCCGCACGGCGAGGGCTCCATCGCGATGCTGGAACGGCTGCTGTCCTTCTGGAAGGGCAAGCTGTTCGTTCTCACCCTGCTCGGCTTCGCCGCGACCGACTTCCTGATCACCATCACCCTGTCGGCCGCCGACGCCTCCACCCACCTCGTGGAGAACCCGCACCTGACCAGCGTCCTGCACGACAAGCAGATGCTGATCACGCTGATCCTGGTCGCCCTGCTCGGCGCGGTGTTCCTCAAGGGCTTCCTGGAGGCGATCGGCGTCGCCCTCTACCTGGTGGCGATCTACCTGAGCCTCAACGTGGTGGTCGTGGTCGTCGGCATGTGGCACGTGCTCACCGAGGCCCATGTGGTCACCGACTGGACCAGCGCCCTCACCACCGAGCACGGCAACGTCTTCGCCATGGTCGGCGTGTCCCTGCTGGTCTTCCCCAAGCTGGCGCTGGGCCTGTCCGGCTTCGAGACGGGTGTGGCCGTCATGCCGCACGTCGAGGGCGACCCGGACGACACGCACGACAACCCCAAGGGCCGTATCCGGGACACCAAGAAGCTGCTGACGACCGCCGCGCTCATCATGAGCGTGTTCCTGATCGCCACCAGCTTCATCACCACCGTGCTGATCCCGGAGAAGGAGTTCAAGACGGGCGGCCAGGCCAACGGCCGCGCCCTCGCCTATCTCGCGCACGAGTACCTCGGCAACGCCTTCGGCACGGTCTACGACCTCTCCACCATCGCCATCCTGTGGTTCGCCGGCGCCTCCGCGATGGCCGGCCTGCTCAACCTGATGCCGCGCTATCTCCCGCGCTACGGCATGGCCCCGCACTGGGCGCGGGCCGTCCGCCCGATGGTGATCGTCTTCACCCTGATCGCGTTCCTGGTCACCTGGATCTTCGACGCCAGCGTCGACGCCCAGGGCGGCGCCTACGCCACCGGCGTCCTCGTCCTCATGTCCTCCGCCGCGATCGCGGTGACCATCTCCGCCCGCCGCGCCCGCCAGCGCAACTGGACGATCGCCTTCGGGGTCGTCTCCGCGGTCCTCCTCTACGTCACCGTCGTGAACGTCATCGAGCGCCCGGACGGTGTGAAGATCGGCGCCTGCTTCATCGCCGGCATCATCCTGGTCTCCCTGCTGTCCCGACTCGCCCGCGCCTTCGAACTGCGCGTGACCAGCGTGACCTTCGACGACATGGCGGAACGATTCATCCGGGACATCGCCAGCCGCAAGATCCGCTTCATCGCCAACGAACCCGACCGCCGCGACAAGGCCGAGTACCGGGACAAGATCGAACAGATCCGCAACGACAACGACCTGCCCGAGCAGGAGGACTTCGTCTTCGTCGAGGTGACGGTCCTCGACGCCTCCGAGTTCGAGGCCGGCCTGACGGTCCACGGCGAGGTGCTCCACAACCGCTACCGGGTGCTGACCCTGGAGTCGTCCTCCATCCCCAACGCCCTGGCCGCGCTGCTCCTCAACGTCCGCGACACCACCGGCTGCACCCCGCACATCTACTTCGAGTGGACCGAGGGAAACCCCTTCGCCAACTTCCTCCGCTTCTTCCTCTTCGGCCAGGGCGAGGTCGCCCCGGTCACCCGAGAGGTCCTCCGCGAGGCGGAACCGGACCGCGCCCGGCGCCCGCGCGTCCACACGGGCTGACCGTTCGGGCCTCCTTGTCGCCGGCACCGTAAGAGACACGACAAAATCCGGTCCCGCAGCGTAAGAGGCCCGTCAGGGGCCCGCGCGTCGGGACCGGGGCGGCCTACGGTCGGCCCCATGCGGTACAGCAGCCCACCACCGGACCCGGCCGGCGACCGCCACTGGCGTGGCGACGCCCGGCTGGCGGCGGGCTGCGCGCTCGGTTTCCTCTCCATGACCCTGCTGGTCGACTGGAACGCCGGAACCCTGACCCTGCCCCGCGCGCTGCTGTGGTTCGCCATGTCGGCGGCGCTCTGCGCCGTGCTGCTCCCGCACCGCGTCACTGCGGGCCCCGGCTGGCTCACCGTGGACAGCCCGCTGCTGCGCCGCACGGTGCGCACGGACGCGCTGACGGTCGTACGGCAGTACGGCGATGTCTCCGCGCGTCTGGTCCTGCGGGACACGCACGGACAGTGGCTCGAACTGGACCCCCGGGTGCTGGTCGCCAACCCCCTCCTCTGGCACGAACTGGACACGGGCATACGGCACTCGATGGAGCGCGGCACACTGCGCCAGGGCACCGAGGTCCTACGTCACCTGGGCCACCTGATCGACGACGAGACGGCCCGGTCGGTGCTCAGGGCGTCGGGGATTTCCTGACCTTGCGCCGGGTCCGGCGTATCAGGACCTTCCCGAACCCGAGTTGACCGACGATCTCTATCCGCAGCCCGACCGGAGCCCCGCCGTCACCCGGCCCGCGCGTCTTGACCTTGCTGTAGTTGAGCACCAGGTCGTCGGTGTTCACGACGACGCCCGGCGGGAGCAGCAGCCGCAGCGCACCGAGGTGCATGTCCAGGTCGATGCGCAGCGTGGCCTGGGTGATCACCGCCTGTGTGAAGTCGAGTGTCACATCGCCCAGGCGCGACTGGATCTCCAGCCGGCGCGGCACCACCCAGCCGTCACCGCGCCGCGTCGAACCGCCGTTCTGCTCGATGCGGGCGACGTCCTTCACCTCGACCGGAGTCGCGCCCGCCACCACCGGGAGGTCGGCCGTCAGGACCGCCAGCTCTCCCAGCGTGCGGGCGGACAGGGCGGCCTCGACGCGCTCGTCGAGCTCCTCGACGGTCAGCCGTCCGTCGCCGGCCGCGCCGGTCAGCACGTCCACGACGCGGTCCCGGTCCGCATGCGAGGCCCGCAGCCCGGTCGTGCCCGTCAGCTCACCCGACATACCCTCACCCCGATCGACGACCTGCGCTATATCGCGTTATACCCCAGAGCCAACCCCTCGTCCACCGACTTCCGCTTCTGCCCCCAGGGCCTGTCAGGCGGGCCCTGTCGCGGACGCGGGGTGTGGCACGCACATCTGCCGCGTTGTCGTCTCCCTCCTGCGACCTGACCCGCCGGACAGGCCCTAGGGTGGCGCGTATGCAGTCCTACACAATCGGCCAGGCGGCGCGGCTGCTCGGCGTGAGTCCCGACACCGCGCGCCGGTGGGCCGACGCGGGCCGGGTGAGGACCCACCGCGACGAGGGCGGCCGGCGGCTCATCGACGGTGTCGATCTGGCCGCGTTCTCGGTCGAGTTGGCGAAGTCTGGTGTCGTCGAGGAGGGCACCTCCTACACCTCGGTGCGCAACGCGTTCCCCGGCATCGTCACCGCGATCAAGCTCGGTGACGTCGCCGCCCAGGTCGAGATCCAGGCGGGCCCGCACCGGCTCGTCTCGCTGCTGACCCGGGAGGCCGTCGAGGAACTCGGCCTGGAGGTGGGCATGGAGGCCACCGCCCGCGTGAAGTCGACGAACGTACATATCGACCGCGTGTGAGGCGGGCGGCGGCCCCGGCCGTCATCCGAAGGCGACGATCCCGTCCGTCACTTGTTGACCGAATAGGAGTGCGCGCCGGTCCCCGCCAACGCGCCCCCGTCCACTATCAGGTACTCGTCGCGGATCGGCCGCCCGGCGAAGAACGCCTCCAGGATCTCCCGGGTGCCCGCCGCGTACCGGGCCTGCGCCGACAGCGAGGAACCGGAGATGTGCGGGGTCATCCCGTGGTGCGGCATGGTGCGCCAGGGATGGTCCGCCGGAGCGGGCTGTGGGAACCACACGTCACCGGCGTAACCCGCCAACTGCCCGCTGCGCAGCGCCCGGTCGACGGCGTCCCGGTCGACGATCTTCGCCCGCGCGGTGTTGATGAGATACGCGCCGCGCTTCGTCTGCGCGAGCAGTTTGTCGCCGAACAGCCCCTCCGTCTCGGGGTGCAGCGGCGCGTTGATGGTGACGACGTCGCAGTGCGGCACCATGTCCTCGGCGCTCTCGTGCCAGGTCAGCCCCAACTCCCGCTCCACGTCCTCGGACAGCCGGTACCGGTCGGTGTAGTGCAGCTTCACGTCGAAGGGCGCGAGCCGCCGCAGCACCGCGAGCCCGATCCGCCCGGCGGCGACCGTCCCCACGTGCATGCCTTCGAGGTCGTACGAACGGGCCACGCAGTCCGCGATGTTCCAGCCGCCGTCGAGCACGACCTGGTGGGACGGCAGGTAGTTGCGCACCAGGGACAGCGTGATCATCACGACGTGTTCGGCGACGCTGATGCTGTTGCAGTACGTCACCTCCGCGACCGTCACACCGTGGGAGATCGCCGCGTCGAGGTCGACGTGGTCGGATCCGATGCCGGCGGTGACCGCGAGCTTGAGGTTCTTGGCGGCGGCGATCCGCTCCGGGGTCAGGTACGCGGGCCAGAACGGCTGCGAGATCACGATGTCGGCGTCGACCAGTTCCCGGTCGAAGACCGAGCCCTCACCGTCCTTGTCGGAGGTGACGACCAGGGTGTGCCCGGCGCCCTCCAGGTAGGCACGCAGGCCGAGTTCACCGGAGACGCTGCCGAGGAGGTGGCCCGGGGTGAAGTCGACCGCCTCCGGGGTGGGGGTGGTCTGGCCGCCGGGGTAGTGGTCGATCACGGGCAGGCCGTCGCGGGCGTACGAGGTGGGGTATCCGTCGGTCGGGTCGTCGTACAGGACGCAGAGAACCTTGGCCATGTCGCGGCTCCTCAACTCCGTTGTCGGAAGGTGCACTTCACGATCCTCGGAGTGATTCGCCCTGGTCAAAGCGAACGTTGCTATGCCCGGATAGCCCGCGTCTATCAGCGTCCGTCGCCCAGGTAGGTGTGCAGCAGCTCGTCGAGCGCGTCGCGTACGCCCGCCTCCCGCGCCACCTTCAACAGGGCTTCCGCCAGCACCGACTGGGGTTCGCTGCGGGCGACGACCAGTCCCACTCTGGGACCGTGCGCGGGCCCGTTCAGCGGAACCACCCGCATCCCCTCCGGTACGTCGAACATGTGCAGCCATGCGTGCGAGATCACGCTCGACCAACGCCCGCCGGGCAGCAGTGTGTAGAGCCCGGCGACACTGTCCGACTCGATCGCCGGGCAGGCCGTCGCCCCCTCGGCGGCGAAACACTCGTCGATGATGCGGCGGTTGCGCATCCGCGAGTTGAGGAGGCAGAGCGGGAGGGTGGCCGCCTGGGCCCAACTGGCCTTGCTGACACCGGCGAGTGGGCCGCCGACGGGCGTCAGCAGGACGTACCGCTCCTCGTACAGCGGGAAGCGGCGGACGTTGCGCAGGCTGTCGTCGTCCAGGTACGTCATCGCCGCGTCCAGCTCGAACTCGGCGAGCCCGTGCCTGATGTCGACGGACGACAGCGACTCCAGGGCGACCCGGGCCCGGGGATGCCGTTCGCAGAACGGGGTGGTGAGGAGGGAGGCGGGGGGCAGCGCGGTCGGCACCACGCCCAGCCGCAGCGTGCCGGTCAGGCCGCCGCGCAGGGCCGACAACTCCTGGTGCAGGGCGTCCCGTTCGGCCAGGATGCGGTGCGCCCAGGCGAGCACCACCTCGCCCTCCGGGGTCAGCCCCTCGTACTTTCTGCCGCGCCGCACGATCGGCACGTCCAACTCGTGCTCCAGCCGTCGGATCGCGGCCGACAGCGAGGGCTGCGAGACATAGCAGGCCGCCGCGGCGCGCGCGAAGTGCCGCTCACGGGCGAGCGCGACGAGGTACTCCAGCTGACGCAACAGCATCCCTGACCTCCCCTGTGACGTGCAGGCTAGGCGCTGTCCGTCCGGCGCAACAGGGCCGCCCACAGGTCGAGGCGGCCCCACTCTTCGAGAACGTCCGCGTCGACGAGCACGGCGCGGTGGAGACGGCCGCGTTCCGCCGCTGCCGGCTCCCGCGGTACACGGACGCGCCGCGCGCCGAGGTCCACTTCATGGAAACGGCGGACGCCATCGGGCCGTTGGGCGCCAAGTCGATGAGCGAGAGCCCCTTCAACCCGGTCGTGCCCGCCTTCGCCGACGCCCTGCGGGACACGACGGGCGTCCGATTCACCGAGCTTCCGCCGATCCGCGACCGGGTGTGGCCGGCGCTGGCCAATTCGCCGCGCCGTACCCCCGTCCACCCGTATCGCACTGATCCCACTGATGTGCCGGGCCCCGCAACCGTCCTGTGGAAGCACCAGTTGCGGTCCGGCACGGTCGAGCGGGGTGTCGTCGATGCTCACAGCGAGCAGAACTGGGGCATGAGCGAAGTCGGGGTCGATCTCGGCCCAGGACAGCAGCGCGTGGTGCCCGTCCGTACCGCTCACCGCGATGAGGAAGCGCAGCCGGTCCTTGCGGCGGACGGGGTCGAAGCCGGGACCGGCCGCGGGCAGGACGTCGTAGAGCCGTGGTCCCGCGAAGCGGTGCACCTGGGTGCCGCTGGTGGCGCACTCGAAGCCGACCCCGACCCGGTGCAGCGGCCAGTTCAGCAGGTCCGGCACGGTCAGCCGGGCAAGGCGGGCGAGGTCCCCCGTCAGGTCGAGCTGCGCGAGCGTCACGAGCCATCACCTCCCGGAGTGTGGTACCCGGACGGCAGTCCCGTACAAACGCACATGCACACCTCACAAGCGAATAGTGCAGCTCATGCGATGTGACAGGAGACCTACACCTTGCATATGCGGCAGTATCATCACGGCACGGCCGTTGCGGCCGGGCAAGGGCGCGACAACCCCTTATCGGCAGAATCAGAGGAGTAGAACCGTGATGACCCGTTCCGCGCGTCGGACCCGCCGGACCCTGCAGGTTGCGGGGGCCGGAACCGCCGCGCTGCTGGCCCTGAGCGCCTGCTCCTCCAGCGACGACTCGTCCTCCTCGAAGTCCGGCTCCTCGGCGTCCGCGTCCCCGAAGATGTCCGGCACCGTCACCGTCTTCGCCGCCGCCTCGCTCCAGGAGTCCTTCACCACCCTGGGCAAGGAGTTCGAGAAGGCACACCCCGGCACCAAGGTCACCTTCAACTTCGGCGGCTCCGACACCCTGGCCGCGAGCATCACCGGCGGCGCCCCTGCCGACGTGTTCGCCGCCGCGAGCCCCAAGACCATGGCGATCGTCACGGACAAGGGCGACGGCGTCGGCACGCCCGCCACCTTCGTGCGCAACCAGCTGGAGATCGCCACCCTGCCGGGCAACCCCGACAAGGTGACCTCCCTCAAGGACCTCACCAGGTCCAGCCTCAAGGTCGTGCTCTGCGACAAGACGGTGCCGTGCGGCGCGGCAGCCCAAAAGGCGCTGACGGCAAGCAGGTTGAAGCTCACCCCGGTCTCGTACGAGGCCGACGTCAAGTCCGCCCTCAACAAGGTGGTGCTGAAGGAGGCCGACGCCGCGGTCGTCTACAAGACCGATGTGCACGCCGCCGGCAGCAAGGTGCAGGGCGTGGAGTTCCCCGAGTCCGCCGACGCGATCAACGACTACCCGATCGTCCTCCTCAAGAACGCGCCCAACGCCGTCGCCGCCAAGGCGTTCATCGCGCTCGTGCAGTCCGCCGAGGGCCAGAAGGTGCTGTCCGCGGCGGGCTTCCTCAAGCCATGACCAAGCTCGACACCTCCGACGCCGCGGCCGAGACCCTGAAGGGCGGCCCGCGGCGTCGCCGTGTCCGGATGTCCGGACACGGGGTGCCGTTGCCCCTGCTGGTGCCCGCGCTCGTAGGGCTGGCGTTCCTGCTCCTCCCGCTGCTCGCCCTGCTGGTACGGGCCCCCTGGCGGTCGCTGCCGTCACAACTCACCAGCACGGAGGTCTGGGAGGCGCTGCGACTCTCCCTGCTGAGCGCGACCTTGGCGACGGCAGTGTGCCTGGTCCTGGGTGTGCCGCTGGCCTGGCTGCTGGCCCGCACGGAGTTCCCCGGCCGCGGCCTCGTCCGGGCCCTGGTGACCCTCCCACTGGTCCTGCCCCCGGTGGTGGGCGGCGTGGCGCTGCTCCTGGCGCTGGGCCGCAACGGTGTCGTGGGCCAGTGGCTGGACTCGTGGTTCGGCATCACGCTCCCCTTCACCACGACCGGTGTCGTGGTCGCGGAGGCGTTCGTGGCGATGCCGTTCCTGGTCATCAGCGTCGAGGGCACGCTGCGCGCCGCCGACCCGCGCTACGAGGAGGCGGCCCAGACCCTCGGCGCCTCCCGCTTCACGGCGTTCCGCCGGGTCACGCTCCCCCTGATCGCCCCGGGCATCGCGGCGGGCTCGGTGCTCGCCTGGGCCCGCGCGCTGGGCGAGTTCGGCGCGACGATCACCTTCGCCGGCAACTTCCCCGGCCGCACCCAGACCATGCCCCTCGCGGTCTACCTGGCCCTCCAGAACGACCCGGAAGCGGCCATCGCCCTCAGCCTGGTCCTGCTGGCCGTGTCGATCGCGGTCCTGGCGGGGCTCCGGGACCGCTGGATGACCACATCATGAGCGACCTCATCACCACAGCCGACGAGGGCCTCGACGCCCGTCTCGTCGTGG
The DNA here is from genome assembly GCF_040655035.1 of Streptomyces sp. NPDC050549. Classification (NCBI taxonomy): domain Bacteria; kingdom Bacillati; phylum Actinomycetota; class Actinomycetes; order Kitasatosporales; family Streptomycetaceae; genus Streptomyces; species Streptomyces sp. NPDC050549. The sequence continues at coordinate 188,701 of NZ_JBFAJD010000017.1, forward strand.
ACCGCGGCACGTTCCGCCTCGACGTCGAGCTGAGCGCGGCACCCGGCGACGTAGTCGCCCTGCTCGGCCCCAACGGCGCGGGCAAGACGACCGCGCTCCGCGCGCTGGCCGGCCTGGTTCGCCTGACGGACGGTCATCTACGGCTGGACGGCACGGAGTTGGACCGTACGCCGCCGGAGTTCCGCCCGGTAGGCGTCGTCTTCCAGGACTACCTCCTCTTCCCGCACCTCACCGCCCTCGACAACGTCGGTTTCGGCCCGCGCTGCCAGGGCGCGACCAAGGCGGAGTCCCGGGCCATCGCCGCCGAGTGGCTGGAGAGGATGGGCCTCACCGAGCACGCGGGCACCAAGCCCCGCAGACTCTCCGGCGGCCAGGCCCAACGCGTTGCCGTGGCAAGGGCGTTGGCGACCCGCCCACGCCTCCTGCTCCTCGACGAACCCCTCGCCGCCCTGGACGCCCGCACCCGCCTGGACGTACGAGCCCAACTCCGCCGCCATCTCGCGGAGTTCGAAGCGGTAGCCGTCCTGGTCACCCACGACCCCCTGGACGCCATGGTGTTGGCCAACCGACTGGTGGTGATCGAGCACGGCACGATCGTCCAGCAGGGCACCCCCGCCGACATCGCCCGCCACCCACGCACGGACTACATCGCCCAACTCGTCGGCCTCAACCTCTACAAGGGCCTCGCCGACGGCCACACGGTCACGCTCGACGCCGGCCCCACGATCACCACCACGGAGCACCTGACCGGCGAGGTGTTCGTGGCGTTCCCACCAAGCGCGGTGACTCTCTTCCGAGACCGCCCGACCGGCGCCAGCGCCCGCAACCTCTGGCACTGCGAGGTAGCGGGCCTGGAAACCCACGGCGACCAGATCCGCGTCGACCTGACCGGTGAACTCCCCCTGGCGGCAGACCTGACGACACCGGCAGCGGCCGAACTGGACCTGCATCAGGGGGCGTCGGTCTGGGCAACGGTCAAGGCAACCCAGACCCACTCGTATCCCGCGTGAGCACCCGCGCCCCTTTTCCTGGGGCGCGGGGCTGTATCGATTTGTGGCTCCGCCACGGGGCGCGACCAGCCACGACGGCGCAGCAACCGAGGAACTCAGTCCTCGTACGCATCCAACGGCGGGCAGGAACAAACCAGGTTCCGGTCGCCAAAAGCCTGGTCGATCCGCCGCACAGGCGGCCAGTACTTGTCGGCAACGGAAACACCCGCCGGGAAGACAGCCTCCTCGCGCGAGTAGGCGTGCCCCCACTCCCCGCCGAGCGCGGCGGCGGTGTGCGGCGCGTTCCGCAACGGGTTGTCCTCGGCCGGCCACTCCCCCGCCCCGACCTTCTCGATCTCCCCGCGAATCGCGATCATCGCCTCGCAGAACCGGTCCAGCTCGATCAGGTCCTCGGACTCGGTCGGCTCGATCATCAGCGTACCGGCCACCGGGAACGACATCGTCGGCGCGTGGAAGCCGTAGTCGATGAGCCGCTTGGCGATGTCGTCGACGGAGACACCGGTCGCCTTGCTGATCGGCCGCAGATCGATGATGCACTCGTGCGCGACGAGCCCGCCGGGCCCGGTGTAGAGCACGGGGTAGTGCGGTTCGAGCCGCTTGGCGATGTAGTTGGCGGAGAGCACGGCCACCTGCGTGGCCCGCTTCAGCCCCTCGCCGCCCATGAGCCGGACGTACGCCCAGGAGATCGGCAGGATGCCGGCCGAGCCCCAGGGCGCGGCCGAGATGGGCCCGACTCCCGTCTCCGGCCCGGCCGCAGGCTGCAACGGGTGGTTCGGCAGATACGGCGCGAGATGCGCGCGCACGCCCACCGGCCCGACACCCGGCCCACCGCCGCCGTGCGGAATGCAGAACGTCTTGTGCAGATTCAGGTGCGAGACGTCGCCGCCGAAGTGGCCCGGCTTGGCCAGCCCCACAAGGGCGTTGAGGTTGGCGCCGTCGACGTAGACCTGCCCGCCGGCCTCGTGGACCTGCGCGCAGATGTCGGCGACGTGTTCCTCGAACACCCCGTGCGTGGACGGGTAGGTGATCATCAGCACGGCGAGTTCGTCGCGGTACTGCTCGATCTTCGCCCGCAGGTCCTCGACGTCGATCTCGCCGTCCTCGGCGGTCTTCACGACGACGACCTTCATGCCGGCCATGACGGCGCTGGCGGCGTTGGTGCCGTGCGCGGACGACGGGATCAGACACACGGTCCGCTGCTCGTCGCCGTTGGCCCGGTGGTATCCGCGCACTGCCAGCAGCCCGGCCAACTCGCCCTGCGAACCGGCGTTGGGCTGCAGCGACACCTTGTCGTACCCGGTGACCTCGGCGAGCCGGTCCTCCAGCTCCCTGATGAGCGTGAGGTATCCCTGCGCCTGCTCGGCGGGCGCGAAGGGGTGCAGCTGCCCGAACTCGGGCCAGGTGACCGGCTCCATCTCGGTGGTCGCGTTGAGCTTCATCGTGCAGGAGCCCAGCGGGATCATGCCCCGGTCGAGCGCATAGTCCCGGTCGGCGAGCCTGCGCAGGTAGCGCAGCATCGCGGTCTCGGAACGGTGGTCCCGGAACACGGGGTGCGTGAGGTACGCGTCGTTCCGCAGCAGCGCCTCGGGCAGCGTGTCCTCGGCGGTCGCGTCGAGCGCCTCGATGTCTCCGTCGACGCCGAACGCGGTCCATACGGCGACCAGTTGGGCGCGCGTGGTGGTCTCGTCGCAGGCGATGGACACCTGGTCGGCGTCCACGAGGTGGAGGTTGACCCCGTCCTCGCGGGCGGCGGCGACGACCTCGGCGGCCCGGCCGGGAACGCGCGCGGTCAGCGTGTCGAAGTAGCCGCCGTGGACGATCTCGACACCACCGGCGGTGAGCCCGGCAGCGAGGATCGTGGCGTACCGGTGCGTCCGCCGCGCGATGCCCTTGAGCCCCTCGGGTCCGTGGTAGACGGCGTACATCCCGGCCATGACGGCGAGGAGCACCTGGGCGGTGCAGATGTTGCTGGTGGCCTTCTCACGGCGGATGTGCTGCTCGCGGGTCTGCAGGGCGAGGCGGTAGGCCTTGTGTCCGTCGGCGTCGACGGAGACGCCCACGAGCCGCCCGGGCAGGCTGCGCGCGAACTTCTCGCGCACGGCCATGTATCCGGCGTGCGGGCCGCCGAAGCCCATCGGCACCCCGAAGCGCTGCGTCGTACCGACCGCGATGTCCGCTCCCAGCTCGCCCGGCGACTTCAGCAGCGTGAGCGCGAGGAGATCGGCGGCGACGGTGACGAGCGCGCCGAGTTCGTGCGCCTGCTCGATCAGCGGCTTGATGTCGCGTACGGCACCGGAGGCGCCCGGGTACTGCACGAGCACGCCGTTGATCTCACGCTCGGCGATCTCGGCCGGGATGCCCTCGCTGAGGTCGGCGACGACGACCTCGACACCGGCCGGCTCCGCACGAGTCTCGATCACGGCGACGGTCTGCGGCAACGCGTCGGCGTCGACCAGGAACAGACCCTTCTTGTTCTTGCCCATACGCCGCGACAGGGCCACGGCCTCGGCGGCGGCCGTCCCCTCGTCGAGCAGGGAGGCGCCGGAGGTCGGCAGCCCGGTGAGGTCGGCGACCATGGTCTGGAAGTTCAGCAGGGCTTCGAGCCGCCCCTGGGAGATCTCCGGCTGGTACGGCGTGTAGGCCGTGTACCAGGCCGGGTTCTCCATGACGTTGCGCAGGATCACAGGCGGGGTGAAGGTCCCGTAGTACCCGAGCCCGATCATCGAACCGAGGACCTCGTTGCGGTCCGCGAGGGAACGCAGTTCGGCCAGCACCTCGGCCTCGGTGCGGGCGCCCGGCAGGTCGAGGGAGTCGGCGTTCTTGATCACATCGGGGACCGCGGCGGCCGTGAGCTCGTCGAGCGAGCCGTAGCCGACCTGCGCGAGCATCTTGGCCCGCGCCTCCTGGTCGGGACCGATGTGGCGCTGCTCGAACGGGATGCCCTGTTCGAGCTCGGAGAGCGAAGTGCGAGGGGCGGTCATTTTGGGAGGCCTCCTGGTCGGACACGACCTTCGAGGGCACCACGACAGTGGGGTGCCGGACGGCCTCCCCCTCTGTCATCTCAACCTGAGAGCTTCACCGGTCACCCGAGGGTCACCGGCTTTCACCGTCGGTGAGAGCGGGGGCCGTCGCCGGCTCCCGCCCTGCTTTCCAGAGTGACCTCGTCCGTGCGGTACGTGAGCCTGCGAGATTCCGGGGAGGATTTGCTCCTTCGGCGCCTCCGATGAAGTCTGGAGGACTCTCCCGCACGGGGTCAGCAGCCGTTCGCCAGCCTACCAGCGAGCGGTGCAGCCGAGCTTTCGAGTGGCCACCGGCCCGAATGTGCTCTTTTGTAGAGTTTACGAATGAGTTGCGACCAGGAGGAGGGCCCGTGCAGACCGATATCGATCCGCGCAACCTGATCGGCCGCAAGGCGTTCGACCGCACCGGCGCCAAGATCGGCACGATCGACGAGGTCTACCTCGACGACGCGACCGGTGTACCGGAGTGGGCGGCCATACGTACCGGCCTGTTCTCCAGGGACGCCTTCGTCCCCCTGGAGCCCAGCGAACTGATCGAGGGCACCCTGCACATCCCGTTCGACCGCTCCCTGATCAAGGACGCCCCCGACTTCGGCGTGGGCCGCCACCTCTCCCCCGACCAGGAACTCCAGCTCTACCACCACTACGGCCTCGACGTGGCCCCACCGCCCTCCCTCCCGGACCGCGACTTCGGCAAACTGGCGGGCTCGGACGACACCTGAGCCGAGGCAGCGGGAGGGGCGGCGGGTCTTCGATTCTCCGGGGGCGGTGCCACCAACTGCCCTGATGCCGCGGTCGGTTCACCCGCGTCCCGCGTCACCAACGGCAGCGGCTCCGCCGGCTCCAGCTCGGGATCGTCGGTCCGGAAGGTCCGTACCCGCCCGGGCCCCACGTCCTCCGGCGTTTCGAATCGCACGGTGACCCGCCCCAGCCCGCTGCCCTGCACCCACCCGTGCCCGAACCCGGAGTGGCGCACATCGTGGCCCGAGGGCCAGCGCCGCTCGACGGGCGCCGTCTGCTCCCCGCCCTCTTCCTCCTCCGCGTGCTCCTCCTCAAGAAGGTCGGCCTGCTCGCCCGCCGCCTGCGCGAACAGGTCCTCCTGCGTGTAGTCGGCGAGCCCGGAGACCCCCACCCCGAGCAGCCGCACCCCGCCCGTGGTGTCCACGGAGTCCAGCAACCGCGCCGCGGCCTCCCGCACCACCCCCGGATCGTCGGTGGGCCCGCGCAGCGTCTCGGAGCGCGTCAGCGTCGAGAAGTCGTACCGCCGCACCTTGAGCACGATCGTCCGCCCCGACAGCCCGGCGCCACGCAGCCGCCGTACACACCTGTCGGCGAGGCGCTGCACCTCCAGGCCCACCCGGATCCGGTCGTGGATGTCCACGTCGTAGGTGTCCTCGACCGACACCGACTTGGTCTCCCGCTCGGCCACCACGGGCCGCTCGTCGTGCGCGAGCGCCATGGCGTACAGCGCGTGCCCGTGCGCCTTGCCGACGAGTCGCACGAGCTCGTCCTCGCCCGCCTCGGCGATCTCGTCGACCGTGGTGATCCCGGCCCGCCGCAGATGGTCGCCCGTCGCCGGTCCGACCCCCGGCAGCGTGCGCACCGACAACGGTCCCAGCAGCGCCCGCTCGCTCCCGGGCTCGATCAGCACCAGCCCGTCGGGCTTGGCACGCTCGGAGGCGATCTTGGCGAGCATCTTGGAGGCGGCGAGGCCGACCGAGCCCGTGAGCCCCGTGACCGCCCGTATGTCGGCGCGCAGCCGCTCCCCGGCCCGCCGCGCGGACTCGGCGTCCCAGGCGGCCTCCCCGGCCTCCAGGTCCACGAACGCCTCGTCCAGGCTCAACGGCTCCACGAGCGGCGAGAGCGCCCGCAGCAGCGCCATCACCTGCTCGCTGATCGACCGGTAGAAGCCGAAGCGGGGCACGAGATATGCGGCATTCGGAGCGAGCCTGCGCGCCTGGGCCATGGGCATCGCCGAGTTCACCCCGAAGACCCGTGCCTCGTACGACGCGGTGGCCACCACCCCGCGCGGCCCGAGCCCGCCCACGACGACGGCCTTCCCGCGCAGGCTCGGCTTGGACGCCTGCTCCGCCGAGGCGAAGAAGGCATCCATGTCGAGATGCAGGATCGTGGGCGCGGTTCTCACATCTCCGATGCTGCCCTACGCCACTGACAATGCCCCGCCACAGCTCCTGCCGGGCCCTCAGACGGCCCGGTTGCGCCGCCTGGCCAGTTCGTCGGCGGGGTTGACCCCGACAAGCGTCTCGCCGGTGTCGACGCGCTCCCCGTGCAGCTGCGACAGGGCGCTCTCCACATCCCGCCACACCACGCCCACGGCGATCCCGAAGACCCCCTGGCCGCCCTGGAGCAGGGCGTGGACCTCGTCCGGCGAGGTGCACTCGTAGACCGTGGCGCCGTCGCTCATGAGCGTCATGCGCTCCAGGTCGCGGAAGTCGCACTCCCGCAGGTGCAGAACGGCGCTGCGGATGTTCTGCAGCGACACACCCGTGTCGAGGAACCGCTTGACGATCTTCAGGACGACTACGTCGCGGAAGCTGTAGAGCCGCTGCGTCCCCGACCCGTGTGCGGGCCGCACGCTGGGCTCGACGAGCCCGGTGCGCGCCCAGTAGTCCAGTTGCCGATAGGTGATGCCTGCCGCCGCACAGGCCGTAGGGCCCCGGTAGCCGATCTGCTCGGACGCCATGGACGTCGCCCCTCCGCTGCTCGGCACGGCAGTGGGTCGATGCGGAGCGTGATCGGCCGCACTGCCATGAAGCGGGTACGGGCCACTGTCCCCGAAACTGCGTTCCGGGGCACCCCCAGCCGTACCGTCGCCGCTGCTTCTCACGCCGACCTCCGTCCTTGACCTGCCTTCTCGACGGTAGGCAGTCACCAGGGGTGCGTCAACGATCGCCACGCTAGGCACGCCGAGTGATAATCACCCTAGGAGTGGTTTCCCGTACCCCACCGCGGGGAAAGGCTAGCCGAATGCTCTCGCGGCGGGCCGCAGGACGCTCTCACACGCCGGTGGCAAATGCCAGCATTTCTCTGCCGGCCGTCGGTCTCACTGGCTGTTGGTCCCGAAGTCCTCTGGCGAGATCTGGTCGAGGAACTCGCGGAACTTCTCCACCTCGTCCTCCTGCTCGTCCGGGATCGCGATGCCGGCGTCGTCGAGCACGCCGTCGCTGCCGTAGATCGGCGTCCCGGTACGCAGTGCCAGCGCTATGGCGTCGGACGGGCGGGCGCTCACCTCGACTCCGCTGGCGAACACCAGCTCGGCGTAGAAGACGCCCTCACGCAGATCCGTGATGCGCACTTCGGTCAGCTCCTGGCCGACGGCTTCCAGCACGTCCTTGAACAGGTCGTGGGTCAGCGGTCGTGCGGGGGCCATGCCCTGCTGCGCGAAGGCGATCGCCGTCGCCTCCCCGGGCCCGATCCAGATGGGGAGGTAGCGGTCGCCTCCCACTTCACGCAGGAGCACGATCGGTTGGTTGGAGGGCATTTCGACCCGGACACCTACGACATCGAGCTCGTTCACACAGCAACCCTAGGCCGTGCCCGGGACGTTTGGGTAGTCGGGCCGGGATCGGGTGACCGATCAGGCTGCCGCAATCCCGCCCGGCTCAGGGCAGGCGCACGCCGAGCGCGGTCTGCACCAGCGCGGCGTGCAGCTTCACCGTGAGCCCCGCCAGTTCCTTCGTACGGGCCTCCGCGTGGGCCCTGGTCTGCGGATTGCGGTGCCGCTTCAGCGGTGCAACCACCTGGTCGACGAGCCCGGCCTCGCGGTCCGCAGCGGCCTTCATCGCGCGCAGGTGCCGGGGTTCGATCCCGAACCGCCCCAGCTCCAGGACGAGCCCGGCCACGGTGACGGCTTCCGCGTCGTACACGCCGTCCGGCAGTGGAGCGATGAGCCCGTACGACTCCCACTCGTCGAGCTCCTGCTCGCCGATCCCGGCGGCGGCCAGCAGCTCCGCCCGCCCGATCCGGGCCGCCGTGGGGCCCTCCACGGGCTCCAGGACGACTTCGCCGTCGCGTTGACGGCCTACAGTGGGCAGCGGGGCGGCCTCCCCGCGCTCCATGGCATCGAGGTGCTCGCGGATCACCTTGAGCGGCAGATAGTGGTCCCGCTGCATCCGCAGGACATGGCCGAGGCGCTCGACGTCGGCGGGGCTGAACTTGCGGTAGCCGGAAGGGGTCCGCTGCGGCTCGATGAGCCCCTCCGACTCCAGGAAACGGATCTTGGAGATGGTGACTTCGGGGAACTCGTCGCGCAGCGTGTTCAGCACCGTGCCGATGCTCATCAGCCCGGTGTCCGCGGCGGCGGTACCGTGCCCGGCACCGCCGCTCGGTGTTTGAAGCATGGACCTTCCTGGGGGAATCCCCCGGACTCAGTCCGAGGAGGGTCAGTAACCCCGCTGGCTCGCGTAGAACACCAGCCGGTACTTGCCGATCTGCACCTCGTCACCGTTGGCCAGGGGGACCGAGTCGATGCGCTCACGGTTGACATACGTGCCGTTCAGGCTGCCGACGTCGGCGACCGTGAAGGAACCGTCGGCAACGCGCCGGAACTCCACATGGCGGCGCGAGACCGTCACGTCGTCCAGGAAGATGTCGCTCTGCGGATGACGGCCGGCCGTGGTCAGCTCGCCGTCCAGCAGGAAGCGGCTGCCCGAGTTCGGACCGCGGCGCACCACCAGCAGCGCCGAGCCCAGCGGCAGCGCGTCGACGGCCGCCTGCGCCTCCGGGGAGAGCGTCGGCATCTGTGTCTGCCCGGTCACCTCGGCGTCGTAGGCCTCGAGACCGGAGATGGAGATCGTGGACGTCGTCTCGGACGCACGCTCCGGGGTCACACCGGGGCGCAGTGGCGCACCGCAGTTGGAACAGAAGCGGCTGTTCTCCGCGTTGCGGTTACCGCACCTCGTACACACCAGGGCCGACATAGGGGAAAACCCTCCACCCGTACTTGAGGTTGACGGTTGCCCGAAACCTATGTCGCCGGACTGCGCAGGGTCAACCGACGGCGTGCCCTGACCAGCGACCTGGTCACGGAACAGCGGACGCTGGCCCTCCGCGTCCGGTTGTGCGCGATGGCGAGCGGTCTGATTGTCGCCACTCTCTTTCGCACTCTTGCCGAACAACTTCGCAAACAACTTCACGGGCGATTCCCCTTGACCGAAACAGACCCGCCCGTGGGGCAGGACGAACCCTGATTGAACACACCGGTCGACCCGGACATCCTCACAACGTCCGTATCCACCAGACAGTTTCCACCACGCACCACCCAATCGGTGCGTCGACCCCCCGCAACCTCATGCCCTCGCCGGACGGTCCCCATGCACCCCCGGTTCACCGGGAGGACGACCGAGCGTAGTCAGGCTGCTTCGCGGCCCGCAAGGCATCCACGACGATCTTGCTCGACCGCCCGACGGTAACGGTGGCCTGCTCCTTCTCCAGAGTCTGCACCACGCCTCCAGGGATGTTGAGCGCCGGTTCGAGATCCTGCGGCTTGCCGATGACCTTGAAACGATAGGGGGCGTTGATCTTGTTCCCGTCGACACTCACGCTCTTGTCGGAGTCCGTCAGATAGGTGCCGGCCACCACACGTACGCCGTTCACCTGGATCGCCTCCGCGCCGGCCGCGCGCAACTCCTGGACCGCATCGAGCAACATGTCCGCCTCGACCGTTCCCTTCGTGTCATCGATGGTCATCGTGATGCCGGGTCCCTGCGCCGCCACGGTGCCCGCCAGAATGCCGAGTTGCTTCTCCTTCTCGGCGGTCTGCTTGCGGGCCTCCTCGGCCTGGTCGGAGCTGTTCTCCAGCTCGTCGCGCTGTTTCTGCAGACCCTGCTTCTCGTCCTCAAGACGCTGAGTACGGTCGTCCAGTTCATCGAGAATGCGCACAAGATCTTCCTGCCGGGCCCCACGCAGCGCGCTGTCGTTGTTGCTGTTCGAGGCGACCTGCACGGCCAGCCCGAAGCCGAGGCCGAACAGCAGCACGGCGACGATGAGTTGGGCCCTGCTGGCGCGCGGCGGCCAGAGCCCCTGCACCAGCCGCTGCCGACCCGTGACGGTGGGAGCAGGCGTCTCCTCGGCGACCGGCGCCTCCGCAGAAGCAGACGCCGGTACCTCTTCGGGCAGTTCCCTGCGCAGCCTGTTCTCCGGCTGCTCGTCCTCGTTGCTCATCGACGTCACGCCCGGAAGACATGCCGACGAATGGCCGCGGCGTTGGAGAAGATCCGGATCCCGAGAACGACCACGACACCCGTGGACAGCTGGGCGCCCACGCCCAACTTGTCGCCCAGGAACACGATCAGCGCGGCCACGACCACGTTCGACAGGAACGACACCACGAAGACCTTGTCGTCGAAGATGCCGTCCAGCATCGCCCGCAGACCACCGAAGACGGCGTCGAGCGCCGCGACGACGGCGATCGGCAGATAGGGCTCGACAACCACCGGCACCTCAGGCCGGACCAGGATTCCGGCCACCACTCCCACGATGAGGCCCAGTACGGCGATCACGATGTGCCCTTCTCAGTTCTCGGCTGTGCTGTACGTACGATCACACTCGGCGCGGCGGGCAGCCGGAGATCGCTCTCCACGGCGATGGCCGCCCTGATGCCGTAGTTGTCTTCCAGAGCGTTCAGATAGAGCCCGTCGGCACCGTTCTGGAACCTCGTGCTCAGACGCTTCCCGTCCCCCACCGCGAGCACCGTATAGGGCGGCACGAGTGGCCTGTTGTCGACCAGTATCGCGTCGCCCGCGGCCCTGATCGCGGACAGCGCCGTCAACCGCTGCCCGTTGACGGAGACCGCCTCGGCGCCCGCCGCCCACAGTCCGTTGACCACGCGCTGCATGTCGCGGTCGCGTACCCGCCCGGTGTCGGAGAAGTCCGCGGTCTCACGCGGGTTGTCGCCCCCGCCGCTGCTGGCTTCCTTCGCGTCGTCGACGACGAGCTTCACACCGGGGCCGTGCACCGCGGTGGCACCCGACAGCATGCTCACCAGGTCCGCCTGGCCGCTGCCGCCACTGGTCTTCAGCGCCGCCCGCTGCCGCGCGCTCACGTCGTCCCGGAGCGTGTCTACGGTGTCTTCCAGCTTGTCCGCCGACTTGGTCTCATTGTCGATACGGTCGATCAGTTCCTGGCGCTCCTTGGCCACCACGGGGGCCGCCACCCGCGCCTGCGCCGCTCCCAGGGTGACGACAAGGGCCGCCAGCACCAAGCCGGCTGCGAGACCGAGCTTCGTCCGGAGGGTCTTCGGCATGCCGCTCGCGCCCTCGGCCTTCTTCCGGGCGGCGGCCTCTGCGTACCCCTCGTCGAGGCTGTGGTCCATGACGTTGGTGAGCAGCGACATGGATGCGTCCGGACGCGCAGGGCGCGTGGGTGTGCTCCGAACGGGGGGCTGCTGCGGCATGTCGCACATCGTCGCACGTGGTGGCCTGTACCTCCGAATGGCCCCACCGGCGTGCCGGACAGGCCCCCTTGGGGAGGCATGTCCGGCACGCGCGCGCTCCGTGTTTTACCGTCCGGCGCTGTCCACAACCGCCGCCCACTCGTCCAACAGGGCCTGTGCGGAAGCGTCGTCGGGCCCTTCGGCCCACAGATGAGTAACCGCCTCGGCCGGGTCCGGCAACACCATCACCCAGCGCCCGTCGGTCTCCACCACCCGTACACCGTCCGTCGTATCGACAAAGCGATCACCGGCCGCTTCCACGACCCGGCGCATCACAAGTCCCTTGACGGCCCAGGGAGTCGCGAGATCCCGTTTCAGGACGTGCGCCCGCGGAATCCTGGCATCGATCTGGCTCAGCGTGAGTTGCGTCCGCGCCACCAGCCCGATGAGTCGTACGAAGGCGGCGGCTCCGTCGAAGACACTGCTGAACTCCGGGATGATGAAACCGGCCTTGCCGTCCCCGCCGAAGATGGTCGACTCGTCGCGACCGACTCTGGTCAGGTCGTCGGGCGAGGTCGTCGTCCACTCGACCTGCGTCCCGTGATAGGCCGCCACCTGCTCGGCGATCCTCGTGGTGGTCACCGGCAGCGCCACCCGCCCACTGCGCCGCTCGGCGGCCACCAGGTCGAGCATCACGAGCAGGGCCCGGTCGTCCTCGACGATCCGACCCTTCTCGTCGACGAGCGACAACCGCTCGCCGACCGGGTCGAACCGCACCCCGAACGCCGCCCGCGCGGAGGCCACGATCTCCCCGAGCCGCACCAGCCCCGACCGCCGCGTGTCCGCGGTCTCCGTCGGCCTGGACTCGTCGAGACCGGGATTGATCGTCAGCGAGTCCACACCGAGCTTGCCGAGAAGGCTGGGCAGCACGAGCCCGGCGCTGCCGTTCGACGCGTCCACCACGACCTTCAGGCCGGAGTCGGCAATTCCGGTCGTGTCGACATTCCGCAGCAGGGACCCGGTGTACGAGTCGAAGACGCTGGCCGGGAAGTGCAGGTCCCCGATCTCACCGGGGAACGCACGCCGGTACTCCTGGCGCGCGAACACCCGGTCCAGCTTGCGCTGACTCCCCTGCGAGAGGTCGGCGCCCTGGCTGTCGAAAAACATGATGTCGACGGAGTCCGGCACCCCGGGTGTGGTCCGGATCATGATTCCGCCGGCACTGCCCCTCGCGGTCTGCTGCCGGGCCACGGGCAGCGGTACGTTCTCCAGGTCCCGTACGTCGATGGCGCTGGTCTGCAGGGCGGAGATGACCGCCCGCTTGAGCGCACGGGCGCCTCGGGAGTGGTCCCGGGCCGTGGTGACCGTGGAGCCCTTCTTGAGGGTCGTGGCGTAGGCCCCGGCAAGGCGCACCACGAGTTCCGGCGTGATCTCCACGTTCAGGATCCCGGACACACCGCGCGCGCCGAAGAGGTGCGCCTGCCCTCTGGACTCCCAGATGACGGACGTGTTGACGAAGGCACCGGCTTCGATCGTCTTGAACGGGTAGACCCGCACATTGCCCTGCACGATCGATTCTTCACCGATCAGGCACTCGTCACCGATGACCGCGCCGTCCTCGATCCGGGCGGCACGCATGATGTCGGTGTTCTTTCCGACTACACAGCCACGCAGATTGCTGTGCTGGCCGACATACACGTTGTCGTGCACGACCGCCCTGTGCAGAAACGCCCCGGTCTTTACGACGACGTTCGAACCGATGACGGTGTGCTCACGGATTTCGGCGCCGGCCTCCACCTTGGCGTAGTCACCGATGTAGAGCGGCCCGCGGAGAACCGCGTCGGGATGCACCTCGGCACCCTCGGCCACCCACACGCCCGGCGACAGCTCGAAGCCGTCGATCTCGACGTCGACCTTGCCCTCCAGGACATCGGCCTGCGCCTTCACATAGCTCTCGTGAGTACCGACGTCCTCCCAGTAGCCCTCGGCGACAAAGCCGTAGACCGGCTTGCCCTCCTTCATCAACTGCGGGAAGACATCGCCGGACCAGTCGACGGGAACATCGGCCTCGACATAGTCGAAGACCTCGGGCTCCATCACATAGATACCCGTGTTCACCGTGTCCGAGAAGACCTGACCCCAGGTCGGCTTCTCAAGGAAGCGCTCGACCTTTCCCTCTTCGTCGACGATGGTGATGCCAAATTCCAGCGGATTGGGCACCCGGGTGAGACAGACCGTGACCAGGGCACCCTTCTCCTTGTGGAAATTGATCAGTTCGGTGAGGTCGAAGTCGGTCAGGGCATCACCGGAGATGACGAGGAAGGCATCGTCCTTCAACGCCTCTTCGGCGTTCTTGACGCTTCCGGCGGTACCGAGTGGCTTCTCCTCATTGGCATACGAGAGCTCCATGCCGAGCTCTTCGCCATCACCGAAGTAGTTCTTGACCAGCGAGGCCAGGAACTGCACGGTGACTACGGTCTCATTGAGCCCATGCCTTTTGAGCAGCCTCAGCACGTGCTCCATGATCGGTCTATTGACCACGGGCAACAGTGGCTTGGGCATGCTTGAGGTCATGGGGCGAAGGCGCGTGCCTTCGCCTCCGGCCATCACTACGGCCTTCATGTCGGAAGCGTCCTCCTCTGAGAGACGACGGTCTAGCCGACTTCACCAGTCCAGATTGTCCCGCACTTTTGCGCAACGGGCCATCGAGCGACTGTTACCGCCCCATCGGCAAGGTCAGTCGGCCGTGGCATCCGCACGCAGCAGGCGGCGGACTTGTACCACGTAGAGGACTCCTGCCCACCAGTACAGCGTTGTACCCCATCCGGCGAACGCCCATCCGAAAATCGCTGCGAGTGACGGAAGCCATCCACTTCCGTCACTGAGCAACAGCAACGGGAACGCGTACATCAGGTTGAACGTCGCGGCCTTACCCAGGAAGTTCACCTGCAGCGGCGGATAGCCGTGACGCCTGAGGATGCCCACCACTACCAACAGAACCAGCTCTCGCGCCAGCAGTGCAGCAGTCAACCAGATTGGCAGAATCTCGCGCCAGGTGAGTCCGACGAGAGTTGAGAGGATATAGAGCCGGTCCGCGGCGGGATCAAGAAGCCGGCCGAGGCTGCTGATCTGGTTCCAGCGCCGCGCGAGCTTACCGTCCAGGTAGTCACTGATCCCGCTCAGCATCAGCACCAGGAGCGCCCATGTGTCGCTCTTGGGGCCTCCGAACTCGGGCCTCAGGATCAGCCACAGGAAGACGGGTACGCCGACGAGGCGCGCCATGCTGAGGATGTTCGGGATGGTGAGCACCCGGTCTGTCTGGACGCGGGTCTCCTGGACCTCCACCCGGGGGCCTCCTGTGGGAAAACGTGCCAATGATGCCCCCTGACCTTACCCCAACGCAAAAAAGCTCTGGCTCTTGGGCTGCATGCCCAAGAGCCAGAGCTCTAAAAGGAGTTCGGCGGCGTCCTACTCTCCCACAGGGTCCCCCCTGCAGTACCATCGGCGCTGTAAGGCTTAGCTTCCGGGTTCGGAATGTAACCGGGCGTTTCCCTCACGCTATGACCACCGAAACACTATGAAACACATCAACCGCACCACTGCCGTGACCATGGCAATGGGGTTGTTCGTGGTTTCAGAACCAACACAGTGGACGCGAGCAACTGAGGACAAGCCCTCGGCCTATTAGTACCGGTCACCTCCAGCGGTTACCCGCCTTCCAGATCCGGCCTATCAACCCAGTCGTCTACTGGGAGCCTTAACCCCTCAAAGGAGGTGGGAACACTCATCTCGAAGCAGGCTTCCCGCTTAGATGCTTTCAGCGGTTATCCCTCCCGAACGTAGCCAACCAGCCATGCCCTTGGCAGAA